>DATDIH010000245.1:0-4053 GCA_036521155.1 Streptosporangiaceae bacterium
CATCCCACCCCGGTGGTCGGGGTGCTCGGCGTGCACGCCGACGTGACCCGGCGGGTGCCGGTCGGGCTGCGCACCGAGGGAGCGCCGATCATGCTCCTGGGCCGGACCGCGGCCGAGTTCGGTGGGTCGGCCTGGGCCCAGGTGACGCACGGGCACTGCGGCGGGCGGCCCCCTGAGGTCGATCTGGACGCCGAGCGGGCCCTGGCGCAGGTCCTGACCGGGGCGGCCGCGGATGGCCTGCTGGAGGCGGCTCACGACCTCTCCGAGGGCGGCCTGGCCATCGCGCTGGCCGAATGCTGCCTGGACCAGGGTCTCGGCTGCCGGGTGGTGCTGCCGGGCGACCCGTTCACCGAGTTGTTCAGCGAGTCGGCGGCGCGCGCCGTGGTCGCGGTCCGCCCCGGCTCCGAGCAGGCCTTCGCCGCGCTGGCCGCCCGGCACGGCGTGCCCGCCGCTGAGCTTGGCGTGACCGGCGGGGACAGCCTGGTCGTGCAGGGTCTGGCTGGGCAGGTCAGCTTCGACATCCCGGTGGACGAGCTGGCCGCCGCGCACACCGGGACACTGCCCGGGATTTTCGGCTAGCAGGCGAGCCGTAGCGAGCCTGTCAAGCCAGCTCAGTACGCTGACCAGAACATGACCAGCTGCGCCCACGGCTTGCCGGTACCGCACTTCTGCAGTTCCGCCACCACCGACCCGCCCGCCGACGCGGTGCCCAGCCCCAGGCAGCGGTGGTCGGACGCGCTGCGGAGCGGCCAGTAGTCGCGGCCCTGGGAGTCGGTCCCCTCGAACGGGTGATACCAGCGCTGGTCGAGGCCGGTATCGCAGGGCGCCAGCTGCGCGGACGCCTGGCTGCCGCTGCCCACCGCGGTCAGGCACTGGCCGGTCGGGGAAAACAGCAGGACGTACCCGCCGCCGCCCATCTCGTCGGCCTGCCACTGCTGGCTGGACGGGACGGTCTCGCCCCCGCCGTTACCCGGCGTGAACAGGAGTCCGCCCGCCCCGGCGAACAGCAGCGTGGCCGAGGAACTCGACGAACCGGCGTGGCCGGTGCGGCCCAGGTTGGCCAGGCCCACCGACGACTGGCTGGTGATCTTGTTGGACAGCTTGAGCTGCCCCCCCTGCGCGGAGTTCGAGCTGCCGGAGTTCAAGAAGACCACCACGCCCACCCCGACCAGCACCGCCAGCACGACCGTCGCGCTGATCACGATGGCAGCGGTGGCCCGCGACCGGTCCTTGCCCCGTCGCCCCGGACCGCGAATCCCTCCCATAGCCATGACGATTACTTGCTACCGGGCGGTTAGGCCAGCCATATCCGGAAATCGCTCAAATCATGATATATGTCGTCACCCAGCGGGCCCGGGTGTCTACGCGGTGTCCCGGATCAGGGTGATTCGGGTCACGGTACGTTAGGGGCTGATGCCGCCCCGCCGCCCCGATCCCCAGCGCCTGCGTGCCGCCCTGGACGCGCAGCGCTCGGCGCTGGACCAGCCGCCCTGGGCGGGCCCGGCCGAGCCCGCGGTGCTCGGCCGCGCGCTGGCCTTCGCGGTGCTCGAGGCGCTGGACGGGGGCGCGGAACCGCCGCGGGAGGCCCTCCGGGCTGCGGTCACCTACCTGCTCGGCCTGCTCGCCGCCGACGCGCCCGGCCGCGCGGTAGAGGTCCGGGTGCCGCCGTACGCCGCGGTCCAGTGCTTTGCCGGTCCGCGGCATACCCGGGGCACCCCCCCGAATGTGGTGGAGACCGACCCTGTGACCTGGGTAAGGCTGGCTCTGGGCCGGCTGTCCTGGGCCCAGGCGCGGGAGGCCGGGCTGATCAGTGCGAGCGGGCCGCGCGCCGACCTCTCCGGCCAGTTGCCGCTGCTGCGCGGTATGACCAGCGCTTCGCCGTCATTAGACTGACCGCGTGGTCAACCCCGATGGCCGACTGACGGACGACGTAAATCCCGGAGACCGGCCTCCTCGGGACGCATGCGGAGTCTTCGGCGTGTGGTCCCCTGGTGAGGAAGTCGCCAAGCTCGCGTATTTCGGCCTGTACGCCCTGCAGCACCGGGGCCAGGAGTCGGCGGGCATCGCGGTCAGCGACGGTGACCGGATCGTGGTGTACAAGGACATGGGCCTGGTGGCCCAGGTCTTCGACGAGGCCGCGCTGTCCACGCTGCGCGGCCACATCGCGGTCGGGCACTGCCGC
This sequence comes from Streptosporangiaceae bacterium, assembly GCA_036521155.1. Classification (GTDB taxonomy): domain Bacteria; phylum Actinomycetota; class Actinomycetes; order Streptosporangiales; family Streptosporangiaceae; genus Bog-532. The sequence goes on from DATDIH010000245.1 coordinate 2,183, forward strand.
TACTCGACCACTGGCGCCTCGACCTGGGAGAACGCCCAGCCCACGTTCCGCTCCACCCCGGTCGCCAGCCTGGCCCTCGGCCACAACGGCAACCTGATCAACACCCTGGAGCTCGCGGCCATCGCCAGCGGCGCCGACGACGAGCATGCCCTCTTTCCCGGCCAGCGGGCGTCCACCGACACCGACGTGCTCACCGCGCTGTTCGCCGACCCGCGGATGGCCAGCGTCGAGGACGGTGCCCTGGCTGCGCTGCCGCTGGTCCGCGGGGCCTACTCGCTGGTGTTCATGGATGAGCACACCCTGTACGCGGCCCGGGACCCGCAGGGCTTCCGGCCCTTGGTGCTGGGCCAGCTGGCCGACGGCTGGGTGGTGGCCAGCGAGACCGCAGCCCTGGACATCGTGGGCGCCTCGTTCGTCCGCGAGATCGAGCCGGGTGAGCTGGTCACCATCGACGAGCGGGGGGTCAGGTCGCGGCGTTTCGCCCGGCCGCACCCGGCGGGCTGCCTGTTCGAGTACGTCTACCTGGCCCGGCCGGACACGGCCATCGCGGGGCGCAGCGTCCAGACCACCCGGGTCCAGGTCGGCCGGATGCTGGCCGCCGAGCACCCGGTCGAGGCGGATCTGGTCATCCCGGTCCCGGAGTCGGGCACCCCGGCGGCTATCGGGTACGCACAGGCCAGCGGCATCCCCTACGGGCAGGGGCTGGTCAAGAACTCCTACGTAGGACGGACGTTCATCCAGCCCAGCCAGACGATCCGGCAGCGCGGCATCCGGCTCAAGCTGAACCCGCTCCGGGGGGTCATCGCCGGGCAGCGGGTGGTCGTGGTGGACGACTCGATCGTGCGCGGCAACACCCAGCAGGCCATCGTGGCCATGCTGCGCGAGGCGGGTGCCGCCGAGGTGCACGTGCGCATCTCCAGCCCGCCGGTGGCCTGGCCGTGCTTCTACGGGATCGACTTCGCGACCCGGGCCGAGCTGATCGCGGGCAGTTCCTCGGTGGAGGAGATCCGCGACGAGATCGGGGCCGACTCGCTCGGCTTCATCTCGCTGGAAGGGCTCACCGAGGCGACGACCATCCCGGCCGGGCGGCTGTGCCGGGCTTGCTTCGACGGCCAGTACCCGATCCCGGTCGCCGAGGCCGAGCGCGGCAAGCATTTGCTGGAAGTCATCCCCCCGGTCCTGTCGTGATGATGACCAGCCGGAACCCGCGATGAGCACCTACCGGGACGCGGGCGTCGACATCGGCGCGGGTGAGCGCGCCGTGGACCTGATGCGCGCGTCGATCGCCCGCACCGGCGGCCCGGACGTGATTGGCGGCCTGGGCGGGTTCGCCGGGCTGTTCGACGCGACCCGGCTGACCACCATGCGGCGGCCGCTGCTGGCCACCTCCACCGACGGCGTGGGCACCAAGGTGCTGATCGCCAGCAGGCTGGGCCGCTACGACACGGTCGGTATCGACCTGGTCGGGATGGTGGTGGACGACCTGGTGGTGTGCGGGGCGGAGCCGCTGTTCATGACCGACTACATGGTCTTCGGAGCCCTCCAGCCGGAACGCGCGGCGGCCATCCTGGCCGGCGTGGCCGAAGGGTGCGTGCAAGCAGGCTGTGCCCTGATCGGCGGGGAGACGGCCGAGCATCCCGGCCATTTCGGGCCGGGCGACTTCGACCTGGCCGGGGCGGCCACCGGCGTCGTGGACCACGATGACCTGCTCGGCCCGCACCGGGTGCAGTCCGGCGACGTGGTGCTGGCCCTGGGGTCCTCCGGGCTGCACTCCAACGGCTTCTCGCTGGTCCGGCAGGTGCTGGACCAGGCCGGGCTGGACCTGGCGGCTGAATTCCCGGAACTCGGCGGCCCGCTGGGCGCCGAGCTGC
>DATDIH010000246.1:0-3875 GCA_036521155.1 Streptosporangiaceae bacterium
CGGCCGCCCTGCCGGTACCGCTGCTGCTCGGGCTCCGGCTGGCCGCCCGCCGCCCCCGCCGCATGAGGCTGACCGCGGCCAGCATCATGCTCACCGTGACCGCCCTGGTCGCCGTGCTGGCCGCGCACGCCGCCGAGCACCAGCCGCCCGGCCGGGGCGGGGCGCCGCCGCACGACCCGACGTTCGGCCGGGTCAGCCAGGTGATGCTGGTGCTGACCGTGGTGCTGGTCATCCTGGCCGCGGTGACGATGATCCTGGTGTCGTGGGCGACCACGCTGGACACCCGGCGGACCGCGGCCCTGACCCGGTCCCTGGGCGCGTCCCCGGCCCAGGTCACTTCCGGGCTGACCCTGGCCCAGGTGCTGCCCGCGCTGCCCGGGGCGCTGCTGGGGATCCCGCTCGGCATCGCGCTGTTCGCGGTGGCCAACTCGGGCGGTCTGGTCGCGGTGCCGCCGGCCGGGCGGATCGCCGCCGCCGTGCTGGGCTCCCTGCTGGCCGCGGCCGCCCTGGCCGCGATCCCGGCCCGGCTCGGCGCCCATCGCCCTCTCGCGCCCCTCCTGGAAGCGGGACGCACCTAACTGATAACAGCAAGAAGCGGAGGCGCTCAGCCTCTCCTTAGCCACCTCTTAGTCACGTCGGACCCAAATGCTCTGTGCATCCGCACATGCACTGCGGTATCATGAGGCCCGTCGGCAAACGGTTGCAGCGCCGAGGGGGACGAGGGAGGACCCGGCGATGGACATCGGCATTCTGGTGACCATCCGCTCCCTCCTGCCCAACCTGGCCCCGGTCGAGCGCCGGGTCGCGCAGGCGGTCCTCGACGACCCGGGCGGCGCCGCGCGGATGTCGATCTCCGAGCTGTCCCGGTCCTGCGGCACGTCGGCCACGACCGTGGTCCGGTTCTGCCGGGCCGTGGGGCTGCGGGGCTACCCCGAACTGCGGCTGGCCCTGGCCGCCGCGGTGGCTTCCGACGACGGCGGCGCGGTCGCGGCCGCCGCCCGGGACATCAGCCCCGGCGACGACGCCGCCCTGATCGCCAAGAAGATCGCCTACGCCGACGCCGCCGCGGTCACCGACACCGCCAACCACCTCGACCCGGCCGTCCTTGTTAACGTTGTCAACGCGCTGGCCACGGCCGCCCGCATCGACATCTACGGGGTCGGGGCCAGCGGCTACGTGGGCCTGGACCTGCAGCAGAAACTCCAGCGCATCGGGCGGCCCGCGTTCGCCTGGCCGGACCCGCACATGGCCATCACCTCGGCGGCGCTGCGGGCCGAGGGCGACGTGGCCGTCGGCCTGTCCCACACCGGCACCACCGTGGACACCATCGACGCCCTGAAGCTGGCCCAGGACAACGGCGCGGTCACCGTGGCCGTGACCAACTTCCCCTGGTCGCCGATCACCGAGGCCGCCGACCTCGTGCTGCTCACCGCCGCCCGCGAGACCGCGTTCCGGTCCGGCGCCATGACCAGCCGCATCGCCCAGCTCACCGTGGTCGACTGCCTGTTCGTGGTGCTGGCCCAGCGCGATCTGCCCGCGACCCAGGCCGCACTGGAGCGGACCTACACCGTGGCCCAGGCCAAGCGCACCCGCCGCGCCCGTCGCTCCGATCCGCGGACGTAACCCAGCGGTAATGTGACCTGACCCTCCGTCCGGGCCAAGTTGCCAAAATCCGGGCAGGCACTCGGGTAACGTCGATTCGCGTGTCCAGTGCCACAACGCGGTTGGTGACCGAGCCGACGCTCCCCGGGTCCGTGCCCGCCCCGCCCAAGGGACGGCGGCTGGCGTGGCTCGACGCGATGCGCGGCTTCGCGGCCCTGTGCGTGGTGTTCGACCACATGGGCACCCTGGTTCTGCAGCGCCCGCACGATCTCGTGTACGCCGTGCTGGACACCGGCCAGTACGGCGTGTTCGTGTTCTTCCTGGTCAGCGGCTACATCATCCCGGCTTCGCTGGAGCGCAAGGGCAGCGTCCGCGGCTTCTGGGTAAGCCGGGTGTTCCGGCTCTACCCGCTGTACATCGTGGCCATCGCGCTGTCCCTGCTGGCCTTCAAGACCGGCTTCGGCGGCCTGCACGGGGCGCAGAGCACGCCCAAGACCTGGATCTACTCGGTGCCGTTCATGATGTCGAACATGCTGGACGGCACCAACGTGCCCAACGTGATCTGGACCCTCTCCTTCGAGATGGTCTTCTACCTGCTGCTGACCGCGCTGTTCACCTTCCGGGTCCACCGGCACAGTGGCGCCTACGCGCTGGCCGCCGCCGGGGGCGCGCTGGCGCTGGGCGGCATCTTGACCAACTCCAGCCTGAACCACCTGCACGTGCTCGGCCACTGGACCGGCGACCGCCGGATCGCGATCCTGGCCGACGCCGGCATCTTCATCGGCCTGGCCCTGGCCGTCACCGGCCGGGCCCGGCTCCGCGCGGTGGGCGTGGCCCTGGCCGCGGGCACCGGGCTGACCCTGCTCCTGTTCAACACCAGCTATCCGGGTCCCTGCACCGGCCTGGTCATCCTGGCCCTGATGTTCACTGGCACCATGCTGTACCGGGCCGAGCAGGGCCAGCTGGCCTGGAAGCACGCCCTGATGATCGCCGGTGGGGTGCTGGTCCTCGCCCTCGCGGCCGGGCTGTGGCACGGCCCGGGCGGCTGGACGCCGGGCAACCTGACCCAGTACCGCATCCAGTGGATCACCTGCCTGGTGCTGGCGGGCGGGACGTTCGCGCTCGGCATGGCCGTGCGCCACAAGCGGGTGCCGGGCTGGCTGGCCTGGCTGGGCCTGGTCAGCTACTCGGTCTACCTGCTGCACCCGATCATCTTGACCGCCTACCACTCGATCAACAGCCTCGACGTGCCGCACCCGTTCCCGATCCAGGTCCTGCTGGCCGCGGGCATCCTGGCCGTGACGCTGATCTGCTCGGCGGCCACCTACTACTTGGTCGAGTCCCCCATGCAGAAGTACGGGCACAAGCTGTCCCGGTTCCTGCAGGCCCGCTTCGGCCCGGACACCATCCCGGCCGGCCCGGCCGTGACCGCGCCGGACGCGCCCGCCATCCCCGCCGAACCCGCTAATGTCAACGTTCGTGGCAGCAACAACGGGGCCGACGTCGCTCTACCGCAAGGTGGCCGACGATCTCCGGGCGGCGATCGTGACGGGCGAGTATCCGGCGGGCACCCGGCTCCCGTCCGAGAGTGACCTGGCCGACCGGTACTCGGTGTCGCGCGGCACCGTCCGGCAGGCCTTTGCCGCGCTGCGCGCGGACGGAGTGATCGCCTCTCGCCGCGGGGCCCGCCGCATCGTGCTGGGCGGCCCCCAGTTGCAGAGCTTCGGCGAGCTGGCCAGCTTCTCCCGCTGGGCCCACGCCATCGGCGAGGTTCCGTCCGGCCGGGTCGTGGCCATGACCCGGCGGAAGGCCCAGCCGTCCGAAGCCGAGCAGCTCGCGCTGGTGCCGGGGACCCGGCTCTACCACCTGACCCGGGTCCGGCTGCTGTCCGGCCGCCCGGTGATGATCGAGCGCACCGCGTTCCCGGACCGGGTCGGCGCCCTGGTGGCCGGGATCGACCTGGACTCCGAATCGATCTACGAGCGGCTCGGTGAGCTCGGCGTGATCTTCGCGGACGCCGAGCACGTCATCGACTCGGTGCCCGCCACCGCCGAAGACGCCCGCCTGCTGGCCACCCGGCCCCGGGTCCCGCTGCTGCGCGAACGGCGCCGCACCACCGACCCGGCCGGCGTCCCGATCGAGTGGTCCGAGGACCGCTACCTGGGCAGCGAGGTCGCGTTCACCGTGCACAACTCGGTCGCGGTCAGCGCCCTGACCCGGCTGCCGGCCGACGAATCAGGCTCCTGAGCAGCGGCTCGAAGTGCCCGAAGGGC
>DATDIH010000247.1:0-22068 GCA_036521155.1 Streptosporangiaceae bacterium
TCGGGCAGCGTTCGGGAGCGCCGCAGCCCGGCCTCGGCGGCCAGGCGCAGATGGCGTTCCGCGCGTTCGCCGTTCACCCGTCTACGGTCTCACTCCGGCCCGGTCGCAGCGAATCGGCAACCGGGCCGGGCCCTCACCAGGGCAGGGGGTCCCACCGCAGCGGCAGCCGGACCCGAACCTGCGCCGCGGGTCCGGCGACCATCACCTCCAGGTCCCCGTCCTCCGGGCTCAGCGCCGGGTGCACGCCCAGGGCCAGCCGGAGCTCGCCGTGGGTGCCCAGCTCGTAGCCTTCCACCACGGCCACGTGCCACCGGCCGCCGGACCCGCCCGGCTGGCCGCCGGGCATGCCGGGCCGGAGCCACCAGGAGAAACCGTGGTCCATGCCGCTGGCCACCGGCAGGTCCCAGCCGGGCGTGCGCAGGCCGGTGCCCACCACGTGCAGCGTGCTGCCGTCGGGCCCGGTGACCAGCCCGGCCAGCGCGAACCGGGCCCCGTCGACCGCGGGGAGCACCGCCGCGGCCGCCGCCGCGTTCCGGGTCGCGGCCCGGCCGCCGGAGCGGGCCAGCAGGCTGGCCCAGGTCTCGGGCAGGTCGTCCCGGGCGGCCGCGGCTATGCCGTGGCCGGGGCGCCCGAGCCGCTGGCACAGCGTGGCCAGCCGCCCGGGCCACGGGCTGTCCGGGGCCAGTGCGCCCGCGTCGGTCAGCGCGTCGATCACCGCGCCCAGGTTCTGGACGCCGCGGCCCGGTGCCGGATGATCCTGCCCGCCCGTGGCCAGCAGGTTCTCCGCGATCGTGGTCAGCAGGGCTTCCCCGGGCGAGGCCGGCCCCACCGCCGCGGCCCGGCCCGTCGCGCTGGCCGAGGCAGACAGGTCGACCCGGAACTCCGGGCCGGCCGCGGTGCCCACGTCGGCCCAGCGGGCCGTGGCCGCGGGCTCGGGATGAAGGTCGAGGTAGCCGTTCCACACGTCGGGTCCGGCCGTGCCGCTGAAGTAGACCTGGTAGGCGCGGTCCCGGTCATCGGACGCGGTGAGCTGCTCCGTCGTCGCCTCTGGGCGCCAGTTCAGGGGGGAGTCGGCCGGATGCGCGGGACGGTGCAGGGTGACCGGCATGGCCAGCAGGCCCGGCAGGCCGGCCGCGGCCAGCACGTACAGCTCGGCGGCTCCGGGCGGTTCGACCAGGGAGATCCGCCGTCCCACCGGCACCACCCGCAACGGCCCGTCGGTCCGGGCCAGAGTGCGCGGCGGTGCGTCGCCGTCGGCCAGGCCCAGCGCGGCCAGGGCCGCGGTCACATCGAGCTGACGGCCGTCCTGGCCCGGGTTCGCGCCCACCGGCCCACTGTCTCATCCGGACCGCGCGACCGGATGGGCGACCGGGTGGGCGAAAGATCCGGAAAAGTGCGGGGCCGGGCGGGCGAGGATGGGAATCGCCTGCCCGGCCCTCCGGCCACCGGCAGAACTATGACGTGGCGTACGGGTCGGCTGGTTCCCCGGCGCGCATCATTTTTTCTAAGTTTTCGCTGGCTGAAGCGCTGGCAGCTGGTGTTGCCGGGTCCGGCCCGCCGGGCCAGTGACCGGGCAGCGGCAGTTCCAGTTCCTCCAGCCACGGCGGCGGCGGCCGACGCCGGCCGTCCGCGTCCCAGGGCGAGGACGGGTGACCCGGTGGCAGCCGCTCCAGTTGCGCCCGCATGTCGGTGTCAGAGGCCATCGCTCACTCCCGGTAATCGTCGTTCAAATTCATAACAAGATATTGAAGGTCACGGAGCGGGGTGGCGGGTTCGGCCGGCGGCCCCAGACGGGAGCGACCGGGGCCCCTCGGGTGTTGGGCCCCGGTCGCTCGCCTGGCCGGCCGCCAGTTCAGCGGGTGCTGGTCACCGGCGGCCGGAGTCGGCCGCCAGCGTCGCGGCAACGATGAGCGCGGTCCCCGTCCGCCGCGCTGGCAGGCCAGATGGAAACGTCAACGAGCTTTCTCCCCCCGGGCCGCTCCCCCCGTGGAGCTGCCGTCGGAGGCATCCCCAGCCCGTCCTCGCGGTAATCCCACGGGGGTGTGTCGTCCCGCTCTTTCCGCTTTAGCGGGCTGCCGCCCGCGTGCGTAGTCCGGTCTCGCCCGGACCCGCCGGGCCGGCCCCGATGACCAGCAGCGCACGATGTCCCCCATGGACAGCAGGCCGGGGGTATCGGCGCGGGAAGGGCGAGACTTTGTGAACTTGTGATCGCCGCTGGGACCAGCATGGGTGAAAAGCCGGCCGCGGGCAAGAGGGCCGCCCGGGACGTCAGGGGTTGGCCTAGTGCGCGATATTTGCCCAGCTCAGATCGGGATTACGATGCTTTCCGGCCGGGCTTGGCCACTAGGCTTTGAGGCGGGCCAGGACCTCGTCGTGCAGCCGCCCGTTGGTGCAGACGATGCTGCCGCCGTCCGGCGTGCGCGCGCCGTCGATGTCGGTGAACCGGCCGCCCGCTTCCTCCACGATGACCTTGAGCGCGGCAATGTCCCACAGCTTGACCTCGGGCTCGGCCGACACGTCCACGGCGCCCTCGGCCACCAGCACGTGCGACCAGAAGTCGCCGTAGGCCCGGCTCCGCCACACCGACTGGGTCAGGCCCAGGAACCCTTCGATCCGGCCCCGGTCGGCCCAGCCGCCCAGGCTGGAGTAGGACAGCGAGGCGTCGCTCAGCTGGCTGACCCCGGACACCGTGCACCGGGTGGCCTTGGTCAGGCTGCGCCCGGTCCAGGATCCGCCGCCCACCGCCGCCCACCAGCGCCGGCCCAGCGCAGGCGCGGACACCACGCCCATCACCACGTCGTCGCCGTCCATCAGGCCGATGAGGGTGGCCCAGACCGGGACGCCGCGGACGAAGTTCTTGGTCCCGTCGATCGGGTCGATGACCCAGCAGCGCGGGCCGTGCCCGGCCCGGCCGAACTCCTCGCCCAGCACGGCGTCGCGGGGCCGGGACCGGCGCAGCACGTTGCGCAGGGACTCTTCGGCCGCGCGGTCGGCATCGGTGACCGGGGTCAGATCGGGCTTGGTCTCGACCTCGAGATTCAGCGCCCGGAAGCGCCGGGTGGTGATGTCGTCGGCCGCGTCGGCGAGGACGTGCGCGAATCGCAGGTCGTCGTCATAGCGGGGCACGTCCAGAACGCTATCGCTTCGGCGAGTCTGGTGACCAGGCGAGCGCCGGCGCGGCGCAGGGGGCACACTTGGCAGATGGGCGAAGTCAGCCTGGGAAGAGCGGGGGACGCGGCCGGCCGGGTAGCAGCCCGGCTGGGCCTGGACGAGGAGTGCCGCCCGTTCGTCCGGGACGGCCGGATCGTCGCCATGCCGGCCCGCCCGGCCCGGCGCCGCCTGCTGCTGGACTGCGTGGCCCAGGCCTTCGAGCCCGGCCTGCGCTACCCGGAAGCCGTGGTCGACGACGTGCTACGCCAGCTCTGCGAGGACCACGCCGTCCTCCGCCGCTACCTGGTCGACGAAGGCTTCATGTCCCGCCAGGCCGGCATCTACTGGCGCAGCGGCGGCACCGTCGACCTGGAACAGTGTTAGCCGTGGGGCCAAGCCCCCCAGACCCCACCCTCAGGCGTTGTCGGCGGCGTCGCGGCTGCTCAGCAACCGTCGCAGCGAGTCCAGCCGGGCCTCGGCCCCGTGTTCGGCGGCCCAGGCGTCCAGCCCGCAGTCCGGGCCCAGGTGATCGTCGCCGGGCGGGCAGTCCGTGGTTCCCTCGGCCAGGTCGGGGAAGGCCGCCAGCAGCCGCTCCGCGGTGACGTGGCCCAGGCCGAAGCCGCGCAGCCCCGGGGTGTCGATGATCCAGCCGCCGTCCGGCAGCGGCAGCGCCACCGCCGAAGACGACGTGTGCCGGCCCCGGCCGGTCACCGGGTTCACCGTCCCGGTCATCCGGTGGGCGTCCGGCACCAGCGCGTTGACCAGTGTGGACTTGCCCACCCCGGACTGGCCGATGAGCACGCTGATGCGGCCGTCCAGCGCCGTGCGCAGCCCGCCCAGCTGTTCGGAGTCCAGCGGGGGACGGGTCACGTGGTAGGAGAGCCCGAGCGGGGCGTAGACCGCCAGCACCTCATCCGGGCCGGCCAGGTCGGCCTTGGTCAGGGCCAGCATCGGGCTGATCCCGGCGTCGTAGGCGGCGACCAGGCAGCGGTCCACGAACCGCAGCCGGGGCGGCGGGTCAGCCAGCGCGCACACGATCACCAGCTGCTCGGCGTTGGCCACGATGACCCGCTCGATCGGGTCGGTGTCGTCGGGCGACCGCCGCAGCGCCGAGGTCCGCGGCTGGATGCGCACGATCCGGGCCAGCGTGCCCGGGTCCCCGGACACGTCGCCGGCCAGCACCACCCGGTCCCCGACCGCGACGCTGCGCCGCCCCAGCTCGCGGGCCTTCATGGCGGTGATGGTCCGGCCGTCGGTCAGGCACCCGTACCGGCCCCGGTCGATGCTGGTCACGAAGCCTTCCGGCGCGCCGGCATGGGCCGGGCGGCGGCGTGTCCGCGGCCTCGTGCCCCGGCCCGGGCGGACCCGGATGTCGTCCTCGTCGAGGTCGGCGTGGGACGAGCGTGGGCTCAGCGCTATCGCTCCCGTCGTGCCGTGTCGCATCGCATACCGTGACTGTAGCGGTTTGCGCGCAGGCCGCCGGGGTGGTGGGCCGGGCGCGGCCGGACCGGGTTCACGGGCTGGCCATGACCCGGTCACGAGGCGGCCGGCTCCAGTTCCGGGTTTGGCCAATCGCCATTCCGGTAATGAAACGGCGCACTACCACTACTTCACGTGATGGCTTACCTATCGGGATATGGGGCATGTGCGGCCGATTCGTCTCTGCGCGCGAGCGCCAGGCGCTCATCGATGAGTTCGGCGTGGACCGCGACGAGGTGACCAGCGAACTCGCGCTGGACTGGAACGTGGCCCCGACCGACAGCATCTACGCGGTGATGACCCGCGCGCCCCGCGACCAGCGCGACGGCCCGCTCGCCCGGGAACTGCACACCGTGCGCTGGGGCCTGATCCCGTCCTGGGCCAGGGACCTGTCCGGTGCGGGCCGCCTGATCAACGCGCGGGCCGAGACGGTCACGGTCAAGCCCTCGTTCCGCAGCGCCTTTGCCCGGCGCCGCTGCCTGATCCCGGCCGACGGCTACTACGAGTGGCGCACGCTGGCCAGCCCCGATGGCGGCAAGCCCCGCAAGCAGCCGTACTTCATCCACCGGGCCGACGGCACCGGCATGGCCTTCGCGGGGCTGTACGAGCTGTGGCGGGACCAGAGCCTGCCGTCTGACCACCCCAAGGCCTGGCTGTGGACCGGGACCATCATCACCACGACCGCCACCGACGAGGTGGGCTGGGTGCATGACCGGATGCCCATGGTGATCAGCCCGGACCGCTGGGCCGAATGGCTGGATCCGGCCCCCGCCGACGCCGACCGGCTCCTGCACGCGATGGCGCCGGCCGCGGCCGACGCGCTGGAGACCCGTCCGGTGTCGACCGCCGTCAACTCGGTCCGCAACGACGGGCCAGACCTCATTGCTCCCGTGACTCTGGAGGTTGGGCCCGGGATCGCATGACAGCCCGGCCTTGAGCGGGGCGGACAGGAGACGGATGCTGCCGTGGACACCCTAGTCACGCGTAAGCGCCTGCAGGAGATGCTCGACGGCCTGGACCGGTCGATCGCCGTGCTCCAGGGCGAGGCCCCCGGCAACGGCCAGGCGGACTCCCTCGACTTCGACCCGGCCGACGCGGGCGCCAACCTGTCCGAGGCCGATCGGACCGAGGCGGTACTGCATTCGGCCCAGCAGCAACGCGGCAACGTCCTGGCCGCCCTCGGCCGGATGAGCGAGGGCACCTACGGTCTCTGCGTCGACTGCCGCAAGCCGGTCCCCGACGGCCGTCTGGAGGCGCGCCCCGACGCCTCCCGCTGCGTCGCCTGCCAAGCCAAATACGACCGCCGCCACCGCTGAGCGTCCCAACCCTGCCTCCGGCGTAGACCTGCGCTCCTGTCACACACGTCCCAGAGCTATCACCGAGCCCCAGCGCTCGTGTCACCCCAGTCCCGCAAGTTTCATGATCCATTACCTGGGAGCGGTTTCAGCGCATACAACTGACAACGCAGCCACAGGATGGATCATGAAAAGCAGTGACTCCTGAGGTGCCACCAGCCGATCCCAACAGCACAGCAGCTCCCGTTCACCACTCCAGCCCCGGACGTCCCGGCGGGCCGGGCCGCCCAACCGGCGCCGTCCAGCGTGGGAGGCTGCCCAACCGGCCTGCGAGCCGTCACCCCAGTGGCACGCGGCCCCACCGACCCGGCAACCACAGGGAACGTCAGCGGCCAGTGGCGCCCCGGGGTCAGCGGGGGCGGCGTTTGCGGGCGGAGACGACCAGCTGGACGCCGACCGACTCGTCGGGGCGGATGGCCAGCTCGGCTTCGACCAGGCGGCGCAGGCCTTTCGGGTCGCGCCGCAGGACGTGGGCCACGGTGGACGGGGAGAACACGGTCCGGGGGCGGATCCACATGACGCTGAGCCCGGCTTCCTCGAACAACTCGCGCAGCTGCTCGGCGCCGAAGCAGCGCGTGATCGAGCCGTCCGGCCAGGGGACGAGCACCACCTCCGCGTGGGGCAGGTCGGTCAGCTCGGCCCAGTGCCGCTGCTCGGCCAGCAGGGCCATCCCCAGCACCAGCGAGTCGACGCAGGCCAGCACCTGACCGGCCGGGCGGAGCACCCGGGCGATATCGGCGATCAGGTTCTCGGCGGCCAGTTGCATGGACAGGGTCCGGTCCTCGGCGATCACGCCGTCCACCGATTCGTCGGCCAGGAACGGCAGGGACGCCGGATCGGAGGACACCCAGACGACCCGGCCGGGCTGGGTGCCGTTGCGGGGCGGCGGCGGCTCGGGTGCCTCACCGTTCAGTGCCGGGGGTACCAGGCCCGCGGGCACGCCGTCCATGGGGTCGGCCGGGCGGGGCGGCACCCCGGCCACCCGCAGCACGGTGTGGCCGGCCGCGGCCGCGATCTGGGCAGCCCGCGCTCGCGGTCCCGAGATGTCGGCCAGCAGGCGGCTTTCCCGGGGCAGCCAGGACGCGAGTTGCGCCTCGGCTACCGCCTGGTGAAAGCGCCAGTACGGCGACAGTGACCCAGGATCGCCAACGGCCGTGGCGCTGGCCGTAGGCCTCACCGTGACTCCTGCCGTGGCTGCGGCCACCTCTTCCTGCCGCATGGGGTGCGAAGGATATGTTCCCCTCTGGGGTGGACTTCACCCCCGTCCGGACCGGAATGCCCGACCGGAATGCCGGACCGGAATTATTGCCGGGATCAGACCGGAATAAACGCCGGGACCGGTGGCCCGGAATGAGGCGGGCGGCCGCTGTGTTCCAGTGCACATGCCAGTTGCATGTGGCGAACGTCCGGCGGATGCCGCCGGTCTCAGCCTTGGTGTCCAGACCGCCTCCGGTACCCCGGTGGCGTCGCACCTGGGCCAGACGGTCAACCTCGGCGGCATGCCCCAGCCCCCCGGCGATGTATCCTCCCGGCCATATGGTTTTCACAATTCGGCCCGGCTGGATGCCGAGGAGGTGGGTCCCGTCCCGGAGACACTAGAGCAGCGTGACCAACGGTTCGAGCAGGATGTCCTGCCGTTCCTGGATCAGCTGTATTCCGCCGGGCTCCGGATGACCCGCAACCCGGCCGATGCCGAGGACCTGGTGCAGGAGACCTTCGCCAAGGCGTACGCGTCCTTCCACCAGTTCCAGCCGGGCACCAACCTGAAGGCCTGGCTGTTCCGCATCCTGACCAACACCTTCATCAATACGTACCGGAAGCGGCAGCGCGAGCCGCAGCGTTCCGGCGCCGAAGAGGTGGAGGACTGGCAACTCGCCCGGGCCGCCTCGCACACCTCCGGCGGGCTGAAGTCCGCCGAGGCCGAAGCGCTGGAAGGGCTGCCCGACTCCGACATCAAGCAGGCCCTGCAGGCCCTGCCCGAAGATTTCCGCATCGCGGTCTACTTGGCCGACGTGGAAGGTTTCGCGTACAAGGAGATCGCCGACATCATGGGAACGCCGATCGGCACCGTGATGTCCCGGCTGCACCGGGGGCGCCGGCAGCTGCGGGACATGCTTGAGGACTACGCCGCCGATCGCGGCCTCGTCCGGTCCGGAACTGGGTCCGCCAGCAATGGTGCGGCGGAAGATGAGCCCGGGGAGGAAGCCCGATGAGCTGCGGAAAGCACCACGACACCCCCTGTACCGAGGTGCTGGATCGTATCTACGCCTACCTGGACGGCGAGCTCGACACCACCGACCAGTCGAAGGTGCGCCAGCACTTGGACGAGTGCGGGCCCTGCCTGCGCGAGTACGGCCTCGAGGACGCGGTGAAGAAGCTGATCCGCCAGCGCTGCTGCGACCCGGCCCCGGCCGACCTGCGGGCCAAGGTCCTGGTCCGGATCCAGGAGGTCCGGGCCACGATCGAAGTGATCGACTAACCCAGCGTCGGCCCCCGCACCACCGGTGGCCAGGACTGATCCCCCGCTGATCACTCCGGGCGATGCGTTGCGAACTATTTGCGCACAATGAACTTTGGGCCTACGCGGACGTGCCTCGCCGGGTTACGCTGGGTTTCCGGTGACGCGCCGCGGCCTGCGGCTACCCCTCGCTCACCACAGGATTGCGACGTTGGCGTGACCCGCTCGGCCGGTCACAGAGGTCCGAGTCCGGGAGGAGGCACGGGTGTGCTGCAACTAGGTATCACCTGGGGCTTACCGTGTCCGGACTGATCTACGGCGTCGCTGGCCCATGGTGAGGGGGGGAATTGGGCAGGCTCTCACGGGCAACGTGGCTTTACATTGGCGTCGTGGTCGCCGCGGCCGCGTTTCTGGTCGGGAAAGGTCCATTCACCAGTATCGAGTGGACCCAGGTCGCGGTCCTCGCGATCCTGTTCCTGATCTGTGAATCGACGCCGACCGCCATCCTTCCTTCCCGGCTGGCCTGGTCACCCGGGTACGCGGCCACCCTGGCCTCGGTGGTCCTGGTCGGCCCGGTCGGCGCGGGCATCGTCGGCTTCGTCAGTGCGTTCAGCCTGCGCCGCGTGCCCCTGATCCAGCAGCGCATCTTCAACGGTGCCATGTACGCGCTCAGTGCGTACGCCGCCGGGCAGGTGTTCCTGGCGCTCGGCGGCACCGTCGGTGTCCCGGCCCGGGCCTCGTTCCCGCACCTGATCGGCCCGTTCGTGGGCGCCGCGGCCACCCACATCGTGGCCAACTACGGCCTGGTCACGGGGGTGCTCAGGCTGACCAGCGGCGGGACCGACGGCCGCGGCCTGCTGAACCTGCGGCTGTCCCTGCCCGACCTCGGCTACGCCGTGTTCGGCCTGCTGATCGCGGCGCTGTGGAGCGTGGTCGGGCTGTTCGCGCCGGTCCTGGTGCTGATCCCGCTGTTCGTGGCGCGCTGGGCCATCGCGCAGTTCGCCAACCAGCAGCGGGCCTACGAGGCCACCCTGCGGGTGCTCTGCCAGGCGGTGGAAACCAAGGACTTCTACACGCGCGGCCACAGCGAGCGGGTGTCCAAGGGCTCGGTGATGATCGCCCGCGCCATCGGGATGCGGCCCGAGCGGGTGGAGGCGATCAGGTTCGCCGGCATGCTGCACGACGTCGGCAAGCTGGGCGTCCCGACCAAGGTGCTGCAGAAGAGCGGGAAGCTGACCGAAGAGGAGTACGCCGCGATCCAGCTGCATCCGATGCGCGGCCTGGAGATCATCCAGGAGATCGGCTTCCTGGACGAGGCCCTGGCCGGGATCATGCACCACCACGAGCGGATCGATGGCCGCGGGTACCCGATGGGCCTGGCCGGGGACGAGATCCCCGAGTTCGCCCGGGTCCTGTCCGTGGCCGACGCCTTCGACTGCATGACCTCCACTCGGTCCTACCGCGGGGCCCGGTCGGTGGCTGACGCCATCACCGAGCTGCGGCGCTGCTCCGGCACGCAGTTCGACCCGGCCTTTGTCGACGCCCTGGTGACCGCGGTCGAGCAGAACGGCTGGCAGACCCCGGACGCGCCGGTACCCCCGCCCGGTGAGCGGATCGAGGCCGCCGCCCACGACCACGACGACCCGGCCGCGCCGCTGCGCGTCCTGGGCACCCGCTGAGGCGCGAGACTCACGTGAGCGTCAGCCAGAGCCAGAGCCAGATCATGACCCCCCGCCTGCGGACCCGGGCCCGGCGGCCGGCCGGTTACAGCGGCCGGATGCTGGCCGCGGGAGCAGGCCTGCTGGTCGTGGTGGCGGTGGTCCAGACCGTGCTGACCGGGGTGAGCGCGCCCCGGTGGGCGATCGCGTTCGCGGCCCTGATCGCCCTGGGCGAGCTGCTCCGGCTCACCCTGCCCGGCGACCGGGAAGCGGCTCCGATCGGGACGGCCTCCGCGCTGGCCTACGCGCTGCTCATCCGGGTCGGGCCGGTGCCGGCCCGGCATTCGGCGCTGCAGGTGGTGGCGGTGACCGGGATCGGCATGACGCTGGGAGCCCTGCCGCATGTGGCCGTGGGCCGCCCGGCCCGGCTGCCCGGCATGGCGGCCCGGCTGATCGCGGTGGCCTGTGTCGCGTTCGCGTTCCGGCCGCTGGCCGGGGCCCCGGCCGTGGTGCGGGACTGGTGGACCGCGTTCGCGGTGATGGCCGCGCTGGGCGCGCTGTCCTGGCTGCTCAAGCTGGTGCTGGAGGCGGCCGTCCGGGCCGGCGCGCTGCGGGCCCGGCTGCGGGTCACCCTCACCGATGAACTGCGGGTCCAGTGGGCGCTGGGAGTGGCCGTGATCGCCTCGGCCGCGCTGATCGTGTTCGCCGCCGAGGCCATGGGGCTGGTCGCGGTGGCCGTGTTCATCGCCCCGCTGCTGGTCACGCAGGTGGCGTTCCGCCGCTACGCCGGCATCCGGGCCACCTACCTGCAGACGGTCCGCGCGCTGGCCCGGGTCACCGAGATCGGCGGCTACGTGGAGACCGGGCACTCGGACCGGGTCAGCCGGCTGGCCGTGGCCGTCGGCCGCGAGCTCGGCCTGGCCGAGCCGCAACTGCTGGAACTGCAGTACGCGGCGCTCATCCACGACATCGGCCAGTTGTCGCTGCCGGATCCGATCCCGGGCGGCGCGACCGTGCTGGTGTCCCCGGCCGATCAGCGCCAGATCGCGGAACTGGGCGCCGAGGTCATCGAGCAGGCCAACGTGCTGGACAACGTGGCCGAGATCGTCCGCCGCCAGAGCGACCCCTGCCGCGACCCGGCCGGGACCAGCACCGGGCCGCCCCCGCTGAGCAGCCGGATCATCCGGGCCGTGAACGCCTTCGACGATCTGGTCGGCAGCTCATCCGATGCGAGCCGGGCCGCCGCGGTCATGGGCCGCCTGCGCCTGGACACCACGGCCGAGTACGACCCGGTGGTGGTGGAGGCGCTGGCGCGGATCATCGCGCGGCGGCCGTCGCGGCCCGCGTCCTAACCTCTATGCTGCTCGATGGCGGCTGAGGAAGGGAGCGGGTGTGGCGGAGATCCGGGCCGAGATGGTCGCGAACGTCTGGAAGGTGGTCGCGGCCGAGGGCCAGCAGATCGGCGCGGGCGACACCCTGGTCATCCTGGAGTCCATGAAGATGGAGATCCCGGTGCTGGCCGAGGAGCCCGGGACGCTGTCCAAGCTCAACGTGGCCGAGGGCGACGTGGTCCAGGAAGGCGACCTGATCGCCGTCATCGACTGACCAGCGCGGTCGTCACACTCCCGAAGTGGACCTCGGGTACTGAGCCTCGGCGTCGGTGATCACGTTGACCAGGTACGGCACCCCCGCGGCGAAGGCCCGCGCCAGGGCCGGGCCGATGCCGTCCGGTTCGGTGACCAGCTCACCGGCCCCGCCCAGGGCCCGCACCACCTCGTCATAGCGGCAGCCGGGCTGCAGATCGGCCGCGACGTCGTACCCGTACAGGGCGCGCATCGGGTGCTTCTCCAGGCCCCAGGCGCCGTTGTTGCCGCACACCATGACCACCGGCAGGCCGTGCCGGACCAGCGTGTCCACGTCCATCAGGGAGAAGCCCGCCGCGCCGTCCCCGAGCAGCAGCACCACCTGGGACGAAGGCCGGGCCAGCCGGGCCGCGATCGCGTAGCCCAGGCCGGTGCCCAGGCAGCCGAACGGGCCGGGATCCAGCCAGTGCCCGGGCCGGGCCGGCTCGACCAGCCGTCCCGCGAACGACACGAAGTCGCCGCCGTCACCGATGATCACCGCGTCGTCGGCCAGCACCCGGGTCAGCTCGCCGTAGATCCGCATCGGGTGGATCGGCGTGGCCGGGCTGGCCAGCAGCGGGGCGTCGGCCGCGATCGCGGCCCGCGCGGTCTCCTGCAGCCTGGTCAGCCACTCGTCCCGCGCTTCGGCCTCCCCGCCGCCCGGTTCGGCGCTCAGCGCGGCGAAGAACGCGCTCAGGTCACCGGCGGCCGCCGCGGCCAGCGGGCAGTGGCTGGCGAGCTGGCCCGGACTGTCGGCCACGTGCACCACCGGGGTCTTCTCGTCCCCGGCCCCGAACTGGCCGTAGCCGAGCCGGAAGTCCAGCGGCGCCCCGGCCACCACGACCAGGTCGGCCTCGCGGAAGGCCACCGACCGGGCCCGGGTGACCAGCTGCGGGTGCCCGGCGGGCAGGATGCCGCGGCCCTGGCCGTTGGCGATGACCGGCAGCGACCAGGCTTCGGCGCAGGCGCGGGCCGCGTCCTCGGCGCCGTCCAGCCACACGTCGGACCCCAGCACCAGTACCGGCCGCCGGGACTGGGCCAGCCGGCCGGCGATGTCGCTGACCACCCCCGGGTCCGGGGCCGCCCCGGCCGCAGCCGGGCCATCCGCAGCCGGGCCATCCGTCCGCGCCACCGGCCCGGCCTGGCCGTAGAGCGCCTCCAGGGACACGTCCAGGAAGACCGGGCCGCGGTGCGGGCTGGCCGCCAGCCGGAACGCCTCGTCCACCGAGCCCGCCACCTGGGCCGTGGCGTGCTCGGTCCAGGCCCGCTTGGTCACCGGGGCCAGCAGCGGCGGGTGGTCGATCTCCTGCAGGCTGCCCGCGCCCCAGCGGTAGTCCGGCGCCCGGCCTCCCAGCACCACCACCGGGGCCCCGTTGAAGTGCGCGGTGGTGACCGCGCTGACGCTGTTGGTCACCCCGGGCCCGGCCGTGACCACGGCCAGCCCGGGGGAGCGGGTCAGCCGGGCGGTGGCCTCGGCCGCGAACACCGCGGTCTGCTCGTGCCGGACGTCGATCAGCGGCAGCGGCGGGTCGGCGTGGACCGCCCCGTCGTAGAGCGGGAACACGTGGCCGCCGGACAGCGTGAACATGTGGGTCACGCCGTGCCCGCGGGCCACCTCGACCGCGAGCGCCCCGCCGTGCCGCGGCTCCGCCTCCTGATCAGTCATTCCGCGATGTTACCAACCAGTTAACTCGCGGGCGGGGGGCCGGGGCTCCCGCCCGCCGCGGTGGCCGCGACGGCGGGCTTGCGGGCCACGAATTCCGGATCGGCGCTGTACTGGTGCGGCAGCGTCTCGTCCGTGCCCTCCGGCAGGTGCAGCAGCCGGAACACCACGGTCAGGACGGCCGCGATCACCACGTTGAGCACGAAGGCCGCGATGGCGATGTACATGACGTGGCCGAACACGGGGGCCGAGGACGCCCCCCAGTGCGACCCGAGCACTCCGGGCAGGGGCTGCCGGTAGACCTGGATCGTGCCGTAGATCATGGCCGCGGCCCAGCCGATCAGCAGCGCCCAGCGGTGGAACCAGCGGGTGTACAGCCCGGCCACGATGGCCGGGAACGTCTGCAGGATCCACACCCCGCCCAGCAGCTGCAGGTTGATCGAGAACTGCTTGCTGAGCGCGAACACGAACACCAGCGCCCCGGCCTTCACGATCAGCGAGACGAACTGGGCGACCCGGGTCTGCGTCCGCGGGCTGGCCCCGGGGGCGAAGATGTCCCGGTAGATGTTGCGGGTGAACAGGTTGGCGGCGGCGATCGACATGATCGAAGCCGGTACCAGGGCACCGATCACGATGGCCGAGTACCCGATGCCCGCGAACCAGCTCGGGAACATGTTCTCGAACAGCAGCGGCACCGACAGCTGGGTGTTGCCGCCCGCCGCCTTGACCCCGGCCCGGACCGCCGGGGTGGCCAGCGCCATGTAGCCGAGCAGGGCGATGAACCCCAGCACCAGCGAGTACAGCGGCAGCAGGGCCATGTTGCGCCGGATCACGTCGCGCCGCTTGGCCGCGAACACCCCGGTGATGGAGTGCGGGTACATGAACAGGGCCAGCGCCGAGCCCAGGGCCAGGGTGGCGTAGGCCCAGTAGCCCGCGGGCATGACGATCAGCGAGCCGAACGGCTTCTTGGTCTTCGGGTTGGTGGCGGCCAGGTGGGTGCTGGCCGTGCTGAAGATGTGGCTCCAGCCTCCCAGCCGGGTCGGAATGTACAGGACGGCCACGATGACCATCACGTAGACCAGCGTGTCCTTGACGAACGCGATCATCGCGGGCGCCCGCAGCCCGGCCAGGTAGGTGTAGGCGGCCAGGACGACGAACGCGATCAGCAGCGGCAGGTCGCGCACGAAGCCGTTGCTGCCGCTGCCGCCCACGCCGAGCACGATCAGCACGGCCTGAATGCCGACCAGCTGCAGGGCGATGTAGGGCATGGTGGCCAGGATCCCGGTCAGCGCGACGGCCACGCTCAGGCCACGGGAGCCGTAGCGGCCCTTCACGAAGTCGGCCGGGGTCACGTAGCCGTGCACCCGGGCGATCGACCACAGCCGGGGCGCGAACACCAGCACGATCGGGAACACCATGATCGTGTAGGACAGCGCGTAGAAGCCGGCCGCGCCGGTCCCGTAGACCAGCGCCGGGACCGCGATGAACGTGTAGGCGGTGTACAGGTCGCCGCCGAGCAGGAACCAGGTTATGAACGTGCCGAAGCCGCGGCCGCCCAGTCCCCACTCGTCCAGGTGCATCATCTCCTCGGCCCGGCGCCACCGCGCGGCCGCGAAGCCAACCCCGGTGACCACCACGAACAAGATGATCACCATGGTCAGGGAGACCGCGTTGACGTGGTTCACCGCGCCTCCCCCGGCTCGATTGGCCCCGACTCGACTGGCACTGAATCGTCCGGGCGCTGGCTGCGCGGGGTCCGCAGCAGCAGGTAGGACAGGTAGCAGAGCACCATGACCACCGGCATCCAGATCAGCTGGAACCAGTAGAAGAACGGGAAGTCGCCGAGCTTGGGGGCGCTGCGGGCGTAGATCGGGACCCAGAACGCCCCGACCACGCCGATCAGCAGTAGAACTCCCGCGATCACCGCGTTGCGCGGGTGGAGTGCCCGGCGTTGTGGCTGGACCATCGCTGCCTCTCGTCGTGAGCCGCGCGGCCGTTCGCCGTCAGGCGGCCCACGATGAGCCGCGATCCCCCCAGTGGCTGCCGGTCGCTGCCGGTGTGACAGGTGACACACTGGTAACCCAATGTTGCGCCGTTTGCGTACGCTCGGCAAGACCTTGATTGCCGAATGTCAGAAGGTGAGCGTCCCGCCGAACGATGGGGCCATCCCGTTCCTGGCCACGGCCAGGAACCGGTCCGGGTCCAGCCCGCCGAGGCCGTCCGGCAGCATCCCGGCCAGCGGGCCGCCGGCCAGCGCGGCCAGGTCGCCGGCGTTGCAGCGTTCGGCCAGGCCGGGCCGGTCCGGCCAGCTGCCGATGACCACGCCCGCGCAGGCCAGCTTGCGGGTGGCCAGGGCCTCCAGGGTCAGCGCGGTGTGGTTCAGCGTGCCCAGCCCGGCCGCCGTGACCACCAGCACCGGGGCGTCCAGCATGGCGGCCAGGTCGGCGATGGTCGTCCCGGCCGGGTCGTAGCGGACCAGCAGGCCACCCGCGCCCTCGACCAGCACCAGGTCCCGGTCCTCGGCTAGGGTCGCGACGTAATCGGCGGCCCGGCGCAGGTCCAGTGGTCGCTGCCCGGCGGTGCGGGCCGCGGCTTCGGGGGACAGCGGATCGGGGTACCGGGCCAGTTCGTGCAGGTCATCGAGGCCGGTGAGGGCGTGCACCACGGCCAGGTCGCCGGGCGCGGCCGGCGGCTCCCCGGGCGGTTCACCGGTTTGGGCCGGCTTGACCACGGCGACCCGCTCGCCGCGCGCCCGGGCCAGGGCGGCCACGGCCGCGGTCGTGATCGTCTTGCCGACCCCGGTTCCGGTGCCGGTGATGATGAGCGGGCTCACTCCGATAGCCGGCCCGATAACCGGCGCAGCCGGGTGACGAACTTGTACCGGTCGCCCCGGTACCAGGACTGGGCCCACTCCACGGTCTCGCCGGTCACGTCGACCGCGTGCCGGGACAGCAGCAGCAGCGGCAGGCCGGTGTCCACGGCCAGCAGGTCCGCGTTGTGCGGGTCGGCCAGCACGGTCTCGATCGTCTCCTCGGCCTCGGTCAGCCGCACCCCGTAGGCCGAGGCCAGCGTCTCGTACAGCGAGCTGTGCCGCTTGAGCTGCTTGCGCAGGCCGGGGAACCGGCGGGCGGGCAGGTGGGAGGTGTCCACCGACATGGGCTCACCGTCGGCCAGCCGGAGCCGGTGGATGCGCAGCGTGCGGCCACCGGGGCGGATGCCCAGCCGCGCGGCCAGGTCCTCGTCGGCGGCCATGTAGCCGATCTCCAGGATGCGGGTCTGCGGGTGCAGGCCGTGGGCCCGCATGCCCTCGGTGTAGCTGGCCAGTTCGAGGGCCTGGGCGACCTTGGGCTTGGCCACGAACGTGCCCTTGCCCTGACGCCGCAGCAGCCGGCCTTCGACCACCAGCTCGGCCAGGGCCTGCCGGACCGTGGTCCGGGAGGTGCCGTAGTCGCGGGCCAGTTCGCGTTCCGGCGGCACCGGGCTGCCCGGGGCCAGGCTGGCGATCAGGTCCAGCAGCTGGCGCTTGACCGTGTAGTACTTGGGCATCCGGAGCAGCGTGCTGGGTGCCGTGTCCTCCGGCGCGCTTCCCGCACCCAGGTCCCCACCCCGTGCGTCCGGCACGCTGGTGTCGGCGGGAACAGGGATAGGGGAGACGGTCATGTTAATTCCTTCCCGCTCATGCGGTTATCCGGACATGATCTCTCACTACACCCAGTGCGCGGAATGCCAATTCGAGGTGAACTTCTGTGAGGTTGGCCCGCGCGGTCAGCCGGAGGCAGGCCTGGCCCGGTGGCACCGACGGCGGCCGGAAGCACCCCACCCGCAGGCCGTGAGCAGCGCAGAGCTGCTGCGCGTGGACTGCTGCGCCGGGCTCGCCGAGCATCACCCGCACCACCGCCCCCGCTGGTTCGCTGGCGTTCAGCCCCAGTTCGGCCGCGTGCCCCGCCAGCCGCCGGGCGTGATCGCGAGCCCGCTGCCCCAGGTCCGGCTGGTCGCGCAGAATGGCCAGCGCGGCCCGGGCCGCCGCCACACTGGGCGGGGCCAGCCCGGTGTCGAAGATGAACGTCCGCCCCACGTCGATCAGGGTCTCGATGACCTCGGCCCGCGCGGCCACCGCGCCGCCCTGGCCGCCCAGCGACTTGGACAGGGTGAGCGTCTGGACCAGGTTCGGGTCCCCGGCGATCCCGGCCGCGGCCGCGGCGCCCCGGCCACCCGGGCCGAGCACCCCGAAGGCGTGTGCCTCGTCCAGCACCAGCAGCGCCTGGTGGCTGGTGGCCACGCGGTGCAGGTCGCGCACTGGAGCCAGGTCCCCGGCCACCGAGAACACGGTGTCGGTGACCACCAGGGCGAACCGTTCGGCCCGCCCGGCCAGCGCCCGCTCCACCGCGGCCACGTCCCGGTGCGGCGTCACCTCGACCCGGGCCCCCTGGGCCCGGGCCAGCCGGCAGGCGTCGATCAGCGACGCGTGGTTGGCCGCGTCCGAGACGATCAGCACGCCAGGTCCGCTAGGGGGGCCGCCCCGGCTCTGGCCGAGGACCTGGGCCAGGGCGGCCACCACGGCCAGGTTGGCCAGGTAGCCGGAGGAGAACACCAGCGCCCGGTCCGCCCCGGTGAAGCTGGCCAGCTCGTCCTCCAGCCTGGTGTGCAGCTCGGTGGTGCCGGTGACCAGCCGGGACCCGGTGGATCCGGGGCCCCAGTCCCGGGCCGCGGCCGCGGCCGCCTCGGCCAGCCGCGGGTCGCCGGCCAGGCCCAGGTAGTCGTTGGAGGCCAGGTCCAGCCGCCCGTCCCCGCCCGGCGGCCGGGGCCGCAGGCTCCGGCCCAGCCCGGCCTCCCGCCGGGCCTCCGCCGCGGAGCGCAGTACACCCAGCGCCGCCAGCGCCTCCGCCGTACCGGTCCTGTTCGTGCCCAAGCCTGGCCCCCGTCCTCGTCGCCTGTCCCCGTCTTACCAGCCCCCCTGGTCAGGAAAGTGTGGCGGATGGGCACCTGGACAGGGCGGGAATCACTTCCGGGCAGATGCGATTATGGATGTGTGCCCACCCTGACCGACCTGGCCAGACGCCACACCAGCCTGACGCGCGCCGATCTCGAGTGCCTGCATGCCCTGGTGTCCGACTGGCAGCTCCTGGCCGACCTCTCGTTCGCGGACCTCATCTTGTGGGCTCCGCTGCGGGACGGCAGCGGCTGGATGGCGCTGGCCCAGATGCGGCCGACCACCGGCCCGACCTCGTTCCAGGACGACGTGGTCGGGCAGCTGGCCGAGCCGGAGGAAAAGCCGCTGCTGGACACGGCCCGGGACGAGCGCCGGATCTGGCGGGAGAGCGACCCGGACTGGACCACCGGCGTCCCGGTGCGGGCGGAGACGATCCCGCTCATGCGCGAGGGCCGGGTCATCGCGGTCATCGAGCGGAACACCAACCTGAACTCGGCCCGCACCCCCAGCCGCCTGGAGCTGACCTACCTGCAGGGCGCGGACGACCTGGCCCGGATGGTGGCCGAGGGCACGTTCCCGTTCGGCGAGGAGGCCCAGCTGGTCCGGTCGCCCCGGGTCGGGGACGGCCTGCTGCGCCTGGGCCGGGCGGGCCGGGTGACCTACGCCAGCCCCAACGCGCTGTCCGCCTTCCGCCGCCTGGGCCTGGCCACCGACCTGGTCGGCGCCGAGCTGGGCCCGCTGACCGCGAAGCTGTGCTCGCCCGGCGAGCCGGTCGACGAGTCGCTGATGCTGGTGGCCTGCGGCCGGTCGCCCCGGGACGCGGAGGTCGAGGGCAACGGCTCCGTGCTTCAGCTGCGGGCCATCCCGCTCATCGTGGGCGGCGACCGGACCGGGGCCCTGATCCTGGTCCGCGACGTCACCGAGCTGCGCCGCCGCGAGCGCGAGCTGATGACCAAGGACGCCACGATCCGGGAGATCCACCACCGGGTCAAGAACAACCTGCAGACGGTGGCGGCCCTGCTCCGCCTGCAGGCCCGGCGGCTGCACGGCCCGGAGGCCCGGGCCGCGCTGGAGGATGCCACCCGCCGGGTCGGCTCGATCGCGATCGTGCACGAGACCCTGTCCCACGCCCCGGACGAGATCGTGGCCTTCGACGAGGTCGCCGACCGGGTGGTGATGATGGCCACCGAGGTGGCCGGCACCGAGATCCGGGTCACGCCCAAGCTGACCGGCAAGTTCGGCCTGCTCCCGGCCTACGTGGCCATGCCGCTGGCCCTGGTCCTGACCGAGCTGCTGCAGAACGCGCTGCAGCACGGCTTCGCCTACCCCGAGGCCGCCGTGTCCGCGGCCCCGCCCCGGTCGTCCGGCCGGGTCGAGGTCAGCGCGGTCCGGGGTCCGGACCGGCTGACCGTGATCGTCATCGACGACGGGGTGGGCCTGCCCGAGGACTTCGACCCCGAGTCGTCGAACTCGCTCGGGCTGCAGATCGTCCGCACCCTGGTCGTCGGCGAGCTGGGCGGCAAGCTCGAGATCACCCCGCGGGCCGAGGGCGGCACCCAGGCCCTGGTCGACCTCCCGGTCGAGGTCGGCTAGGAGACGCGGCCGGGTCGATGCCATGCTGCGCGGCCGCCAGCACCGCGGCGGGCGAGACGAGCCCGGTGGCCCCCCTCGTCGGTCACCACCGTCTCACTCATCACAAGATCCACTCCCGGGGAGCGAAACCAGTCGTATTCGCTGAAACGGCTCCCCGGTAGTGGATCACCCCACCAGACCGGGGCCCGCCATCACGGCTCCGCAACCACGCGCCAACTCGTCGAGATTGACCAGTGCCCGATGTCTTCAGCCAGTCACGCGGTGGCCGGCCCGGCGCAGCAGCTCAGAGGCCTCGTCCACCTGATCAACGGGGATCAGCACGAGGTCGCCATCAAAGCTGGCCGCGACCCAGACGGGCACATTGCCGGCTGCGAGCGGCGCCACGATCGCGGCCAGCATGCCGGTCGCGTCCGGCGGGTGCGCCTCGTCGCCATTCCACAGCGCCACCCACGCGCCGTCGGCCGCATCCTGGCGACGCATGCAAGCTCCGCCGTCGGGGCCGCGCACGACCGCGAGCACCTCGCCATCACGGGCGACCTCGACGTCCGATAGCGCGCGCTCCAGTACGTATCGACCCTCTAGCACCCGCAACGTCTGGTGATCAGCGACCGGCACCAGTGCATTCTCACACACCGATGTGGCGACTCCGACCCGGACCGGCGCGCTGACCGAAATGCGGTTGCGGGCCGGCTGGACAGGATGTTAAACACCTTATGTGAGAGTCAAATCCCCGGATATTTCCGGCCGTGTGCCGCGTGCTGACGCCCGGCGTAACCGCGAGGCCCTGCTGTCGCAGGCCACGGAGCTGATCGCCGAGCACGGACCGGCGGTGGCGCTGGATGAGGTCGCCCGGGCCGCCGGTGTCGGGAACGCAACGCTGTACCGGCACTTCCCGGACCGGGCCGCGCTGCTGCGGGCCATCGCCGTCCAGGTGATCGGCGCGACCGCGGCGGCGGCCGAACAGGCACTGGCGGAGGAGACCGGCAGCTTCGAGGCACTGGCCCGCTACCTGCGCGAGGTGCTGGGCGTACGGGTCGCCTGGGTGATGCCCGCGATCGCCCGAGCGCTTGAGCCCGGCGACGCGGAACTCGCGGCGCTTCGCGGCCGCAGCGTCGCCGCCATCACGACCCTGATAAAAAACGCGCAACGTGACGGAGTGATCCGCGCGGACCTCACGTTCGGCGATATCAGCCTGCTGCTGATCCGGCTGGCCCGGCCGCTGCCCCCCGGTAGCGACCGCGCCGTCCAGGACGCGACAGCGCAACGCCACCTGGCCATCATGCTGGCCGGGCTGCGCCCCGGCGGCGAGTCCTTGCCAGGCACCGGGCTCGCGCTGGCCGACCTCCGTCAGCCGGCCCCGGCTCCACCCGTACCGCACTCAAGGAGAACATCGTGATCGCCACCTACACCTTCGACGTCTTTTCCAGTCTCGACGGCTTCGGCACCGCTGGCGGTAACTGGGGCGGCTACTGGGGCAAGCAAGGCCCCGAGCTGCTCGACCGCCGCCTCGCCTTGTACAGCGAGGAGCAGCGGATGGTCTTCGGGGCCACCACCTTCCGGGACATGGTGCGCATGCTGACCCCGGCCAATGAGGAGCCCGAAGTGGATGATCCATGGGTCACCCGGATGAGGAGCCTGCCGGCCACGGTGGTGTCAGCCACGCTGGAAGGACCCCTCAACTGGCCGGACGCGGCGATTGTGAGCGGCGACGCCGTCGACATCGTCGCCCGGCTCAAGAAAGAGTCCGAGGTCCCGTTGCGCTCGAACGGCAGCCTGTCGCTGAACCGGGCGCTGATGGCCGCGGGCCTGGTCGACCGCGTCCAGGTGACGCTCTTCCCCGTGATCACCGGTCAGACCGGAACGGAGCCGATCTTCGCCGGTGCGGCCGACTTCGACCTGGAGCTGATCGAGAGCCGGACACTGGACCGCCACATCCAGGAGCTGATCTACCGGCCCGCCCTGCATGCCTGAGTCCGCGCCCGTTCCGGCCGTATTCCAGCACGAAGACAACTGTCCCCACCCCAAGGCAAGGAGCAGGCACATGTCCTCATCGGTGCTCTACATGTCGATGTCCCTCGACGGGTACATCGCCGGTCCCAACGACGAACCGGGCAACCCCGGCGGCGACGGCTTCATGCGGCTGCACGAGTGGCTCGCGGA
>DATDIH010000248.1:0-5222 GCA_036521155.1 Streptosporangiaceae bacterium
ACCCGCACGATGATGCCGTCGTCGGTGTGCATGGCCTGCACGTCCATGCCGCCGTAGCGTTCCCGCAGCCGGGCCGCGATGGCCAGCGCCCACGGCCCGTGCACCCGCGCCCCGTACGGGCTGTGCAGCACCACCCGCCAGTCGCCCAGCTCGTCCCGGAACCGCTCCACCACCAGCGTCCGGTCGTCCGGCACGGACCCGGTGGCCTCGCGCTGATCGGCCAGGTAGCGGACCAGGTTGCCCGCGGCCAGCTCGTCCAGCCCGGCGTCCGTCAGCTGCTGGGTGGCGTCCTGCTCGCTGGCCCCGGCCAGTTCCCGGCACTTGGCGCCGATCGCGGCGCCCAGCTCGGCGGGCCGGCCTAGCGTGTCGCCGTGCCAGAACGGCAGCTTGCCCGGCTGCCCCGGCGCCGGGGTGACCAGCACGCTGTCGGCGGTGATGTCCTCGATCCGCCACGAGCTGGCGCCGAGCACGAACACGTCGCCGACCCGCGACTCGTAGACCATCTCCTCGTCGAGCTCACCCACCCGCCGGGAGTGCCGCCGTGAACTGCCGCTGCCGGTCTCCGACCCGGCCAGGAACACGCCGAACAGGCCGCGGTCGGGGATGGTCCCGCCGCTGGTCACGGCCAGCCGCTGCCCACCGGGACGGCCCCGGACCACCCCGGTCAGCCGATCCCAGACCACCCGCGGCCGCAGCCCGGCGAACTCCTCGCTGGGGTAACGGCCGGCCAGCATGTCCAGCGTCGCGTCCAGCACCGGCCGGGTCAGCCCGGCGAACGGCGCCGCCCGCCGGACCACCTGCTCCAGCTCGTCCACGGACCATTCGTCCATCGACGTCATGGCCACGATCTGCTGGGCCAGCACGTCCAGCGGGTTACGCGGCGCGCGCAGCTCCTCGATGTTGCCGCCGTGCATCCGCTCCGCGACCACGGTCGCCTGCACCAGGTCACCCTGGTACTTGGGGAAGATGACGCCGCGGGAGACGTCGCCCACGTTGTGCCCGGCCCGGCCGATCCGCTGCAGCCCGCTGGCTACCGACGGCGGCGCCTCCACCTGGATGACCAGGTCCACCGCGCCCATGTCGATGCCCAGTTCCAGGCTGGAGGTGGCCACCACCGCGCTCAGCGTGCCCCGCTTCAGGGCTTCCTCGATCTCGGTCCGCTCCTGCCGCGACACCGACCCGTGGTGGGCCCGGGCGATCTCGGCCGGCGCCCCGCTCCCGGTCCCGGACTGGGCCATCAGCTCGGCGGGCGCGTGCCGCGGCCCGGCCGCCAGCGACTCCGGACTTTCCAGGGCCGACTCTTCCAGCTCCGCGGCGGCAGCTTCCTGGGCCCGCTCGGCGGCCAGCTCGTTCAGCCGGGCGCACAGCCGCTCGGACAGCCGCCGCGAGTTGGCGAACACGATCGTGGACCGGTGCTGCTCGATGAGGTCGAGCACCCGCTCCTCGACGTGCGGCCAGATCGACCGGTTCCTGGCCGGCTCGTCGTCGTCGATGACCGCGGGGGAGCGGGGCCGGCCTTTGCCCCGCCGCACCTCCGGTGTCTCGGCCGGATCCACCGCCTCGCGTGGCCCGGAAATTCCACGCTGTGCGGTGATCTCGGTCATGTCCTCGACCGGGACCACCACGTTCAGCTCGAGGCGCTTGGCAGACGGCGGCTGCACCACCGTGATCTGGCGCGGGCCACCCAGGAAGCCGGCCACCTCGGCCACCGGCCGGACCGTGGCCGACAGCCCGATCCGCTGGGCCGGGCCGGTCGCCACCGTCCCGGACTTGTCCTCGGCCGCGCCTGGCCCGCCCATCCGCAGCGCGTCCAGCCGTTCCAGCGAGACCGCCAGGTGCGCGCCGCGCTTGCTGCCGGCCAGCGCGTGCACCTCGTCCACGATCACGGTCTCCACCCCACGCAGGGAATCCCGCGCCTTGGAGGTGAGCAGCAGGAACAGCGACTCCGGGGTGGTGATCAGCACGTCCGGCGGCTTGCTGGCCAGCTTGCGCCGCTCGTCCGCGGCGGTGTCACCGGTCCGCACCGCGACCTGGATCTCCGGCTCCTCCAGGCCCAGGTTGCGGGCGGCGTGCCGGATTCCGGTCAGCGGCGCCCGCAGGTTCCGCTCGATGTCGGTGGCCAGCGCCTTCAGCGGCGAGATGTACAGCACCCGGCACCGGCGCTTGGGGTCGGCCGGTGCCGGGGCGGCGGCCAGCCGGTCCAGCGCCCACAAGAAGGCGGCCAGCGTCTTACCTGACCCGGTCGGCGCGATGACCAGCGTGTCCTCGCCCTTGCCGATCGCCGTCCAGGCCTGCGCCTGGGCCTGGGTCGGCTCCGCGAAGACCGCCGTGAACCAGGCTCTGGTCGCTGGCGAGAAGTTCTCCAGCGACTCGAGGGTGACCTGGTTGTCCGGCATGTTTCCATCTTGCCCCGGACCACTGACATTCCTGTCCGCCCGCGACCCGCCCCAGCTCAGCCCTTAGCGGACAGCCGCCCTGGGTGACGCTCGCTCCTGTCACCCAGCCTCAGCGCCTGCGTCACTCCAGCCCCATAAGTTCCTTGATCCATTGCCGGGGTGCGTTGTCAGTCGTATTCGCTGACAGTGCACCCACAGGATGGATCATGAAACGGCAGTGACTCCTGAGGTGCCGCCAGCGGATCACACCAGCACAGCAGCTCCCGCCAGCCACACCAACCCCGGACGTCCCGGCGCGCGGGCCGCCCAGCGCCGGGCTCAGCTCGTCGCGACGCTGCCCACGGACCAGGTCACCGGCCCGCGGCTGGGCTCAGGCGCGGCGGACGGAGTCGCTGAGCTGGCCCTTGGTCGACCGGACCTCGCACACCACCGTCCGCTGGCCCGACTCCCAGGCCTGCTGGCCGGGGAAGACGTAGGACTGGGTCAGGTTCGAGTCGGCCAGCTGGGGGTTCAGGTAGTTGGTCAGCCGCGTCGCGCACCCGGCCCCGGCCCGCTGCCGGACCGCGGCGGCGCCCGGCCAGGCCCCGGTCAGCTGGAACGTCCCGAACACCTCGGCGTCGTGCGGCTTGGTGCACGAGACCACGTCGGCCTTGGTCCCGGTCGACGTCTGGTTGATGCAGTCACCCACCCGCAGGCTGAACACGGCCGCCTGGTGGTACTTGACCGTGGTCTTGCTGTGGAAGCCGTGGGTCAGCAGGGCCGCGACCCCCGCCCCCGCCGCGACCAGGACCACGACTACCAGCACGACCAGGCTGGCCGTGACCCACCAGCGATGCCGCGGTGACGGCACGGTCTCTGGCTGAACGGCCCCAGAATCTATCGGCGTGTGTGCATCTCGTGCCGGTGAGGACATTCAGCGCCCCGTATCTCGTACTTGCCCGCTCGTGATCTCGTGCTTGCCTGCTCGTGGCGCGACGGATCCGCGCCCGACACCGGCAGTTTTAATACTCAACGATCTTCCCGGTCCGTATGTACCCAGCCGAACGGATTTTTCTCACGGTCAGTCCAAAAGAAAGACCAGGCCGGAGCGGGCGGTAGCCTGGCCCGGTGCGGCTAACTTTGTTCTGGGAGAGGATGAGCGCGCAGTTCGGCGAGGCGTACGCGCACAGCGTCGCCAAGGACTATGTCCTGGCCGGGCTGGGCGATCGGACCATCGACCGTGCCCTGGCCGATGGCGAGGACGTGAAGAAGGTCTGGCGCGCCGTCTGCGACTCCTTCAACCTGCCCGAGACCCTGCGCTGACCGCCCGGCCGCCGGTCCCGGCGGGCTACCGCCGCCCCAGCGACTTCGGCGTGTTGACCTTGTCCGGCGCGACCACGTAGACGATCCGTCCCTCTGGCCCTACCGGTGGGCGTAAGCGTGGCCGGTGTACCGCTGGGAGACCTCGTCGATGTGCTGACGCGCCTCGGCCCCGGTCAGGGTGCGGAGGTGGCCCCCCGCTGCTCCGGATAGGACCTACTGGAGATTTCGGCGTGTCGGGTATCGATCGAACATAGGTTCGCCTACAGTAAGCCGCGTGCGCGGTGTGGGCTCGGAGGTCCCCGAACGGCAGCACCGAATGGGCGCACCGGAAATGTCAGTGGTCCCGCATAGCGTCGGGCACCGACACCGCTGGCGAACGCCGGCGGCTCAGATAGAAACGAAACCCGACAGGGAGTTCCCATGGCAGCGAACAGCAGGCCGAGCGTCGAGCGGGCCGGCGACCGGGACAAGGCCCTTGAGACCGCGCTGGTCCAGATCGAGCGGCAGTTCGGCAAGGGCTCGGTCATGCGGCTCGGCCAGGAGACCCGCCAGGCCGTCGAGGTCATCCCCTCCGGATCGATCTCGCTCGACGTCGCTCTCGGCCTCGGCGGTTACCCGCGCGGTCGCATCGTCGAGATCTACGGCCCGGAGAGCAGCGGTAAGACCACGGTGGCCCTGCACGCGGTCGCGAACGCGCAGAAGGCCGGCGGCATCGCCGCGTTCATCGACGCCGAGCACGCGCTCGACCCCGACTACGCCCAGAAGCTGGGCGTCGACACCGACGCCCTGCTGGTGTCCCAGCCGGACACCGGCGAGCAGGCGCTGGAGATCATGGACATGCTGATCCGGTCCGGCGCCATCGACATCGTCGTGGTCGACTCGGTGGCCGCGCTGGTGCCCCGGGCCGAGATCGAGGGCGAGATGGGCGACAGCCACGTCGGCCTCCAGGCCCGCCTCATGTCCCAGGCCCTGCGCAAGATCACCGGTGCGCTGAACCAGGCCAAGACCACCGCGATCTTCATCAACCAGCTCCGGGAGAAGGTCGGCGTGATGTTCGGCAGCCCGGAGACCACCTCGGGCGGGAAGGCGCTGAAGTTCTACTCGTCCGTCCGCCTCGACGTGCGCCGCATCGAGACGCTCAAGGATGGCACCGACGCGGTCGGCAACCGGACCCGCGTCAAGGTGGTCAAGAACAAGATGAGCCCGCCGTTCAAGGTGGCCGAGTTCGACATCCTCTACGGCACCGGCATCAGCCGCGAGGGCAGCCTCATCGACCTCGGCGTGGAGCAGGGCATCGTCCGCAAGGCGGGGGCCTGGTACACCTACGAGGGCGACCAGCTCGGCCAGGGCAAGGAGAACGCCCGTACGTTCCTCAAGGACAACCCCGACCTGGCCAACGAGATCGAGAAGCGGATCAAGGAGAAGCTCGGGGTCGGGCCGCGGCTGGACGCTGACCCGGCCGCCGCCGCCAACGGTGCCAACGCCGCCAACGGTGCCAACGGCTCCAGCGGCAGCAACGGCGCC
>DATDIH010000249.1:0-2439 GCA_036521155.1 Streptosporangiaceae bacterium
GCCCAACAGCCGTCATGGGAGGAATCCGTCGAGTCCGACCTGGCCTTCTTCCGCCGCAACTGGGGCTCCGAAGCCATTCGCGAAGGGCTGGCGGCCTACGCGGAGCGCCGGGCTCCCGGGTTCGCGCCGCCCTGAGCCGGGCTGGTAAACCCGTGCCTCCGGCCGAGGCTCCGGGCTCCGGGATGGAGCAGGCCGGCCACCCTGTGCGCGCGGGACGCGCGCCCGCCGGATCCCGTGTCACATCAGTCCCAGAAGTTTCATGATCCATTGTGGGGGAGCGTTTCCAGTCGTATTCGCTGACGATGCACCCGCAGGATGGATCATGAAACGGCAACGCCGGTGGCCCCAGAGGTGCCACCAGCCGATCCCACCAGCACATCAGGGCTCATCCGCCACACCAGCCTCGGATGTCCCGGCACGCACGGGCCACCTTTCGGCCCGGTCCTACCGCTCCCGCCGGACGCTCCGGCCCGGCCCGGCTCGCCCTCTGGACAGAATCTAATTTCTATTAGACTCTAAGTGGAGTTAGGTTTTGAGGAGGGGACCTGTGACTGTAACTACTGCTGACGCCACGGCCGTCGACCCGGAATTCGCGGTCCGCTGGTACGAGGGCTGGATCCAAGCCTGGAACGAGCGGAAGCCGGACCTGATCCCCGCCCTGGTCACCGAGGACTTCCTGCTGGACAGCCCGACCACCCGGCACACCGGCTGGCACGTTCAGGGGCACGCGGCCACCGCGGGCTACCTCAACTACGTGATCGACGCCTATCCCGACCTGATGTGGGAGGTCACGGCGCCGCCGATGTTCCGCGGGGACCTGGCCCGGGTGGCGTTCAGCTGGCGGGGGACCGGCCACTTCAGCGGGGTGCTCGACCCACCAGGAGTCCAGGGGACTGGAAAGCCCTTCGACTTCTCCGGGCTGGAGGTCTTCGACTTCCGCGACGGCCGGGCCTGCTACCTCAACGCCAGCTACGACCTGCTCGGCCTGATGAAGCAGATCGGCCTCTACCAGGGCGCCACCCGGGCTAGGAAAGCCGTCAGCAAATGACTGCCAGCCTGCGCGAGCTCCTCGAACGCGGCGCCGCCGACCACCCCGATACCGTCATCGTCAGCGGCGCGGGCCAGAAGATCACCTGGCGCGACCTGCACGGGCAAGCCCGCCGGACGGCGGCCGCCCTGACCCGGGACGGGGTGAAGGCCCAGGATCGAGTGGTGTTCGTGGGCAAGAACGACCCGTCCTACTTCGGGTACCTGTTCGGCTGCGCCCTGGCCGGAGCGGTGCCGGTGCCGCTGAACTGGCGGCTGTCCGCGACCGAGCTGACCGCGATGATCAAGGACTCCGGCGCCCAGGTCGCGTTCACCGACAACGCGGGCGCCCCCGCCGTCGAGCAGGCCCAAGCCGAGCTGCCGCAACTGGGCACCGTCGTCGCCCTGGAACCGAGCGACCGCTGGCCCACCCTGGCCACCTGGCAGGGCCCCGACGGCCCGAGCCCCGACTGCCGGGACCCCGCAGGCCCGGGCCCCGCAGCCCAAGACCCAGCCGCCCCGGACGACATCGCGTTCCAGCTCTACACCAGCGGCACCACCGGCCCGCCCAAGGGCGCGATGTTCACCAACGGGTCCAACCTCCGGGTGCTGCTGGACGACATCTCGGTGGCCTGGGGGTTCACCCCGGACGATGTGAGCCTGGTCTGCATGCCCCTGTTCCACATGGGTGGCCTGGCCTGGGCCCTGGCCGGGATGGCCCGGGGCGCGCGCCAGGTCATCGTGCGCGACTTCGCGCCCGGGCCGGTGCTGGGCACCATGGCCGCCGAACACGTCACCATGGCCTTCTGCGTCCCCACCATGCTCAGCGCCCTCAGCGCCGCCACCACCGCCACCCGCCCCGAGGCACTGCGCCAGATGGTGTACTCCGGTGCCCCCATCAGCCCTACCGGACTCCACGCCGCTCAGCAGGCTCTGGCCTGCGACTTCGTCCAGATCTACGGGCTCACCGAGGCCACCGGGGCGTTCGCCCAGCTGTCGGCGGCCGAGCACGCCGACACCGCGCACCGCGAATGGCTGCGCTCGGCCGGACGCCCGTACCCCTGGGTGGAGGTCCGGGCCGTCGCCCCGCAGACCGGCCAGGACCCAGGCGCCCCCGCCGCCCCGGATGACATAGCGTTCCAGCTGTACACCAGCGGCACTACCGGCCCGCCCAAGGGCGCGATGTTCACCAACGGGGCCAACCTCCGCGTCCTGCTGGACGGCATCTCGGTGGCCTGGGGTTTCGCCCCCGGCGACGTGAGCCTGGTCTGCATGCCCCTGTTCCACATGGGCGGTCTGGCCTGGGCCCTGGCCGGGATGGCCCGGGGCGCGCGCCAGGTCATCGTGCGCGACTTCGCGCCCGGGCCGGTGCTGGGCACCATGGCCGCCGAACACGTCACCATGGCCTTCTGC
>DATDIH010000250.1:0-16105 GCA_036521155.1 Streptosporangiaceae bacterium
GCCCGGGCTATGTCGTCCCGGCCTTCGATCAGGAGCCGGTGCAGGGCCGCGGGCGGCGAGTTGCGGGAGATGTAGCGGTCGGTGACGTGGATCGACTCCGGCTCGGTCGGGCAGATCGTGTAGCCGATGGCCACGAACCGCTTGGCCATGTCCGAACTCCAGTTGGCCCAGATGTCCAGCAGTACGTCGAAGAACGGGTCGCGGTACGGGGCCGTCAGCTCCTCCTGGTCCGGATTGACGAACCCGGTCAGCGTGGCCCGGAACATCGCGTTGGGCAGCCGCCCGGCCACGATCTCGTCCCAGGTGCGGCGCTTGTTCTCGGCGTCCGGCAGGGCGGCGCGGGCGGCCGCGGCCCGGCGCTCGCCCGCGTCGGTGGCGTCCCGGGCCAGTTCCGCGTCGATCTGCTCCAGCCCGGCCCGGCCCTGGCTGACCAGGCGGTGCAGCAGCGTCCAGCGCAGGTCGGTGTCGACGGTCAGGCCGTCCAGGGTCACGGTCCCGTCCAGCAGGCCGGCCACCACGCTCAGGTGCCGGTCGGTCCGGGCCACCCCGGTCAGGGCCTGGGCGTAGGCCAGCTGGGCGTCGCTGCCGGGGTCGGCTCCGAAGAGCAGGTCGTGCAGGGCGTCGCCCATGTACTCCAGGCCCTCGTCCCGCCAGGCCGGGTCGGCGTACCGGCGGACGGCCTGAGACGCCTGGCGCAGCAGCGTCTGGGCCACGCTGATGTCGGTCACCGAGCCGACGCCCAGCATGACCAGCCGCACGTAGTCCCGGGCCGCCATCTCGGCATCCCGGCACATGTCCCAGGCCGCCGACCAGGCCAGCGCGGCGGGCAGCGGGTCCCGGAACTCGCTGATGGCCTGGACCAGCGTGCCCAGCGAGTGGTCGTCGAGGCGGATCTTGGCGTAGGTCAGGTCGTCGTCGTTGAGCAGCACCAGGTCCGGCCGGTGCTGGCCGGCCAGCTCGGCGATCTCGGTCCGCTCGCCGCTGATGTCGGTCTCGAGCCGGTGCCGCCGGACCAGCCCGTTCGAGTCCCGGTCGTACAGGCCGATCGCGATCCGGTGCGAGCGCAGCACCGGGTAATCGGGCACCGCTTCCTGGCGGACCGCGAACGTGGTGAACCGGCCCTGGTCGTCAAGCTCGTACTCGGGCCGCAGCGTGTTCACGCCCGCGGTCTGCAGCCACTCGCGGGACCACTGGGTCAGCTCGCGGCCGGACGTGTCCTCCAGGGCCAGCAGCAGGTCGGCCAGGGTGGCGTTGCCCCACTCGTTGTCGGCGAAGTACTGCCGGACCCCGGCCAGGAAATTGTCCCGGCCCACGTAGGCGACCAGCTGCTTGAGCACGGACGCGCCCTTGGCGTAGGTGATGCCGTCGAAGTTGACCTCGACCGCCTCGATGTCACCGATGTCGGCCGCGATCGGATGGGTCGACGGCAGCTGGTCCTGGCGGTAGGCCCAGGCCTTGTACAGCTGGGCGAACGTGGTCCAGGCCGACGACCACTTGGTCGCCTCGGCCTCGGCCAGCGTGCCGGCCCAGGTGGCGAACGACTCGTTCAGCCACAGGTCGTCCCACCAGCGCATGGTGACCAGGTCGCCGAACCACTGGTGGGCCATCTCGTGCAGGATTGTCTCGGCCCGGGCCTCCCGGGCGAACTGGGTGACCCGCGACCGGAAGATGTAGTCCTCCAGGAACGTCACGCAGCCCGCGTTCTCCATCGCGCCTTCCTTGAACTCGGGCACGAAGAGCTGGTCGTACTTGCCGAACGGATAGTGGACCCCGAACGCCTGGTGGTAGAAGCCGAAGCCCTGCTTGGTCACCTCGAACAGCTCGTCGGCGTCCAGGTACTGGGCCAGCGACTGGCGGCAGTAGATGCCGAGCGGGATGTCCTCGTAGTTGTCCCGGACCACGTGGTAGGGGCCGGCGGCGACCGCGGTGATGTAGGTGGACATGACCGGGGTGGGCGGGAAGTGCCAGCGCCTGGCCGAGGTCCCCGCCGAGCCCCAGGGCGAAGGTCCAGCGTTTTCTGCTGAGTCCGGCGCCATGTTCGAGATGACCTGCCAGTCCGCGGGGGCGGTGACGGTCAGCTCGTAGCTGGCCTTCAGGTCGGGCTGGTCGAAGCAGGCATAGATCCGGTGCGCGTCGAAGGTCTCCAGGTCGGAGTACAGGTAGACGCCGCCGTCGGCCGGGTCGGTGAACCGGTGCAGGCCCTCGCCGCTGTTGGAATACGCGCACTCGGCCACGACCCGCAGTTCGTTGTCGGCGGCCAGGTTGGTCAGCGTGATCCGGTCGCCGTCGAACGCGTCCAGCGGCAGCGCGTCTCCGTTGAGGGTGATCTCCAGGACCTTGGGGGCGGTCAGGTTGATGAACGTCTCCGACCCCCCGCCCGCGGCCTGGAAGCGGGCCACGGTGACCGAGGGAAACGTGGTGTCGCCGCCGGTCAGGTCCAGTTCGACCTGGTACGACGAGACCGTGACGACGTCGGCCCGGGCCTGGGCCTCGCCCTGCGTGAGGTTATCTGGCACTTGCAATCCCTTTCGTCCTCGTGAGACGCGCCTAGCCATCCTTCCACGTAGCTGGTTCCGGTCTACTGCCTGGTGCGGAATGAGCCGGGCTGGCCACTGGTTGTCGCAGCCGTACACCAGGCCCCCAGCCCCGAGGAGCGCGCATGCCCGAGCAGGAGAACACCGTCGTTGACTTCTGGTTCGACCCCATCTGTCCGTGGGCCTGGATCGCCTCCCGGTGGATCCTCGAGGTGGAGAAGGTCCGCCCGGTCACGCCGCGCTGGCACGTGATGAGCCTGTCCGTGCTGAACAGCGACAAGGACGACATCTCCGAGGCCTACCGGGAACTGCTCGCCACCGGCTGGGGCCCGGTCCGCATCTGCATCGCGGCCGAGCAGCAGTTCGGCCCCGAGGTGCTCGGCAAGCTGTACACGGCCTTCGGCACCAAGTTCCACCTGGAGAAGGCCCCGCGCGAGCGCGCCACCTTCGAGGCCGCGCTCAAGGAGGCCGGCCTGCCCGAGAGCCTGGCCGCCGCGGCCGAGTCCACCGAGTACGACGAGGCCCTCAGGGCCAGCCACAAGGACGGCATGGACCGGGTCGGCTACGAGGTCGGCACCCCGGTCATCTCGGTCAAGGGCACGTCGGTGTTCGGCCCGGTGCTGTCCCCGATCCCGCGCGGTGAGGCCGCGGCCAAGCTCTGGGACGGCGTGCTGGCCATCGCCGAGACCGACGGCTTCTTCGAGCTCAAGCGCTCCCGCACCCGCGACCCCATCTTCGACTGAGGTGAACCCCGGGGCTCGGGGGCCTCGCCCCCCGAGCCCTGACCCTTCTGGCACACTGACCCCCGTGCAGGTGTTTCTGGGGTCCGATCACGCCGGGTTCGAGCTGAAGTCGCGGCTGGTTGAGTGGCTGTCGGAGAACGGGCACGAGCCAGTGGACTGCGGGCCGCCCAGCTACGCCAAAGACGACGACTACCCGGTCTACGTGCTGCGCGCGGCCACCAACGTCATCGCCCACCCCGGCAGCCTGGGCATCGTGATCGGCGGGTCCGGCAACGGCGAGCAGATCGCGGCCAACAAGGTCCCTGGCATCCGGGCCGCGCTGGCCTGGACCACCGAGACCGCCGAGCTGGCCCGGCTGCACAACGACGCCAACGTGCTCAGCCTCGGGGCCCGGATGTCCAGCGTCGACGACGCGATCTCGTTCGCCAAGATCTTCGTGGAGACGGCGTTCTCCGGGGCCGAGCGGCACGCGCGGCGGCTGACCGAGATCGCCGAGTACGAGAAGTCCGGCGGCCTGCCGCCGCTGCCGTCCTGACGGCGCTCGCGCCCGTCCTAACGGCGCTTGCGGCGCCGCCCGCCGCCGGCGTTCTTGCTGGCCGCCGGGCGGCCCCCCTCGGTGCGGTCCGGGCGTGGCCTGGTGTTCCCGGGGGGCGGCTGGCTGGCGGCCTCCTTGGCCGCCTCCTCGTCCTCCGGCCGCGGCCGGGACACGTCCCGCGCCCGCATGGCCGCGCTCAGCGTCACCTTCATGGACCCAGTGTCGCACGCGGCCCCGGGCCGGCCGCCGGAGCTAGAAGATGACCGGGCACCAGGGTGCCGGGTCCCAGGCCATGGCCGCCGACAGCTGCCTGAGCGCGCCCGCCCGCAGCTGGCTGACCCGGCCCGCGGCGGCCAGCGCCCCGAGCCGGGTGCCGCCCAGGTAGGCCGCGCCCAGCGCGGCGATGTCCAGGCTCAGATCCGCGTCGGCGTCCACCGGGTCGCAGCTGACCTGCCCGGTCTCGTCGACCCGCAGCCGCCAGCGACCCGCGTTGTCCGGCAGCACCCGGTCCCGCACGTCCAGCACCACATCCACCGGGCAGGCGTACCGGCGCTGGGTCAGCGCGGCCGGCAGGTCGGTGATCCGGGCCCACAGCGCGTCGCTGACCACCGTGCGCAGCCGCCGCGGGTCGGCCAGCTGGAACTGCACCGGGTCATCGACCGGCCGCAGCCGGGCGTGCAATTCGGTGGTCAGGTCCCGGCTGAGCAGATCGCCCCACAGTGCCGCGCTGGCCGCCGGGTCGGTCGCGACCAGTTCCCGGACGGTGATCGAGCCTTCGGGCAGGAACGTGTCCTCGTCCCAGCCGCCACGGGCCGAGTAGAGCGAGTAGCCGCGCGGGCCCGCGTCGTCCTCGGCCAGCACGCACCGCAGCGGGGACTGGCCGTGCCGCTGCGCCGGCGGGTCCGACAGGTACCGGTCCCACCAGGCGTCGTTGCGCCGGAAGAAGCCCGGCCGGGTCTCGAACACCGCTTCGTACACCTTGCCCAGTTCGGCGCGGGCCTCGGCGACCTCGGTGATCCGCAGCCGCAGGGCCGGGTCGGCGGGCGCGTCCACGGCCAGCGCGCCCTCGCCGCGGTGGACGGTGTAGGCGTGGGTCCAGGACGCCTGGCCGTAGCCGTAGCGCCCGTAGATGACGGCCTCCGCGGCCCACAGCACGGCCAGGGCCTCGCCGCGGTCCCGGATGTCGGCCAGTTGCCGGCGCATCAGCGACCGCAGGATGCCGCGCCGCCGGTGGGTGG
This sequence comes from Streptosporangiaceae bacterium, assembly GCA_036521155.1. GTDB lineage: Bacteria > Actinomycetota > Actinomycetes > Streptosporangiales > Streptosporangiaceae > Bog-532. The sequence continues at coordinate 5,051 of DATDIH010000250.1, forward strand.
GCAGCACCGACACCCAGCTCACCCCGGCGGCGGGCACGTCGGCCCCGGGGACCCGCAGCCGGAACGAGAACACGGCCGTGCCGCCGACCAGCTGGCCGTTGTCGTACGCGCCCAGGCTGCGGTCGAACTCGAACCGGGTCAGGGTCTGCGCGCGTTCCCCGGGCGAGACCGGTGAGCCGTGGAACGCGTGCTGGTCCATCAGCAGGAAACTGTCGAACTCATCCGGGGTCACCGGCCGGATCGGGTAAGCCTCGGTCATGTCTGCTTTGCTACACCGCCGCAGGCCAAATGACCACTGCTTTAGCCTCCGGCCAGCGGTTGTTCCGGTGCTGACGGGGCGTGCCGGCCGGTGAACCGGGAGCGATTGCGGATACAGTGCCGCCATCATGGTTTCCCGTCCGGACCATCCGCTGCTACGTACCGCGCACGGTTTGCGTGCTCGTGTACAGCAGCTGCAGGACGTGGTGAGCAGGCAGTTCATCACGCGGAACCGGCGGCTGGCGTTCGGTCTCACGCTGGCCACGATCGCCATCGGCGTGGCCGCGGCCCACCTGTCCGAGTGGTGGTTCTCGCCCGGCGTGATGATCCTGCCCATCCTGGCGGGCGGCATGCTGCTGTGGGTCCGGGCCCTGCGCGTCCTGTTCGTGATCGCCGCCGCGGTGCTGATCTACGACATCGTGGCCCACAAGGCCGGGCCGGGCATCATCGCCACCATCGTGATCACCGCGCTCTTCGCCGACGTGCTGGCCCGGACCCGGGCCAAGCTGGGCCTGCAGGGCCTGCGCGGCAACCAGATGCTGATCGAGCTGCGGGACCGGATCCGCGAGCAGGGCAAGCTGCCCACGCTGGGGGAGAGCTGGGGCTCGGAGGTGGTGCTCCGCCCGGCCGGCGGGGCCTCGTTCGGCGGCGACTTCGTGGTCTCCTACTCCGACGGCAAGACGCTCGAGGTCGCCCTGGTCGACGTGTCCGGCAAGGGCATCGACGCCGGCACCCGGGCCCTGCTGCTGTCGGGCGCGTTCGGCGGCCTGCTCGGCTCGGTCCCGAGCAGCGAGTTCCTGCCCGCGGCCAACGCCTACCTGCGCCGCGGCCGGTGGAACGAAGGCTTCGTCACCGCGGTCCACCTGTCCCTCGACCTGACCTCGGGGGAGTACACCGTCTCCTCCGCCGGCCACCTGCCCGCCGTGCACTACGACGCGGCCAGCGGCCGGTGGCGGGTCACCCAGGCCCGCGGCATCGTGCTGGGCGTGGTGTCCGACCTGGCCTCGGTACCGACCCATAGCGAGGAGGGCGTCCTGCGCCGCGGCGACGCGCTCATGCTGTACACCGACGGCCTGGTGGAAGCGCCCGGCCAGGACATCGACGCGGGCATCGACAAGCTCCTGGGCGAGGCCGAACACCTGGTCAAGACCGGCTTCCGCACCGGCGCGGGCGACCTGGTCACCACCATGCAACGCGACATCGGCAGCGCCGACGACTGCGCCCTGGTCCTCCTCTGGCGCGCTTGATTTTATCGAAGGTCGAGGGCGGCCCTTCCCGCGCCCGCTTCGGCTCCCAGGCCTCAGCTCGCGGGCCCCGCGCCCGCGGCACCGGTCCATGTCCAGGCCTGTGGCTCCCGCCGGCTCCCGCTCGCCCTGGCTCGCATCCCGGCTGCGCCCGACTCCGGTTCGCGTCCCGGGCCTACCTGGCCTCGTCGTCCCCCGCTCCGCCCGGCCGGCCGCGGCCTGCTCACCCGGTCCCCAACCCGCCTGATTTCCCAGTGAATGATCGTTCATCCTGCCGAATTGCCATCGTGGCATAGCGCTTAGTAACGGTAATGAGCGGAATATTCGGCAGTTTTTCGTAGCTATCGGAGGTCATGCGGAAGTGTGCGTAAGGCCGCCCCGGCATAGCAGCCGAACTTTTGTCGCGTGGCAATACAGGCAGCGACCGCGCATCGAATATGTATCAGCTTTGTATCGCCACGTGTCCCCGCGATGTCGCCCCCACGCACCCCCGACGGCCCGGCCAGCAGCGACTGTCCAGCAGCGACGGTCCTGTGTAGCGGCCTATCATCTCCCACCGCGTCCATGCAAATTAAATAATTCCGGCGTTGCGAAACGGTCACACCGGGGTGAAACATGGTGGTGCGCGGGCACCAATCCGCTCCCCGGTCACGCTGGAAACATGGCTGGATCGCCGCGCAAACTCGGCTTCGGCAATGTCAATCCTTGACACGCGCGTCAGGTGACGTGAGTGTCATTGTTTGCATTCATTCGGCGTTGGCCCCGAAGATATCCCCATGGCTGGCAACGTGAGCGGAACTGAGCCTGCGCCCACGCATGCCCAGACGGCGGACGGCTCGGCCGAGGCCGTCTCGCTCGGTGCGGCCGCCCAGGCTTCCAGCGAGAACTTCCCGGTCGCCATGCGGATCCTGCCCGTCCGGTACCGGCGCCACCTGATGGCCCTGTACGGGTTCGCCCGGCTGACCGACGACATCGGCGATGAAATTGCCTCCGACGAGCGGATGCGGCTCCTCGACGAGCTCGAGGCCGACGTCGACCGCATCTACGACGGCGCCACGCCGCAGCTGGCCGCCATGCGGGAGCTGGCCACTACCGTGGCCGAGTGCCACGTTCCGGCCCAGCCGCTGCGCGACCTGATCCAGGCCAACCGCCAGGACCAGCTGGTCACCCGGTACGAGACGTTCGAGGACCTGGTCGGCTACTGCCGGCTGTCGGCCAACCCCATCGGGTGTGTTGTCCTGCACATCTTCGGAGCGGCGACCCCAGCCCGGGAGCGACTGTCCGATAGCATCTGCACTGCTCTTCAGCTGGCTGAGCACTGGCAGGACGTCGCGGAAGACCTCGGCAAGGGGCGGATCTACCTGCCCCGGGCCGACCGGGAGAAGTTCGCGGTGACCGAGCAGGACCTGGCCGCGCCAGTGACGGGGCAGCAGGTCCGGGCGCTGATCGCCTATGAGGTGGCGCGCGCGTCCGCCCTGCTCGACGAGGGAGCGCCGCTGGTCGGCACGCTGCGCGGGTTCGCGCGGCTGGCGGTGGCGGGGTACCTGGCCGGTGGCCGGGCCGCACTGGCCGCGATCACCGGGTCCGGTCACGACGTCTTGGCCGTCACCCCGCATCCGGACAAACGAGTGACGGCCCGCCTGGCCATCCAGGCTTATCTGCGAGGGAGGTGAGGGACGTGGACAGCACTAATACCGCGAGCACGGCCGAGGCCTACCGGGCCTGTGAGGAGATCACCTGGTCGCAGGCCAGGAACTTCGCCTACGGGATCCGGCTGCTGCCCCCGGAAAAACGGCAGTCCCTCGCCGCGCTCTACGCGTTCGCCCGCCGCATCGACGACATCGGTGACGGGACCATGGCTGCCCCGGAGAAGCTGACGGCCCTCGAAGAAGCCCGGTCCGAGGTGCTGGCCCTGGGTGCGCCGGATGCCGCGGCCCCGCCCGCCGGCGACCCGGTGCTGGTGGCCCTGGCCGACACGGCCCGCAGGTTCCCGGTGCCGCTGCCCGCCTTCGGGGAGCTGATCGACGGCTGCGTCGCCGATACCAAGGGCGCCTTCTACACCACCTTTGACGACCTGCACTACTACTGCCGCTGCGTGGCCGGCTCGGTCGGGCGGCTGTCGCTGGGCGTGTTCGGGTCCGACGACCATCCGACCGCGGAGTCGCTGGCCGACTCGCTCGGGGTGGCCCTGCAGCTCACCAACATCCTGCGCGACATCCGCGAGGACTACCAGAACGGCCGGGTGTACCTGCCCGCTGAGGACCTGGACCGTTTCGGCGTCACGCTGAAGCCGTCCGGTGAGCCGGACCCCGCCGCCGAGCCCGCCGCGGACGCGGCCGCCGAGGCCAAGTTCGTCTCGCTCATCGAGTTCGAGGCCGAGCGCGCCCGCCAGTGGTACGACACCGGCCTGCAGTTGCTGCCGATGCTGGACGCACGCAGCGCGGCCTGCACCGGGGCGATGGCCGGCATCTACCGGAAGCTGCTGGACCGCATCATCGCCGAGCCCGCGGCCGTGCTGTACGGCCGGCTGTCGCTGTCACCCGGCCAGAAGGCCATGGTGGCGGTGCGCTCGCTGGCTCGCCCGCTGCTGCCCCGCCGGAACCGGGTCGCGGACCCGACGCCGCCCGCGGCGGCGACCCCGGCGCCGGGACGGCGCGCGTGACCACCTCCCCGGATACCTCGGTCCGCCCCCGCCGCCAGCAGCGGGTGGTGGTGATCGGCGGCGGCCTGGCCGGCATCACCGCCGCCATCGCGCTGTCCGAGGCCGGGGCGGCCGTCACCTTGCTGGAGGCCCGGCCGCGGCTGGGCGGCGCCACCACCTCGTTCAACCGCGGGGCGCTGGTCGTCGACACCGGCCAGCACGTGTTCCTCCGCTGCTGCACCGCCTACCAGGGCCTGCTGGCCCGGCTGGGCGTGTCCGGCTCGGTCCGCATCCAGGACCGCTTCGACGTGACCGTGCTGTCTCCGGACGGCCCGGCCCGGCTGCGCCGCAACCGGCTGCCCGGGCCCCTGCACCTGGGCGCCTCGCTGGCCCGGTTCTCGCTGCTGTCGCTGGCCGAGCGGGCCCGGGTGGGCCAGGCCGCGCTGGCCATGCGGTTCCTCAACCCGGACGACCCGGCCCTGGACAACCAGCGCCTCGGTGACTGGCTGGCCGCACACGGGCAGGACGAGCGCACCCGGCGCGTGCTGTGGGACCTGTTCACGGTGGCCTCACTGAACGTCCCCGGTGACGACGCCTCGCTGGCCCTGGCCGCGACCGTGGTCAAGACCGGGCTGCTGGGCAAGAACGACGCGGCCGACATCGGCATCCCGCTGGCTCCGCTGGGCGAACTGCACGGCACCGCGGGCCTGGCCCTGCTCAAGCGGCTGGGCGCCGAGGTCCGGCTGGGCGTCAAGGCGGCCGGCGTCGAGCTGTCCGCGCCCGGCGGTGACGACCCCCGCTACCTGATCCGGCTGGCCCGCGGTGAGGAAGACGCGGGCGGCGGCGACGGGGCCCAGATGGCTCCGGAGCAGCGCGGCCTGCTGCGGGCCGACGGCGTGGTGCTGGCGGTGCCGCCGTACGTGGCGGGCCGGCTGGTGCCGGACTCGGCTGGAAACGCCGCGGCGGCCTGGCCCGAGCTGGGCACCTCGCCCATCATCAACGTGCACGTGATCTACGACCGCAAGGTGATGGACCTGCCGTTCGCGGCTGCGGTCGACTCCCCGGTGCAGTGGGTGTTCGACCGGACCGACATCTCCGGTTACGGCAAAGGCAACCGGGGGCAGTACCTGGCGATCTCGCTGTCGGCGGCCGAGCCTTACGTCGACGTGCCCGCGGCCAAGCTGCGGGAGATGTTCGTTCCGGCGCTGGCCGGACTGCTGCCCGGTGCCCAGGATGCGCGGGTCAGCGAATTCTTCGTGACCAGGGAGCGGCGGGCGACGTTCCGCCAGGAACCCGGGTGCGGGCGGCTGCGGCCGCGAGCGGCCACCGCACTGCCGGGCCTGACCCTCGCTGGGGCATGGACCGATACCGGATGGCCGGACACGATGGAGGGCGCGGTGCGCAGCGGACTCAACGCGGCGGTTGAGCTGAGACGGGGGCTCGGCGCCCTGAACGGCCAGGAGAGCCTGACGGTGGGACAGCCGGCGGGCGAGATTCAGGGAGTGACACTGTGACCGCTGTGATGCCGGCCGGCGTGGGCCTGGCCCGGGACATCGTCGGCCCGGCCATGGAGGCGGCCGTGTCGCGGCTGTCCCCTGAGGTCCGCCGGGTCTCCGCCTACCACCTGGGCATGACCGACGCCGAGGGAAACCCGCGCACCGACGGGGCCGGCAAGGCCCTGCGCCCGGCGCTGGCTCTGCTGTCGGCCCGGGCCGCGGGCGCGCCGTCCGAGAAGGGCGTGCCCGCCGCGGTGGCCGTGGAGCTGGTGCACAACTTCTCGCTGCTGCACGACGACATCATGGACGGCGACACCGAGCGCCGGCACCGGCCCACCGCCTGGACCGTGTTCGGCGTCGGCCCGGCCATCCTGGCCGGTGACGCGCTGCTGGCGCTGGCCCAGGACCTGCTGCTGGAGGACAACGCGCCCCAGGGCGTGTGGGCCGCCCGCTGCCTGTCGGTCGCGGTGCAGCGGCTGATCGCCGGGCAGGGTGCCGACCTGGCCTTCGAGAAGCGGGACGATGTCGGCCTGACCGAATGCCTGGAGATGGCCGGGGACAAGACCGCGGCCCTCATGTCCTGCGCCTGCAGTATCGGCGCGATCCACGCCGGGGCCGCGCCCTCGCTGGCCATGGGGCTGGCCGGGTTCGGCGCCCACATCGGTCAGTCGTTCCAGCTCACCGACGACCTGCTCGGCATCTGGGGTGCGCCCGAGGTGACCGGCAAGCCGGTCCAGTCTGACCTGCGGGCCCGGAAGAAGTCGCTGCCGGTGGTGGCCGCCCTGAACAGTGGCACCCCCGAGGGCACCGAACTGGCCGAACTGCTGGCCCGGCCGGAGCCGCTCAGCGAGGAAGACCTGGCTCACGCCGCCGCGCTGATCGAGGCCGCGGGTGGCCGCCGCTGGGCCGAGGACGAGGCGGACGCGCAGCTCAGCTCGGCCAGCAAGTGCCTGGCCGAGGCGGAGATTCCGGAAGACGTACGGGCCGAGTTCATGGCCATCGCGGAGTTCATCACGGCCCGGCAGTGGTAGCGGCCGCAGCGCGGTGACGGCCGCCGGCGACGGGCCGGCGGAACGGAGTACGTGAGCAACGGGGCTCGGAGAGGAGCAGTGGGATGACGGTCACGCACGCACGCACGCAGACGCCGGACGGCGGCTCGGTGAGCGATGCGGCCACCCACGCGCTGGCGCGCGCCCGGGACCACCTGCTGGACCTGCAGCACGACCAGGGCTGGTGGCAGGGTGAGCTCGAGACCAACGTCACCATGGACGCCGAGGATCTGCTCATGCGGCACTTCCTCGGTGTGTCCGACGAGGCGCACACCGCGGCCGAAGCCCGCTGGATCCGCTCCCAGCAGCGGGCCGACGGCACCTGGGCCACCTTCTACGGCGGCCCCGGCGAGCTGTCCACCACGATCGAGGCCTACGTGGCCTTGCGGCTGGCCGGTGACGAGCCGGACCAGCCACACATGCGGCGGGCCCTCGAGTTCATCCGGGCCGAGGGCGGGCTGGAAGCCAGCCGGGTGTTCACCCGGATCTGGATGGCCATGTTCGGCGAGTGGTCCTGGGACGACCTGCCGGTCATCCCGCCCGAGCTGATCTACCTGCCGTCCTGGTTCCCGCTGAACATCTACGACTGGGGCTGCTGGGCCCGGCAGACGATCGTGGCCCTGGCCGTGGTCAGCTCCCAGCGCCCGTCCCGGCCGCTGCCGTTCAGCATCGACGAACTGCGCACCGGCGTCACCCCGGAGCGCACCGAGAGCGACCCGTGGGCCATCCTGTTCGACCGGCTCGACCAGGTGCTGCACGCCTACGAGCGGCGCGGGCTGACCGGCGCCATCGGCCGCCCGGGCCGGGCCGTGCGGCGGGCCGCCCTGCGCCGGTGCGCGGACTGGATCATCGCCCGCCAGGAGGCCGACGGCTGCTGGGGCGGTATCCAGCCGCCCTGGGTGTACTCGCTGCTCGGGCTGCACCTGCTCGGTTACCGGCTGGACCACCCGATCATCGCCCGGGGCCTGGCCGGCCTGGACCGGTTCACGGTCTCCGAAGAGACCCCGGACGGCCTGGTGCACCGGCTGGAAGCCTGCCAGTCTCCGGTCTGGGACACCGTACTGGTCATGGTGGGCCTGGGCGACGCGGGCCTGCCCGCCGACCACCCGGCCATGGTCAAGGCGGCCCGGTGGGTGCTGAACGAGGAAGTGCCCGGTCCGGGGGACTGGCAGGTACGCCGGCCGGACCTGGCCCCGGGCGGCTGGTCGTTTGAGTTCGACAACGACTACTACCCGGACACCGATGACACCGCCGAAGTGATCCTGGCTCTGCGCAAGGTGGCGCTGCCCGCGCCCGAGTCGGCCCGGCCCGCCATCGACCGCGGGGTCCGCTGGCTGATCGGCATGCAGTCCAAGGACGGGGCCTGGGGCGCGTTCGACGCCGACAACACCCGCGAACTGGTCAACAAGCTGCCGTTCTGCGATTTCGGGGCGGTCATCGACCCGCCGTCGGCCGACGTCACCGCGCACATCGTGGAGGCGCTGGCCCACGAGGGCCTGGCCGGCAGCAAGGCCGCCCGCCGCGGAGTGGTCTGGCTGCTGCGGAACCAGGAACCGGACGGCTCCTGGTTCGGCCGCTGGGGCGCCAACTACATCTACGGCACCGGCGCGGTCGTGCCCGCGCTGATCGCAGCCGGGGTGCTGCCGTCCAAGCCCGCCATCCGCCGCGCCGTGACCTGGCTGGAGGCACACCAGAACCCGGATGGCGGCTGGGGTGAGGACCTGCGTTCCTACGTCGACCTGAGCCAGGCCGGTCGCGGCACCTCCACCGCCTCCCAGACCGCGTGGGCCCTGCTGGCCCTGCTGGCCGCGGGGGGCGCCGACGAAGCGGTGGACCGGGGCGTGGCCTGGCTGGCCGCCACCCAGCTCGACGACGGGTCCTGGGATGAGCCGGAGTTCACCGGCACCGGCTTCCCCGGCGACTTCTACATCAACTACCACCTGTACCGGATGGCTTTCCCGGTCAGTGCCCTGGGCCGCTACGTGCGGGCGGCTCAGCGGGACCCGGCCGAGGGACCTTCCTCTGGGCTCACCCCGGGAGGCACTCCGTGACCGATCCTCTGATCGTCTGTGCGCCGCTGCGGTTCGAGGCCCGTGCGGTCCGCCGCGGCCTGCGCGACAGCGCCCGGGCCGCGGGCAGCGGCCGCCGCGCCGCCCGCGCGGCCGCCCCGGCCGTGCTGCGTACCGGCTACGGCCCGGCCCGGGTCGCCGATCGCGCCGCCCGGCTCGAGGCCGACTCGTTCGGGATGATGGCCATCACCGGGACCGGCGCGGGCCTGGCGCCGGACCTGCACCCGGGTGACCTGGTGGTCGGGACCGAAGTGGTCACCGTGCGCGACGGCCGGCCCGACCCGGCCACCGCCGTGCCGATCCCGGCCGCCCCGCTGCTGCTCGGCGAACTGCGCCGGGCCGGGCTGACCGCGTACGCGGGCCGCATCGGCACCGTCGACCACCTGGTCCGCGGCGAAGACCGGGACAAGCTGGCCCGCGAAGGCCTGATCGCGGCCGACATGGAGTCCGCGGCCCTGGCCGCGGCCGCCCAGGGTCACCCGCTGGCCGTGCTCCGGGCCATCTCGGACACCCCGGGGCGCCCGCTGGTCCACCCCGGCCTGGTCAGCGGCGGCCTGTCCGCGCTGCGCTCGCTGCGGGCGGCCGGCCCGGTGCTGGACCGGTGGGCCGCCGCCTGCGGATCCCGGCAGATGCTGCTGGCCGGGCCCCGGTCGTTCTGCGCCGGGGTGGAACGGGCCATTGAGATCGTCGAACGGGTGCTCGCCCAGCGCGGTTCCCCGGTCTACGTGCGCAAGCAGATCGTGCACAACACCCACGTGGTGCACGACCTGGAGCAGCGCGGCGCGATCTTCGTGGACGAACTGGACGAGGTGCCGGACGGGGCCCCGGTCGTGTTCTCCGCGCACGGTGTCTCGCCCGCGGTCCGCGAGGACGCGGTCCAGCGCGGCCTGTCCGTGGTCGACGCGACCTGCCCGCTGGTGGCCAAGGTGCACAAGGAAGCCGTGCGCTTCGCCGACGACGGCTACCTGGTCGCGCTGATCGGCCACAACGGCCACGAAGAGGTCGAAGGCACCTTGGGCGAACGGCCCGGGTCGACCGTGCTGGTCGAGACGCCGGAGGACGTGGCCTCGCTGCGGCCCCGCGACGAGAGCAAGGTCGCCTTCCTCATGCAGACCACGCTGGCCGCGGACGAGGCCGAAGGCGTGGCCAGCGCGCTGCTGGATCGCTTCCCGGCCGCCCGCGGCCCGGGCAGCGACGACATCTGCTACGCCACCACCAACCGCCAGCAGGCGGTCCGGGTGGTGGCGGCCGACGCCGACCTGGTCCTGGTGGCCGGCTCGGCCAACTCATCGAACTCCCGGCGGCTGGTCGAGACCGCCGAGCGGGCGGGTACCCCTGCCCATCTGATCGACGGCCCGGAAGACATTCAGCTCGGCTGGCTGGACGGGGTGTCAACCATTGGGCTGACCGCAGGCGCGTCGGCGCCGCCCGCCGTGGTCAGCGAGATCATCGACGCGCTCGGCGGGCTCGGCCCGGTCGAGGTGGACGAGCGCGTGACCACGACGGAGTCCATCCGATTCAGCCTGCCCAAGGAGGTACGGCACTAATGAGCGTTTCCATGCGCCAGAGCATGCGCATCGGTTCTTACCTGATGAAGCAGAAGATCACCCGGAACAAGAAGTTCCCGCTCCTGGTCGAGCTGGAGCCCCTGTTCGCCTGCAACCTGAAGTGCGCCGGCTGCGGCAAGATCCAGCAGCCGCACACCGTGCTCAAGCAGCGTATGCCGGTCGAACAGGCCGTCGGCGCGGTCGAAGAGGCCGGTGCGCCCATGGTGTCCATCGCTGGCGGTGAGCCGCTGATGCACCCGCAGATCGGCGAGATCGTCAGCGAGCTGCTGAAGAAGAAGAAGTTCGTGTTCCTGTGCACGAACGCGGTGCTCCTGCCCAAGCACATCGACAAGTTCAAGCCGTCGCCCTACTTCGCGTTCGTCGTGCACATCGACGGCCTCAAGGAGCGGCACGACGAGTCGGTCTGCAAGGAAGGCGTGTTCGACCAGGCCGTCGAGGCCATCAAGCTGGCCCAGTCCAAGGGCTTCAAGGTCAACACCAACACGACCTTCTTCACCAACGACTCGCCGGCCACGGTGCGGCGCGTGCTCGACTTCCTCAACGACGAGGTCAAGGTCGACGCGATGATGATCTCGCCCGCGTACGCATACGAGCGCGCGCCCGACCAGGACCACTTCCTGGGCGTCAAGGAGACACGGCGGCTGTTCGCGGAGGCCTTCGCCGGCGACCGGCGCAAGCGCTGGCGGCTCAACCACACGCCGCTGTTCCTCGACTTCCTCGAGGGCAAGGT
>DATDIH010000251.1:0-14075 GCA_036521155.1 Streptosporangiaceae bacterium
GGCCAGGCCGGGCCGGCGCACCCGGTTCATCCAGCCGCTCGGCACGGTGACGGCGAACGCGCCGATGGACGGGCAGGCGAACATCAGGCCCACCGCCCAGCTGGCGTGCAGGCTGACGGCCACGAACGGGAACAGGGCGGCCGGGTAGGACATCGTCATCGCGGCCAGGTCGGCCAGGTAGGAGCCCATCAGCTCGGGGCGGCCGCGGGCGTAGCGCAGGCCCGCCAGGACCCCGCGCAGGCCGGTGGCGGGTGGGTGCTCCCCCGGGTCCGGGGCCGGCACCGGGCGCAGCAGCATCAGCAGCGCGAACGAGACCGCGAAGCTGGCCGCGTCCAGGCCGTAGACCACCGCGGGACCGGCCCCGGCGGCCAGCACGCCGCCCAGCGAGGTACCCCCGATCACGCTGAGGTTCTGGGTCCCGGACAGCAGGGCCACGGCCGCGGTCAGCCGCTCCGGGGGCACGATGCGCGGGATTGAGGCTTCCACCGAGGGACGCTGCAGCGCGGCCAGCGCGTTCATCGCCGCCACCACCGCGTACAGCGGCCACAGCAGCGTCCGGGGGGCCAGCGAGTCGGCCAGCAGCAGCAGGGCGCACAGGCCGAGGGCCGCCTCGCACCAGCGGATCACCCGCCGCCGGTCCAGCCGGTCGGCCAGTATCCCGCCGTACAGGGCGAACACGACCAGCGGGACCAGTTCGGCCGCGCCCAGCAGCCCGACGGCCAGGGCGGACCCGGTGAGCTGCTTCACCTGGACGACCAGGGCCACGTCGGTGGCCTCGGTGCCCAGCAGGGTGACCGTTCCGCTACCGAACAGCACCCGGAAGTCCCGGCTGGCCAGCGGAGACAGATCCATCCGTAGCCAGGAGGCGCTCACCGGGCAGTCACCGGCGGCACGCTAGCAAGCCAGGGCTGTGGGCGTCGAAGTGGTTTCCGGCCCGGAGCGACCGGCTCACAGCCTTCTGAGGCCACACAGAGCCGGGCGTCGGTCAGCCGTCAGTTCCGTCGCTGACCCTGGCGGTACCGGGGACCGAGCCCCTGCGGCCCCGGGAAAGGGAGGCACGCATGCTGCCCGGACGGGCCCGCCACAGCGCCGGAGGACAGTACGTGCCGACCCGATGCGGGCTGGCCGGGCCTGCTCCCGCCCGGCCGGCCCGCGATTCCGCCCATGAGCGGAGCAGCCGCGAGCCGGGGGACCCGGACGGGCCGCTCAGGTGTCGATACGGGACATGTCCAGCTCGGACGCCCCGCCCACGATGAAGTCGCGGCGGGGAGCCACCTCCGACCCCATCAGCAGGCTGAAAATGTCGCCCGCGACCGCGGCGTCCTCGATCCGGATCCGGCGCAGGGTCCGGTGCCGCGGGTCCATGGTGGTCTCGGCCAGCTGGCCGGCGTCCATTTCGCCGAGGCCCTTGTAGCGCTGGATCGGCTCCTTCCACCGCTGGCCGCGGCGCTCCATGTCCAGCAGCACCCGGCGCAGCTCGGCGTCGGAGTAGGTGTACCGGTACTTGGCCTGGCCCTTGCGGGGGTTGGACAGCTCGATGCGGTGCAGTGGCGGCACGGCGGCGAACACCCGGCCCGCGTCCAGCAGCGGGCGCAGGTAGCGGTAGAACAGTGTGAGCAGCAGGGTCCGGATGTGGGCGCCGTCCACGTCGGCGTCGGACATGAAGATGACGCGCTGGTACCGGGCCGCGTCCAGGTTGAACGCGGAGCCGGAGCCGGCCCCGATGACCTGAATGATGGACGCGCACTCGGCGTTCTTCAGCATGTCGGCCAGTGAGGCCTTCTGCACATTGAGGATCTTGCCCCGGATGGGCAGCAGGGCCTGGAACTCGGAGCTGCGGGCCAGCTTGGCCGTGCCCAGGGCCGAGTCACCCTCGACGATGAACAGCTCGCTCCGGTCGTCGGCGACCCGGCAGTCGACCAGCTTGGCCGGCAGCGACGAGCTGGCCAGGGCCGACTTGCGGCGCTGGTTGTCGCGGTGCTCGCGGGCCGCGATCCGGGCCTTGGCCGCCGAGACGACCTTCTCCAGCAGCGACCGGGACTGCTGCTTGGCGTTCCGGCCCTTGGCCTCGAAGAACTCCTTGAGCGCGGCCGAGACCACCTGGGCCACGATGCGGGATGCGGCCGGGGTGCCGAGCACCTCCTTGGTCTGGCCTTCGAACTGCGGCTCGGGCAGCCGGACGGTGACGATCGCGGTCATGCCCTCGAGCACGTCCTCCTTGGTCACCGCCTCGTCGCCGTTCTTGAGCAGGCGGGCCGCGCGGAGCTGCTCGTTGAGCGTGCGGAGCAGAGCGCGCTCGAAGCCGGACACGTGGGTGCCGCCGTGCGGGGTGGCGATGACGTTGACGAACGAACGGGTGATGGTGTCGTAGCCGCTGGTCCACTGCAGCGCCACATCCACGTCGAGCCTGCGGTCGACCTCGGTCGGGGTCATGTGACCCCGGTCGTCCAGGACCGGCACGGTCTCGGTGAAGTTGCCGGCGCCCTCCAGCCGCAGCACGTCGGTCACGGCCTCCCCGGCCGCCAGGTGCTCGCAGAACTCGCTGATGCCGCCGTCGAAGCGGAACTCGACCTCGCGGGGGCCCTCGGGGGTGGCGGGGTCGGTGAGGCTCAGGGTGGCCGTGGTGTCGGCGGGGCCCTCGGTGCTGGCGGGGTCGGTGGCGCTGGCGGGATCGGTGGTGACCGCCGGGGCGGCCTGGATCGGGGTGGTGAGGGGTGCGTCCGACTGGGCGGCCGGCCGTTCGTCGCGGACGTAGATGGCCAGCCCGGGCACCAGGTACGCGGTCTGCCGGGCCCGCTCGGTGATGGCGGTGAAGCTGAACCGGGCGTCGCGCACGAAGACCTGCTTGTCCGGCCAGAACCGGGTGCGGGTGCCGGTGACCTTCTTGGCCACCCGGCGCAGCTGGCGGAGCCCGGCCTTGCGGGTGAAACTCGCGCTGGGGGTGGGCTCACCGTGGTCGGTGAACTCACCGGCGACGCCGCGCCGGAAGCTGGCCGCCCAGGTGTGGCCGCTCCGGTCCACCTCGATGTCCAGGCGCGAGGCCAGCGCGTTGACCACCGACGCGCCCACTCCGTGCAGGCCGCCGGAGGCGGTGTAGGAGCCGCCGCCGAACTTGCCGCCCGCGTGCAGCCGGGTCATGACCAGCTCCACGCCGCTGAGCTTGGTCTTGGGCTCGATGTCGACCGGGATGCCGCGGCCGTTGTCACGTACCTCGGCCGACCCGTCGGCGTAGAGGATGACCTCGATGCGGGAGCAGTAGCCGCCCAGGGCCTCGTCCACCGAGTTGTCGAAGATCTCCCACAGGCAGTGCTGCAGGCCGCGGCCATCGGTGGAGCCGATGTACATGCCGGGGCGCTTGCGCACCGCGTCCAGGCCTTCCAGGACGGACAGGTGCCGGGCGGTGTAGGCGTCGCCCTGCTGCCCCTCCCGGGTGGTTGCCGCGGACGGATCGGGGGCGGCGGCCAGCGTGGTCACGGGCGGCAGATCTCCTTCGGGCGCAGGGCGAACAGATCGGCGTTAGAACAAAGTTGCGGGTACCTCATCGCAGACTAGCCCGCCCCGGCCACTGATGTCCCCAGGCACGCCGCAACCCGGGTCCGCAAAGGGCTCATGATGGCGCATGTCACGCGCTGTTGCCGTAATCGGCGGGAGCGCAACCCCGGATCGATGTGATCTGCGGAACTGGTCTTTCGCTGTCGGCGTACGCGACGCCAGGAGGGGAAGGCTGACGGGTGGGTAAGTGTTGTGGTGAGCTGTAAGGACAGCAAGGATCACTAGCCAGCCGGATGCCGAAGTCCGGAGGCACGAGGCGAGGAAGGCCACGTTGACCGGAGCCCTAGCCCCCACCCAGCCGCTCACGGCTGCGGACGTGTGCGACCGCTGCGGCGCCCAGGCGTACGTCCGTGTCATGCTCCCGAACTCTCTCGAGCTGATGTTCTGCGCGCATCACAGTCGCGAGCACGCCGAAGCGCTCGCGAAGGTAGCCAGCGAGATTCAGGATGAGACTCAGCGACTCTCGGAACCGTCCAACTAGGGCGTAGCCGGAGCCGACAATATCCGTGCGTCCCGAGCGCACGGTGCATAGCAAAGGCAAAGGAGCCGGACCGAGCATCAGCTCGGTCCGGCTCCTTATTCTTCCGTGCTGTTCCTAGTCCAGGTAGTCGCGCAGGACCTGGGACCGGGACGGGTGCCGCAGCTTGGACATGGTCTTGGACTCGATCTGGCGGATGCGCTCCCGGGTCACCCCGTAGACCTTGCCGATCTCGTCCAGGGTCTTGGGCTGGCCGTCGGTCAGCCCGAACCGCATGGACACCACGCCGGCCTCCCGCTCGGACAGGGTGTCCAGCACCGAGTGCAGCTGCTCCTGGAGCAGCGTGAAGCTGACCGCTTCGCCGGGCTGGATGGCCTCGGAGTCCTCGATCAGGTCACCGAACTCGCTGTCGCCGTCCTCGCCGAGCGGGGTGTGCAGCGATATCGGCTCCCGGCCGTACTTCTGGACCTCGATGACCTTTTCCGGGGTCATGTCCAGCTCGGCGGCCAGTTCCTCCGGCGTGGGCTCGCGGCCCAGGTCCTGCAGCATCTGCCGCTGCACGCGGGCCAGCTTGTTGATGACCTCGACCATGTGGACCGGGATGCGGATGGTCCGCGCCTGGTCGGCCATGGCCCGGGTGATCGCCTGCCGGATCCACCAGGTGGCATACGTGGAGAACTTGTAGCCCTTGGTGTAGTCGAACTTCTCGACCGCGCGAATCAGGCCCAGGTTGCCCTCCTGGATCAGGTCCAGGAACAGCATGCCGCGGCCGGTGTAGCGCTTGGCCAGGGAGACGACCAGCCGCAGGTTGGCCTCGAGCAGGTGGTTCTTGGCCCGGTGCCCGTCGTCGGCGATCCACTCCAGGTCGATGCGCTGATCGGAGTTCAGCCGCAGGTCCTCGGCCAGCTTCTCCTCGGCGAACAGGCCCGCCTCGATCCGCTTGGCCAGTTCGACCTCCTGCTCGGCGTTCAGCAGGGGGACCTTGCCGATCTGCTTGAGGTAGTCCTTGACCGGGTCGGCGGTGGCGCCCGCCACCGCGACCTGGGCCGCGGGCAGGTCGTCATCGTCGTCGCCGAAGACGAACGTCTCGTCGTCGCCCTCGGTGGCGGCCGCCGCCGGTGCGCCTGCTGGCGCGGTGCTCTTGGCGGTGCCGTTGACGGCGGCGGTCACCGGAGCCGGGCCCTTCTTGACGCTGGCCTCGGGGCTGGCCGTGCCATCGGCGTCGTCGGGACCTTCGTCAGCCGAGACGGTGTCGGCGTCGCCGTTCCCGTCCTGGTCGTCGGAGTCGACGTCCTCGTCGATCACGACTGCGAGCGACTCGTTGATCTCTGCGTCGTCGACCGACAGCTCGTCGAAGTCGACGTCGTCACCGAGCTCCTCCGCGTCCTCCAGGTCGACCACGGCCACATCGCTGGCGGGGCCATCCGCCGGGCCGTCGCCGTTGCCGTTCACGCGGCCATTCACCGCCGCCGGGCCAGATCCGTTCACGGCGGCTCCGTTGGCGGGAGCTCGCGTGTCCTGACCTGACGACGGCCGGGAGCGCTTCCGCGCCGCGGAGTCAGCGCGTACCACCACGGTCACCCCTTCCTTCGCTGGCTAGCAGCATGCGCGGCCGCGAAGCGCGGCCCGCATGCCGGACTGGCGACCGGTACCGGCGCCTTTCCTGCGTGCATATGGCGAGAATCGGTCCTCCCGCGAGGGTCCGGATGCATGCACCAAGCTGGAAGGCAGCACCAGCGTGCGCTGGGGACCGCCTGCATGTGACGCGCGAATGCAGCCCACCCGCCTCCCTACTCACACCACCATAGGTGGCAGCCGAGGATGACTTGTACATGACGACGCACGAAAACCCGCATTCGGGCGCGCCCACAGATGCGACGCATAGCGTCCGTGCACTATTCCCAGTGGGCCTCATTCCGTGTCTTCCCGCTCGCGTTCGGGGACATGCAATACCAGCACCGTCACGTCGTCGTCCTGCTCGTGGCCTGCGAGCATCGCATCCACGAGGTAGCTGAGCAGCCGCTCGGGATGGCCCACCACGCCGCTGCGGGCGCGCGCAGCCACGGCGACCAGCTCATTCAGGCCGGAATCGAGGCCACGCAGGCGGTTCTCGACCAGGCCGTCCGAATACAGCACCGCGGTCCCGCCCGGCGGCAGCCGGAACGGGTGCTGCTGCCGGGGGCTCGGCCAGCCCAGCGGGGTCCCGGCTTCGGTTTCGTCCAGGAACGGCTCGGTGTCGAGGCCGAGCCGCAGCATGGGCAGGTGACCGGCGTTGCCCATCAGCCCGTCGCCGGTCTGCGGGTCGATGACCAGGTAGGCGACGGTGGTGACCTGCTCTTCCGGCTCGGTCGCGCTGAACAGCCGGTCCAGCCCGGTCAGCACGGCCGCCGGCCGCGGGTCGGTCAGGGCCAGCGCGCGCAGCGCGTTGCGAACCCGGCCCATGCCCGCCGCGGCGGTCAGCCCCTTGCCCATGACGTCGCCGACCGCGATGGCCATCCGGCCGTCCGGCAGCCGGAAGCTGTCGTACCAGTCGCCGCCGATCTCCATGTTGCGGGCCACCGGCAGGTACCGGGCCTCCATGACCAGGCCGGGCACGATCGGCAGCTGATCCGGGAGCAGGCTGCGCTGCAGCGTCTCCGCGGTGGTGTGCTCGCGTTCGTACATGGCGGCGCGCTCCACCGCCAGGGCGCACTGCCCGGCCAGCGCCTCCAGGAAGACCCGCTCCTCTTCCGTGATCTTCCGCGGGCGGCCGAAGGCGAATCGCAGGGCACCCAGGGGCGCGCCCGCAGCCAGCAGCGGCAGCCCCACCCAGGACCGCTCGTCCTCGCCCGCCACCGTCTCCAGCGGGGCGTCATCCAGCAACGCCCGCAGCGCCAGGGTGTCCTCGGCCAGCACCGGGCGGCGGGTGGCGATGGCCCGGGTCATGACCCCCGGGCTGTCCAGCAGGATGTCGCGGGTGGCAGCGGACTGCCCCGGCGGCATGCCGGGCGGGTTGATCACCCGCAGGCGG
This sequence comes from Streptosporangiaceae bacterium, assembly GCA_036521155.1. Taxonomy (GTDB): domain Bacteria; phylum Actinomycetota; class Actinomycetes; order Streptosporangiales; family Streptosporangiaceae; genus Bog-532. Next base: position 7,041 of record DATDIH010000251.1, read on the forward strand.
CCGCCGTCCAGCAGGGCCACGGCCGACCGCTGGGCGCCGATCGCGGTCCGGCCGACCTCGGTGATCACCTCGACCACCTGCTCGACGGTGAGCGCCTCGGCCAGCATGGAGGTGGCCTGCTGCAGCCGCGCGGTGCGCAGGGCCGCGGCCGACAACTGCTCGGTGAGCCGGCCGCGCATCTCCTCGGCCTCGCGCTGGCCGGTGACGTCGGTGCTGGCGCCGACCCATTCGACGATCTTGCCGTCCCGCTCGATCGGGACCGCGCGCACGTCGTAGTGGCGGTAGGAGCCGGCCCGGGTGCGGACCCGGTACCGGTCGTCGAAGGTCTTGCCCGAGGTCACGCAGGCCTGCCAGTCGCGTTCGACCCGGTCCCGGTCCTCGGGGTGGACAGCGTCCAGCCAGCCGCGGCCCAGGTACTGCTCCGAGGTCTGGCCGGTGACGAAACGCCACTCGGGGCAGTCCTCGATGATGTCGCCGCCCGCGTCGGCCACCCAGACCACCTGGGCGGCGCCCTGCACCAGCGACCGGTAGCGCTCCTCGCTGCGCCGGATCGTCTCCTCCGGCTGTGCCTGGCCATCCTGGGACCGGCTGGCCACGTCCACCGCGATCAGCACCACCCCGCTGACCTCGCCGTGAGCATCCCGGCAGGGGAACCAGGACAGCGCCCAGCGCGCTCCCTGCTCGGACTCGAACACGGGCTGGCCGTCGGAAAGCACCCGGCGCCCCGCGGACTCGGCCCGGGTGCCGAGGGCGGCCGGCCACACATCGGCCGGAGTCCGCCCGATATGCTCCTCCGGGCCGAGGTCGTGCATCCGGGCCAGGGTGTGGTTGACCCGGCGGAAGCACAGGTCGGGGCCGAACAGGGCGAAGCCGATCGGCGCCTCGCGCAGCAGCGTCTCCAGCAGCGCGGCGTCGGCGGTGTCCAGCTCGGACAGGCGTGGCTGCGGCACCGACGCGTCGGCGCTGGCCACATCGGGGGCAGCCCCATTGGGGCCGGCCCCTTCGGATCCCGACCCAGTGGGGCGAGCCGTGGCCGGAGTGGCTGTGCCGGGGCTGATCATGTCCGGGCTCATCATCTCTGGGCTCACCGCGGGCACCGGTGCCGCATGCACCGAGCTGCCATCGGCGGCTCCTCCCTGCTCCCTCGATGCCTGCCGTTCGGTCCGCGATCGGGGCCGGCGGTCATGGACGCGGTCACGGTGAGCGGGTTCGCGCCCGCGCCGCAGCCATTTGTTCTATCGTCCCTGGACGGCCGCCAGCGTGGCGGCATTTCACAGCAGTTATTCACACAAGCGTGCCACATTCCCGGCACCGTTGCGGCCAGGTGACGATACCTGGTGGCTGGTGAAGGCGATGTGGCGGACCAGGACGCGGACGGGCAGGCGCCTTTGCCCCCGTTCCGGGCCTTGGGCGCAACACACCGATTCTGCCCGAAACTACAGCGGGCATTGCCCCGTAGCGTAGCGTCCACATGAATAGATCTGAGAGGCTATCAAGGTGAGTCCGCACAGCCGACGCAGACAAGGTCCCGGCGGCGGAGGCAACGGCCCGGAACGTGCCACGGCGGCCGCCCCGCCCCCGAACGCCCTATTTGAGGAGCTTCTGCGCGCGGCGCGTGAGCTGCTGGCCGTGCGCAGCCCGCTCGATGCGGAGCTGATGGTCAGCGAGCTGCTCGGCACCTGGTGGGGGCAGCGCCGCGACAACGCGCGCGGTGCGGACGTGGAACGTCTGGTCGGCGAGGGCCTGGTCGACTTCGCCGCCCGCCGGAGCAGCCCGGCCGCGCTGGCGCTGCTGTCCGGCATCGCCTGCCTGGGCACTCCCCGGCAGGCCTCCAAGGCCGAAGAGGCCGCGCTGGAGCTGATGGAGCGCGGGGTGCGCAGCCCCAACTGGGCCCAGCACCTAGGCGCGGTGACCGGCTCGGACTGCTACGTGAACAGCGACGTGTTCGGCGACACCGACGAGGTGGTCTGCTTCTTCAGCTATGACGGCACCGAGCCGCATGCGCTGGTCCTGGTGGTGGACTACAACGCCGACGGGATGATCCGCGACGGCTGGGTCACGTCCCAGGTCACCAAGCTGCTGGAGCTGTGCCGCAAGCCCGCCGACAACGGGAGCGGCTTCCGGCCGCTGGACCCGCCGGTGGCCCGGCGGATGCTGGAGGCGGCGCTGGCCCAGACCGACGCCGCCGACAGCCCGCCGGTCAGCGAGTCGTTCGCGTCTTACCACGCCTTCATCCGGGCCCGGATCAGGGCCCTGCCGCCGTCCCGCGGCCCGGCCGGCCCGGTGGCGCCGAGCGGCAGCACCGGTAAGCGGCGGCCGTGGGGCAAGGACCGGCGGGCCATGCTGGCCGCGGAGTTCCTGGCCTCGGACGAGGCCGAGGATCTGTCCGACCGCAGCTCGGCCAGCCATTGCGCCGACCGGATCATCGACTACGGCTGCGACCAGGACTTCGGCCGGCCGCTGCGGATGAGCCCGGTCAAGGTGGAGACGTTCCTGCTGGATTGGCTGCCGCGCAAGGTCATGCTGTCCGCGGCCGAGCAGGAGGCCATGCCGCACGTGCTGCTGGCCTGGGTGCGCTGGGCCGGGCGCCGCAGCGAGCAGGGCGAGAAGGAAACCACCGCCACCCTCGACGCGGTGTTCAACGCCATGGGCCCGTTCAGCCGCGCCTACCGCGACCCGTCCGAGTTCGGCCTGGATTCGGCCCTGGTGGCCCGGCTGCTGCCCGACGGCGACCTGGAGGCCCTGCCCCGGCGGGCGTTCGCGTTCCCGATGCTGCACGGCCAGGTGAACGGCGTGGACCTGTCCACGCTGGACCCGGCCGACCCGGACGGCCGGCGGGCGCTGCTGACCGCCGCGCACGAGGCCGAGGCCGAAGGGACCGGGGCCGGCCCGGACGACGAGCGGCACCTGGAGCAGCATCTGGACCTGGCCGACCGGCTGTGGCGGGGCGAGCCGGCCAGCCTGTGGGACGCGGCCCAGCGGTTCCTGGACGCCGACCAGGACCGGCACGTGGTGCTGCATGTGCTGATCGAGGTGATCGCGGCGTCCGGGAGCAACCGGAGCGCGCTCGACAAGGCTCTGCGCGGACTGGGGCCGGAGCCCGAGGAGTGACCGGCGAGCCCCCAGCCATCGATCTCAACGCCGATCTGGCGGAAGGGTTCGGGGTCTGGCGGCTCGGCGACGACGAGGCCCTCCTGGCCGTCGTGACCAGCGCGAACATCGCGTGCGGGTTCCACGCGGGTGACCCGCTGATCTTGCGCCGGTGCTGCGCGGCCGCGGTCGCCCGCGGCGTGGCCATCGGCGCCCAGGTCTCCTACCGGGACCTGGCTGGGTTCGGGCGCCGGGAGATGGACGTGCCCGCGGACGAGCTGACCGCCGAGGTGCTCTATCAGATCGCCGCGCTGGACGGGATCGCCCGGGCCGAAGGCGGCCGGGTCCGGTACGTCAAGCCGCACGGCGCGCTGTACAACCGGATCGCCCGGGACCCGGTCCAGGCCCAGGCGGTGACGGCCGCGGTGGCGGCCTACGACCGGAGCCTGCCCATGCTCACGCTGCCCGGCAGTGTCGCCGCGCAGGTGGCGGCCGACGCCGGGCTGCGGGCCGCGGCCGAGGCGTTCGCCGACCGGGCCTACACCGCCGAGGGCACCCTGCTGTCGCGCCGGGAACCGGGCGCGGTGCTCAGCGACGTCGCCGAGGTCACGGCCCGGGCCGTGGGCATGGCCACCCGCGGCCAGGTGACCGCGATCGGCGGGCAGGAGATCGCCGTCGAGCCCGAGTCGATCTGCGTGCACGGGGACACGCCGGGTGCGGTCGAACTGGCCCGCTCCGTGCGTCGTGGGCTGGAAGAGGCCGGGGTCCGGCTAGCTTCGTTCACGTGAGGTATCGAGTGTGAGACGCAGCGCGAGCATACGGGCGGCCGGGGATGCCGCGCTGCTGGTGCAGGCGGACGCGGATGCGGGGGCTCCGGCCCGGCTGCGGGCCGCAATTTTGGCCGAAAATTTCCGCGGGATTTTGGACACGGTCCCCGGGGCGGAAACCGTCCTGGTTATTGCCGAACCCGGTTATCCCGATCTCCCCGATTTGGCGAGCCGGCTGAAGGAATTGGCCCGGGAAGTGTCGGCCGGGACCGGTGAGGCCAATGTTGTTGATGAGGCCACCGGCCAGGCGGCCGAGATTCCGGTGGTGTACGACGGGGTGGATCTGGCTGAGGTGGCCGAGGAGACCGGGCTGAGCCCGGAAGAGGTCATCGCGCGGCACGCCGGCCGCGAATACCTGGTCGGCTGGCTGGGCTTCTCGCCTGGCTTCGGCTACCTGACCGGGCTGGATCCGGCGCTGCACGTGGCCCGGCGGGAAACGCCGCGGACTTCGGTCCCGGCCGGGTCGGTGGCCATCGCGGGCCCACTGGCCGCGGTGTACCCGTCCGCGTCGCCGGGAGGCTGGCGGCTGCTGGGACGGACCTCGGCCCGGCTGTGGGACGAGCACCGGGAGCCCCCCGCGGCCCTGGCCCCTGGTCAGCGGGTGCGATTCCGCCCGGTGGACGAGGCCAGCGAGCCAGTGGACCTGTTCCCGCCGGGCAGCGCGGCCCGGGCCGAGCCGGAACTGAGGCCGGAGCCGCCCGGTCACGGGCGCGTGATCGAGATCGTGCGGCCGGGCCCGCTCGCGGTCGTGGCCGACCTGGGCCGGCCCGGATACGGGCACCTGGGCGTGCCCCGGTCCGGCGCCGCCGACCCGGATCATCTGCGGCTGGCCAACCGGCTGGTCGGCAACCCCGAGGACGCGGCCGCGGTGGAACTGACCCTGGGCGGGGCCGTGCTGCGGTTCTGCGCGCCTCCCGGCGCGAGCCCGGCCTGGATGGCCCTGACCGGGGCGCCCGCCCCGGTGCGGCTGGAGGGCGGCCAGGGCCCGGATCGGGTCGGCGGCCGCGGGCTGGCCGACGGCAGCGGGCTCGGGGTGCCGTTCGCGGTTCCGGCCGGGGCCACGCTGACCGTGGAGCCGCCGCGCACCGGCGTCCGCAGCTACCTGGCGGTGCGGGGCGGCCTGGCGGTCGCGCCGGTGCTGGGCAGCCGGTCCCGGGACACGCTGTCCGGGCTCGGGCCCGCGCCGCTGCGGGCCGGGGACCGGCTGCCGATCGGCAGCCGGGGCGGCTGCGAGCCCCTCGTCGCCGACGTGGCCCCGGCCGCCGCGGTCACTCCGGGGCCGGCCGAACTGCGGATCGTGGCGGGACCGCGCGATGACTGGTTCACCCCGGAGGCCCGGCAGCGGCTGCGCACCGCCGTCTACGAGGTGACCAGCGACAGCAACCGGTCCGGGCTGCGGCTGTCCGGCCCGGAGCTGCCCCGGGCCCGGGCGGGCGAGCTGGCCAGCGAGGGCATGCCGCTGGGCGCGCTGCAGGTGCCGCCCAGCGGGCAGCCGATCCTGTTCCTGGCCGACCACCCGGTCACCGGGGGCTACCCGGTCATCGCCGTGGTGGCCACGGCCGACATCGGCCGGGCCGCGCAGCTGCGGCCCGGGGACTCGGTCCGATTCCGGCTGGTCCCCGCCCCAGTCGGCTAATCGGGCTGGGGGGCGGCCAAGAATCCGGTCGCGCGGTCGCTGGCCAGCTCACGGTAGGCGGCGCTCAGGTCGGCCGCGGTGACCGTGGTCAGGTCGGCCGCGGTGGCGCTCTCGCCGAGGTGGACCACGCGCACGTCCCGGTGCGCACAGGCTCGCTCGAACAGTGACCGGGCGAACCGGCCGTTGCCCAGGTCGTCGATGAGCCGCTCCTGCCCGGCGTGCTCGAAGATCAGGTCCAGCATCTGCTCGGCGCCGGTGTCGAACTCGTCGCCGGCCCGGTCCTTGAGCAGCACGGCGATCTGGGTCAGCTCAGCCGGTGAGTAGCTGGGGAACTCGATCCGGGTACCGAACCGCGAGGCCAGCCCGGGATTGCTGCGCAGAAACCGGTCCATGTCGGCCGAATAGCCGGCCAGCACGATGACCAGCCGGTCCCGGTCGTCCTCGGCCCGCTTGAGCAGGGTCTGCACGGCCTCGGCGCCGAAGGCGTCGCCGCCGGTGTAACCCGCGTTGTGCAGCGAGTAGGCCTCGTCGATGAACAGCACGCCGCCCAGCGCCGAGTCGACCAGCTTGCCGGTCTTGATCGCGGTCGCGCCGAGGTGCTCGCCGACCAGGTCGCCGCGCTGGGCCTCAATGACCTCGGGCCGCACCAGCAAGCCCTGGGCGGCGAAGATGCGGCCCAGGATCCGGGCCACCGTGGTCTTGCCGGTACCGGGTGGCCCCATGAACACGAAATGCCGGGTGGGGGGCTGGGACGGCAGCAGCTGGGCCGCGCGCAACCGGGCGACCTGAAGCTGGGCCGCGATGGCCTGCACCTGCTCCTTGACCGGGTCCAGCCCGATCAGCTCACGCAGTTCGGCCAGCGCGCTCTCCACGGTGGGCGTCTCGGTGTAGCCGCGCAGCCGCGATGTCAGCTCGGCGAAGGCCCGCTGCAGGTCCCCGGCTTCGATCGTGACCAGGTCCTCGGGACCGGGCTCGGTGCCGCCGGTCATCACCCGCACGTCCCGGGCCTGCCCGGCCTTCTCCAGCAGGGATCGGATGAACCGGCCGTTGCCCAGCTCGTCGGTCAGCCGGCGGCGTCCCACGTCCTCCAGCATCTGCCACAGCGCGAGCCGGGCCTCGGCGTCCAGGTTCTCGCTGCGCTGGGCCAGCAGCGACTCGGACAGGGCCAGCAACTCGGCCGGCGCGTAGCTGGAGAACTTGATCCGGGTCGCGAACCGCGAGGCCAGGCCGGGGTTGGTGCCGAGGAACTTCTCCATCTGCTGCTCGTAGCCGGCCAGGATGATGATCAGGTTCTCGCGGTCGTCCTCGGCCCGCTTGAGCAGGGCCTGCACGGCCTCGATACCGAACCGGTCGCTCTGCCCGTCGCCCTCGTTGACCAGGCTGTAGGCCTCGTCGATGAACAGCACCCGGCCGAGCGCCGAATCGATCAGCTCGTTGGTCTTGATCGCGGTCGCGCCCAGGTACTCCCCCACCAGGTCGGAG
>DATDIH010000252.1:0-5171 GCA_036521155.1 Streptosporangiaceae bacterium
GTCCGGCCGCCTCCTCCAGCCCGCCAGCCGGAGAGTGGGTGTGGCGACCCGGTATGGCACCGCCCCGTTCCGGCTGCTGCAGCGGGGTTTCCCGGATACCGGCACCGGCCTGATCGTGCGGGCCCGGCTCGCGGCTGATGACCGGCTCGCGTCCCCGAACGGGACCCGCAGCGTGGCCCAGGTCCTGCCTAGCTGAGCGGCTGCCCGGCGCCGCCCTGCGGCCCGGCCGCGCCCGGCTGGCGCCGCGGGAGCAGGAACAGGGTGAGCGCCGTGACGAAGGCGAGGATCTTCGACACCACATTCAGCGTGATGGGGACGGGAGCGGACGGGTAGCCGAACCCGGCCAGGGCCCAGACGGCGAACACCGCCAGCATCAGCGCGAAGGACCAGAAGGTCGCCCTGGACAATCTCACCATGGGGGACAGCGTCAGCAGCGCCAGCGTGCTGAGCGCGATGGCGAACAGCGGCACGAAGAACAGCGCCCGGTACCAGGCCGGATCGGGAGGGACCGGATAGGTCCGGGTCACGATGATGAGATCGAACGGCAGCTCGAAGATCCACGGTGCGGCCAGGGCACCGATGACGGCGCTTCCGAGCCTGGCCGCCGGGCCGCCCGTGCTGGCTATGAGAATGACGAGGAAGACCAGGCCGGCCCCCACAAAGGTGACCGGGGTGATGGGATCGGCAGGCGTGACCCGGCCCGGGAATTCATGGCGCGCCTGGTGGACGTAGATGGAGGCGCAGACCAGGAACACCGTTATGGCCAGGATCCAGATCGCCAGCATCAGGTTCGCGACGGCCGGGCGCGGCCGCCGGGCCGCCGCGGGCCCGGGCCACCGGGTTCCCGCGTAGGCCACGCCGCCTGCGACGGCCAGCAGCACCACGGCCAGCCCGATCCGGGCGGTGCCGCTGTAGCCGATCCACGCCCCTTCGGTGGTCATGGTCGCGTGTCCCTCGGTCAAGGAGCCACGGCCGGGGGCCGCGGCCCGGGGCCGGTTACCAGATGAGCGGGACGAGCCGCCTGCGGTCCGAGGCGTAGGCACGGTACCGCTCGCCGAGCCCCGCCAGCAGCGCGGTCTCCTCCAGCCTGATGCGCCAGACCGTGACCGCCAGCGGCAGCAGCGTCATGGCGGCCACGCCAGCCCAGTTCGCGGACATCAGGCCCGCCCCGCTGCAGATCAGCAGGCCTCCGGTGTAACTGGGGTGGCGCAGCCAGCGGTACGGGCCGGTCGCCACCACCGGCTGGGCCGGGCTGACCACGATGCCGTAGGCGGAGTACCGCCCGAGCGCGGCAAAGGACCAGCCCCGCAGGCCGATGCCGGCCAGGAAGAACACCAGGCCGGCCGAGAAGGCGACGGCACCGGGCCGGATCGCGGCGGCCGGGACGATTGCCGGGGCCAGGTAAAGCCAGGTCTCCCACGCGATCACGCAGGCGGCGGAGGCCACCCAGAACCCGGGCGCCCTGCTCCTGGTCGCTCCGGCCCGCCATTCCTGTGCTTCCTGCACGGTCAGGAACTTGACGAACTCCAGCAGGCCCCAGGCCATCACGACCAGCAGCAGCAGTACCCCGGCCGAAGAAGTCTCGAAGTACGGCCGTCCCGCTGAGCCACCGGCCCGGGCCACGGCCAGCCCGATCCCGGCCCCGGCAGTGAGGGCCGCGACGCCACCCAGCGCGGCCGCCGGGGACCGGGCCAGCACCCGGCCGTGCTCGATGACCGCCCCCTCGACCAGCTCGAGCCCGGCCCGCGGCCGGGTAGTCCGGCCCTCGCTGATCAGCTCATCGGTCAGATCGGCGACCTCGCCGCCGTACCGCTCCCGCCAGGCCCGCGGGTACAGCGCGACGAGTCGGCGCACGGGCCAGCCGCTCATGACGGGACCGCCGAGATCCGCCGCAGCCCGACCTCAGCGACCCGGGACGCCTGCAGCAGGCGGGCCCGGAGTTCTTCCCGGCCCGCCGGCGTGATCTGGTACGGGCGCCGGCGCTCGCTGGCCGGCAGCGCCTCGACCAGGCCGGCCCGCTCGAGTTTGGCCAGGGCCCCGTAGAGGGTGCCCGCACCGAGCGTGGCCCCGGCGAAGTCCTCGATGTCCTTGATCAGCGCGTAGCCGTGTTTCGGCCCGTCGGCCAGGCTGGTCAGGATCAGGATGCTGCGATCGGATGACCCGCGGATCGAATCCCTGGTCATCTCGGCCCGCCTTCGCTAGCTACCTCCAATAGCATTACATCGGAGAGTGTAATAGCGCAAGGCCCGGGCCTGCCGGTAGCGCACCGCGGGGGCCCGCCGGGCCGGCCCCGGCCGGCCCGGCGGCGGGGTTAGAGCCCCTCGTTGATGAGGCGCCCGGCCTGCTCGTACTTGGCGGGCTTGTACTTCTTGAAGTAGAAGGCCACCCCCACGCCGATCAGCACGATCGCCAGGTCGATCGGGCCGAACCACTTCGCGTAGCTGTAGCCGCTGCCCAGGAAGTCGATGTTGTCGAACAGCAGGTAGACCACCGCGGCCTGGGACACCAGCGCCAGGGCCGGGGCCAGCCGGGTCTTCCACCAGTGCACCTCGTCGTCGTGGTGCCGCTCGTAGTAGACCAGGATGGCCAGCGAGACCAGGGCCTGCACCGACAGGATGATGATCACGCCCATCACCGCCATCAGCCCGTACAGCTGCAGGTAGGCCTGGGAGTTCGGGTCGTTGGTGCCGGTGAACACGGCGAACAGGATGATGATGAACGCGGCCACCACAGTCTGGACCACCGACGCGATGTACGGGCTCTTGAACTTGGGGTGGGTCCGGCCCAGCGGCTTGGGCAGCAGCCCCTCCCGGCCGAGGGAGTACATGTACCGGGCGGTGGTGTTGTGGAACGCCATCCCGCAGGCGAACGAGCCGGTGATGATCAGGTAGCTCATGATCGAGGACACCCAGTGGCCGGCGTACTGCCGGGCCGGGGCCAGGTAGAAGTTCGCCGCGTTGCCCTGGGCCGCCGTGACGGCCGCGTGCGTGGTCGGGTAGCCGAACAGTGGCGCCCAGGACGTCAGCGCGTAGAAGACGCCCAGGCCGATCACCGAGATGTACAGCGCGCGGGGCACGATCCGCTTGGGCTCGCGGGACTCCTCGGCGTAGTTGGGGGCCATCTCGAATCCGACCCAGGACCAGAACGCGAAGAACAGCCCGATGCCGACCGAGCCGGCGGCCAGCTTCCCGGAGGCCGGGAAGCTCTTGAACGCGTTGGCCGGGTTGAGCGCGGCCCAGGGGGCGTGGCCCTTGCTGAACATGAAGATGTCGAAGATGACCAGGATCGCGATCTCGCTGATCAGCCCGATGGCCAGCAGCGTGGAGGATAGCCGGACGTCGAAGAAGGTGAGCAGCGAAATCAGCACGACCATGCCCAGAGCGAACCAGGGCCAGCCGATATTGACCCCGAACGCGTTCACCTTGAGGTTCGCGAAGTACGCGAACCCGCCGGCCAGTGAGGCCTCGAACACCGAGTACGCGACGACCGCCCCGTAGCCGGTGCCGATACCGAGCTGGCGGCCGAGCCCGTGGCTGATGTAGGAGTAGAAGCCGCCCGCGCTGGTCTTCTTGCGGGTCATGGCCACGTAGCCGACGGAGAACACGACCAGCACGATCGCGGCGAAGATGAACGCGGCGGGCGCCCCGACGCCCTGGCCGTACCCGACCATGATCGGGGTGTTGAACAGCATCGCCGAGATCGGCGCGGACCCGGTCACGGTCAGGAAGAGGACCCCGCCCAGGCCGATCGCTCCCTTGCGCAGCTTGGGGACGTCGGTCCGCTGGGAGATGTCGAGGGATTCCTCCATCCCCTCGATACCGCCGACCCGTGGAAGCTCTGCCTGTGCCATGAGTGCCCTCCCCAGAGGATCGCCCAGTTAGTGCGAGGTGGCCGCGCCCTGCGGCGCGTTGATCACAGAGCGGTGCCAAACAGCGGGTGGTCAGACAACGGGGGTCAAGCCGGGGTCAAACGGTTGAGGAACGCCCTGTGGTGCAGATCACAGCGCGGACAGTATCAGCAGGTAATGATCATGACAAGAGTTACGGTTCATGAAATGTGGACTTAACTCGGACCTCTTGACAGGTAAAGGTCAGAAGCGTACGTATTTGGTCAGACCGAAGTGGACCGGAACGGTGATAATCCGGAGCTGATCGAGCCCAGAGCTGCACCCGGAGTGCGGAGGTGACATGGCCGAAGAGCTGATCGCCTTCCCGTCCAAGGCTGAGATGCTCGCCCGGTCCAGGCAGTTCTGGAACCCGGACAAGACCCAGTTCTGGACCGACTCCGGCGTCCCGCTGGTCATCGACCGGCGCGAGGGGTACTTCATCTACGACGTCTCGGGCAAGCGCCTGATCGACGTGCACCTCAACGGGGGCACCTACAACCTGGGCCACCGCAACCCGGAGGTCACCGCGGCGGTCAGCGCGGCCATGCAGCGCTTCGACATCGGCAACCACCACTTCCCGTCGCTGGCCCGCACGGCCCTGGCCGAGGCACTGATCAGCACCGCCCCGCCCGGCCTGGCCAAAGTGGTGTTCGGCAGCGGCGGCGGCGAGGCCATCGACATCGCGCTGAAGACCGCCCGGCACGCGACCAAGAAGCGCCGGATCGTCTCGGTGGCCAAGGCCTACCACGGGCACACCGGCCTGGCCGTCGCGACCGGCGACGAGCGGTTCGCGACCCTGTTCCTGGCCGACCGGCCGGACGAGTTCACCCATGTCCCGTTCAACGACCTGGCCGCGATGGAGGACGCGCTGCGGGGCCGGGACGTCGCGGCGGTGATCATGGAGACGATCCCGGCGACCTACGGCTTCCCGCTGCCCGCACCGGGGTACCTGGAAGGCACCAAGAAGCTCTGCGAGCGCTACGGCGCCCTCTACATCGCCGACGAGGTGCAGACCGGGCTGATGCGCACCGGCGAGCTGTGGGCGATCACCAAGCACGGCATCGCCCCGGACATCCTGGTCACCGGCAAGGGCATCTCCGGCGGCATGTACCCGATCAGCGCGGTCCTGGTCAGCGAGGCGGCCGCGGGCTGGCTCAGCGAGGACGGGTTCGCGCACATGTCCACGTTCGGCGGCGCCGAACTCGGCTGCATCGCGGCGCTGAAGACCCTGGAGATCACCTGCCGGCCCGAGGTCAGGTCCATGGTCTTCTACATCGCCGACCTG
>DATDIH010000253.1:0-17538 GCA_036521155.1 Streptosporangiaceae bacterium
GAGCTTCCGGCGTTGGCCAGGTTGAACAGGACCACCACGACCAGCACGGCCAGGGCGAACAGCCCCAGCATCCTGAATGAGCGCTTTGAATCCATCGACGAGCGACCCCCTCGGCGAGGGGCCGTTCCCTCCTGACCAGCCTCACGTCCCGCCGACCTCCGGCGGGACCACCTTGCCTTAACCTTGCCCGGTCAACGCTTCTGCGGTTCGGTTCTGTTCCCCCCGTAAACATGGGGCGCGAGAGTACCGATAAAGGGCAGGTTACGGTACCGCTCGGCGTAGTCGAGCCCGTATCCGATCACGAAGTCATCGCCGATGTCGAAGCCGGTGTAGGTGACGTCGACCTCCCGGGCCCGGGCCGCTCCGGGCTTGCGCAGCATGGTGCAGACCCGGACCGAGGCCGGGCCCCGCGACTCGAGGTTCCCGACCAGCCAGGACAGGGTCAGGCCGGAGTCGATGATGTCTTCCACGATCAGCACGTCACGGCCGGAGATGTCGGTGTCCAGGTCCTTGAGGATGCGGACCACCCCGGACGACTGCGTGCCCGAGCCGTAGGAGGAGACCGCCATCCAGTCCATCTGGACCGGCAGGTGCATGGCCCGGGCCAGGTCGGCCATGACCATGATGGCGCCCTTCAGCACCCCGACCAGGAGCAGATCGCGGTCGGCGTAATCCGCGTCAATCTGAGCCGCGAGCTCCGCTATGCGCTGCTGCAGCCGCTCCTCGCTGATCAGTACTTCCTTCAGATCCGTGCCCAGATCGCCCGCGTCCACGGTCACCCTCCTGTTGCGGTCCACCTCGCCAGCCTGTCCGCGTAAACCTGATCTGGCCGTCCCGGCGGAACCCGCGCACGCCACCGGGAAGGTCGACCCACCGCTGTCCGCGCCATCCTGTCACCAGCGCGTCGAGTTGCCGCACGTGACCTGCTGCCAGGGCGCCGGCCGGGCACCCGGCCGCCACCGCCGCGTGGCGCAGGACCCGGGTCCGGATCGCGGCCGGCAGCCCGGCCAGGCTGTCGGCCAGCAGGCTGGCGTCGTCGCGGCCGCCGCCGGTCCGCTCGGCCTCGGTCGCGGCCAGCGCGTCGAGGAAGTCGGCGTCGGCCCGCAGTTGCCCGGCGCTGCGGGCCAGGGCCTCAGTTACCCCGGGACCGAGGACGGACTCCAGCACCGGCATCAGCTCGTGCCGCACCCGCGACCGGGCGAACCGGGGGTCGTCGTTGTGCGGGTCGTCCCAGACCGGCAGGTCCTGGGCCGCGCACGCGGCCCGGGTCACCGGGCGCGGCACGGACAGCAGCGGGCGCCGGTAGAGCCCGCGGCGGGCGGGCATGCCGGCCAGGGACCGGGCCCCCGATCCGCGGGCCAGCCCGAGCAGGACCGTCTCGGCCTGGTCGTCCAGGGTGTGACCGAGCAGGATGGCGGCGGCGTCGCTGCGGCGGGCGGCCGCGTCCAGCGCTTCGTAGCGCGCCACCCGGGCCGCGGCCTCCGGCCCCTGGTGGGCGTGGCCGCGACCGGGCACGGTCACCGCGGTCTGGATCACCGGGTCGAGCCCGAGTCCGGTCAGCCGGGCCGTCACGGCCTTCGCCCGGTCGGCCGAACCCGGCTGCAGTCCGTGGTCGACCGTGACCCCGCCCGCGCGCAGCCCGAGCCGGGGGGCGGCGAAGGCCAGCGCGGCCGCCAGCGCCAGGGAGTCGGCCCCGCCCGAGCAGGCCACCAGGACCAGCTGGCCGGGCTGCAGGCCGGTCAGGCCGTCCCGGACCGCGTTGCGCAGTTCGGCGACGGCCGGGTGCGGGCCCATGCCCGGCTAGGCGCCGGGCTGATCACTCGGATCAGCGGGGCCGTTCCCGTCGGCCGGCCGGCCGGTCTCGGCTGAGTCGGTCTCGGCTGAGCTGGTCTCTTCCGGGCCGGTCTCTTCCGGGCCGGTCTGCTCGCCGAAGGCAGCGTCGCTGCCGGCGTGGAACGCATCGCCCGGCTCAGCCGGGGAGACGGGCTCCGGAGGGGCGACGTCGGCCGGAGCGGCCGCAGGCGCGGGATCGGCCGGAGCGGCCACGTCGGCCGCAGGGGCCGGGTCAGCCGGAGAAACGGGCTCGGCCGGAGAAACGGGCTCAGCCTGGGCGGCGGGCTCGGCCGGCGGGGTTGCCTCAGCCGGGGGAATGAACTCCTCCAGGCTGATGTCCTCGGCGCGCGGGCCACCGTCGGCGGCGGCCCCGTTCGAGGCCCCGTTGCTGGACGCCGGAGCGCCCCCGGTCACCGGCTCGGGACTCGCGATCCCGGTCCCGGTGAGCGCGGCCGGGGTGGCGTAGCTGGCGGCCACCCGGGTGATCCAGGCCCGCGGATCGTTGATCTCGGCCATGGTCGGGATGGTCTCGGGCGACTCCCAGACGCGGTTGAAGCCGTCCATGCCGATCGCGTCCACGACCGTGCGCACGAACCGGGCCCCCTCGGCGTACTGCTTCATCTTCAGGTCGATGCCGAGCAGCCGCCGGATGGCCTGCTCCACCCGGCCGGCGGTGCGGCGGCGGGTGTTGAACTTCTCCCTGATCTCGGCCACCGACGGGACGACCTGCGGGCCGACCGCGTCCATCACGTAGTCGCCGTGCCCCTCGACCAGGGTCATCAGCGCGGTCAGCCGGGCCAGGATCTCTCGCTGGCGCGGGGTCTGGACGGCCTCGATGAGGCTCTCGCTGTCCCCGCCGCGCACCGCGCCCGCGACCGCTTCGGCCGCGGCCCGGAGCCGGTTGAAGATGGCCCCCGGGTCCAGTTCGGAGGCGAGCAGGAACTCGCTCATCTGGTCCTGCACGTAGGCCCGCAGCCACGGCACCGAGGTGAACTGCACCCGGTGCGTCTCCTCGTGCAGGCAGACCCAGCGGCGGAAGTCGCGCGGGTTGACCTCGAGCTCACGCTCGACCATGACGATGTTCGGGGCCACCAGCGTGAGGCGGCCGACCGGCTCACCGCCGTTTTCGCCCGTCCCCGGGGGCAGGAACAGCTCGTACTGGCCCAGCACGCGGGAGGACAGATAGGACAGCATCAGGCCCGCCTGGGCGCCGGTGATCCGGGAGCCGACCCCCATGACCAGGCCGCCGGCCGAGGCGGCCGGGGTCCGCTGGCGCATCTGCTCGGCCAGGGGGTCGAGGACGACCCGGAACCCGTCCACGTTGGCCCGGATCCAGCCGGCCCGGTCCACCACCGCGACCTTGCCCGGGGCCACCTTGCTCTGCAGCCTGGTGACCTCGCGGACCGGCCGCTCGACGGCCATGGAAAGTTCCCGTAGCTCGGCCACGGTCTGCCGTGCTTCGGCCAGGCTCACTTGCGGGCCCGGACGCGCAAAGCGGGTTCCGGTGGATACCGCGACGTCCCAGTCGATCATCTGCCCGTTGCTCACCCTCCCACCGTACGTTGTGGCGCGCCGTGGTCGGAGCCCGGTGGCAAATTGGCGCCGTGTCGCAGCTCAGTGGCAGCCGCAGGACGCGAGCGCGCTGGCCGCGTCGTTCAGCGTGTCGGCCGCGCTGTCCAGCTCGCCGGCGCCGGGCACGCTGGCCGCGTTGAACGCGAATACCAGCACCCGCCCGTTGCGGTCATAGACCAGGCCGGCCAGGGCCGCCACCGTGGACAGGTTCCCGGTCTTGGCCCGCACCACGCCCCGGGCCGGCCCGCTGATCCCGCCGAACACGCTCTGCCCCTCCGACAGGGTGCCGGCGAAGCCCGCCACCGGGAGCCCGGTGATGGCCGTCCGCAAGCTGGCGTGCTGCGGCGACGAGGCCAGAACCAGCAACCGGACCAGGGCCGCGGGCGCGATCTGGTCCTGCGGGGACAGACCGCTCCCGTCCACCAGCTGGAGGCCCGAGCCGACCCCGAGCCGGGCCAGCGCGGCGGTCTCGGCGGTGGCGCCCCCGGCGAACGAGGCGGGATGGCCGGTGGCCAGGGCCACGTGCCGGGCCAGGTTCTCGGCGATCACGTTGTTGCTCTCCAGCAGCATCTGCTCGACCATGGCCGACACCGCCGGCGAGGAGACCGAGCCCAGCACCGTGGCCCCGTGCGCTGCGGCACCGGTGGACGGCTCGCCGCTGACGGTGATGCCGTCCCGCGCGAGGAAGCCCGCGAACGACGTGGCCGCCTCGAGGGCGGGTTCGATGGCCCGGGCCCGGAAGTTGGTCGGGTCGTCGGCGTCCTCCGGGGTGTCGCTCGTGGTCACCCGGCCCTGGTCCACCTCCAGTGCGGTGATGTCGGTGACGTCGCCGGTGGTCACGTACGATTCCGGCCAGCCCGGCGCCAGGCCGGGGCCGGTGTAGAGCGAGGTGTCGTAGTCCAGCTCGACCTGAGTGCGGTGCGCGGCCTTCAGCGCCCGGGCCGTCGTGGCCGCCAGCTCCTGCAAGCTCGCGGGCTGCGGGTAGTCGCTGATCGGCGCGGCCCCGGCGGTCAGGGTCGGGTCGCCCCCGCCCACCAGGACGATGCTGTCGCCCTGGCCGCTGACCACCTTGGTGCTGAAGCGCTGGCCGGGGCCGAGCACGGCCAGGGCCGCCACCGCCGTGGCCACCTTCTCGGTCGAGGCCGGCGCCGTCAGCTGGCCCGGGCTGCGGGACCACAGCACGTGGCCGGACTGGTCGGCGACCTCGGCCGACACGCCGGTGCCCAGCGAGGCCGACGACAGCACCCCGCTCAGCGCGCGGTCCAGGCCGGAACCGGTCGGCATCGCGCCGCCAACGGCGCTGGCCATCGCCGGGCTGGACCCGGCTTCGGGCCGGCTCGCGACCTGAACCGGCTTGAGCATGGCCAGCCGGGGCGGCAGCATTCGCGCCAACGTCAGGCCCGCGGCCAACGTGAACACGTTGATCAGGGCCAGCGTGAGCAAAGCCACGCCCCGTGTGCTGCGCAGCACGGCGCATCCACCTTTCGCGATGCAGGATGGTAACTACGAGGACCCGTTGCGCCGGGGGTGGCGCGGCAGGGGACAATTGAGTCAACCATCTACCCCGTGAGGCGAGGGCAGCATCGTGGACTTCGACGTGGTCATCGAGATCCCGAAGGGCCAGCGCAACAAGTATGAGGTGGACCACGCCACCGGGCGGATCCGGCTGGACCGGATGCTGTTCACCTCGACCAGGTACCCCTCGGACTACGGCTTCATCGAAGGCACGCTGGGCGACGACGGTGACCCACTGGACGCGCTGGTCATCCTGGAGGAGCCGACCTTTCCCGGCTGCGTGATCAGTTGCCGGGCCGTCGGCATGTTCCGCATGCGCGACGAAAAGGGCGGCGACGACAAGGTCCTCTGCGTCCCGGCCACCGACCCGCGCTGGGAACACCTGCGCGACATCTACCACGTCTCCGAGTTCGACAAGCTGGAGATCCAGCACTTCTTCGAGGTCTACAAGGACCTCGAGCCCGGCAAGTCGGTGGAAGGCGCCGCCTGGGCCGACCGGGCCGCGGCCGAGGCCGAGATCGAGGCCTCGCGCAAGCGCGCCGAAGCCACCGGCTTCTGACCCGATCTGAGCATCAGCACGTTTTCCGCGGCCGTCCGCCCCAACCTCGATTAGTATTCCGTGCTGTCAGCACGAATTAATATTGAAGGTAGCGGGTGCGGCTGATGGCCAACGTCGAGGAACCGGCGCGCTGCGGCTTCTGTGGCCGCGACCTACCTCAGCAGCAGGGATCCGGACGGCGCCGCCATTACTGTGACGCCACCTGCCGCAGCGCGGCCCGCCGCCGCCGCGCCGCCACCTCCGGCGACCCGGCCATGGCCGGGAGCGTAAACGAATGGTTGACAACCTCGCCGCGTCAAACCATAGTTGACAACGGGCCAGAACGGCCGGGTGCACTCGCCGCCATCGGGCAGGCGCAGGCCCTGGCCCGGAGCGCGGAGGAGGAACTGGCCATGAGCGTCGCCCGGGCCCGGGAATCCGGGCACACCTGGGCTGAGATCGGCCAGGTGCTCGGCACCAGCCGGCAGGCCGCGTTCCAGCGGTTCGGCCGGCCCACCGACCCGCGAACCGGCCAGCCCATGGCCCCGGTCGTGCCGGGAACCCGTGAGCTGGCCGGTCAGCTGTTCGGTGAGCTGGCCGCCGGGCGCTGGGCGGCGGTCTGCGCGCAGTTCGGCCCGGCCGTCGCGGCCCGGCTGGACCCGTCCGGGCTGGCCGCGGCCTGGGCGCAGGTCATCGGCATGGCCGGTGAGTTCGAACGGCGGGGCGAGCCGTCGGCCTACCGGGCCGGCGACTACACCGTGGTCGACGTGCCGTTGTTCTTCGAGGCCGGCGACCGTACCGGGCGGGTCAGCTACGACCAGGATGCGCGGGTGGCCGGCCTGTTCTTCCTGCCCACCGAAAGGAACGATCGAAATGCCTGACCCGGACACCCCGGACCCGGTGCCGCCCGAACAGGGGCGGCTGGCCAGGATGCCCTACGATCTCCGGCCGCCGACTCCTGAGCGGGTCGAGGCCCGGATGTGGAACCCGCAGGATCGGCGGCTGCTCACGCCGAAGGCCTTCGGCTGGGGATATGACATCAACTTCTACTGGCTGGCCCACCCGATCCGGTACGTCACCGGCCGGTCCTGAGGATCAGGGCCGGACCGCGCCGATCGGGACGCCGGGCTGGTAGATGCTGTCGATCCGGACGTCCACCCCGGTGTAGGGGGCATCCACCATGTTGCCGTTGCCGATGTAGATGCCGACGTGATGGATGGTGTCCGGGTCCGCGTTGTTGGTGGCGTAGAACACCAGGTCGCCCCGCTGCAGGTCGTTCACTGAAACGTGCACGCCCTCGACCCACTGGTCGCCGGTGTAGTGCAGGATCGCCACCCCGGCGTGCTGCCAGGCGATCATGGCCAGCCCGGAGCAGTCGTAGGTGCTGGGCCCGATCGCGCCCCACTGATAGGGCTTGCCGATCTGGCTGATCGCGAAGTTGGCGGCGATGTTCCCCTGCGACGAGCTGGCCGTGGAGCCGTTGAACTCCGATGCCGAGGTCGCCGAGCCGGATGACGCCTCGCTGGCCGCCGCCTGGCGGGCGGCGGCCGCAGCCCTGGCCGCCGCGGCAGCGGCCTCCGCCGCCAGCGCCTGGGCCCGCTGGTTGGCGAGGTGGTTGGCATGGTTCTTGGCCGAGTTGAGCCTGGAGGACAGCTGGCTGGCCACGCTGTTGGTCTGCTTGACCACGGTCAGTTGCTGGGCCACCGCGGCCTGGATCGCGGTCTTCAGCTTGGCTGCCTGCTGGGCCGCGGCCTTGCGCTGCTTGAGCGCGCTGCTGGCCTGGGTGCGGAACACCCGGGCCACCACGCTGTCGGCGTTGTTCCGGGCCAGGATGTCGGTCCGGCGGCTGGTGAAGACCTGGCCGAGCCCCATCTGGTTGAGGTAGGCCGTCACGCCGTGCGCGTCGCCCAGCATCGCCGCCATGGGGTCGAACCCGCCCTGCGTCTCGTACTCGTTGGCGGCCAGTGCCCCTACCGCGCGCTGGCTGGTCCGCTCGGTGCCCTCCGCATCGGCCAGCTTGTTCACCGCCGTGGTGTAGGCCTTCTGCGCCTGTTGCTGAGCGACCATGGCCCGGTCGTAGTCCTCGGTGAGGATTTCGGCCTGATTCTGCAGGTCGGTAAGCTGGGCGTTGGCCGCGGCGACCTGGGCGTTCTGCTTGCCCAGCGCGGCCGCGCGCTGGTTGACCTTGTTCTGCGCGGCCTGCACCTGGCCCGCGCTCGGCACCGGGCCACTGGCCAGCGCCAGCTGTGATGGTGCGGCCGCCAGCCCGGTGGCCGCCAGCAGACCGAAGCCCGCCACCACCCAGACCGCTCTGCGCATGCTGAAGTAAGCCCCCGGCCCGTCAGCCATCCGTCCCCCGGAATCGATCGTGCTCCCCGATATTCGCTTGTGAGAAACTCAATGTAATCGGGTGACCTCGAAAAGTAGCGACAATCGCTGCGTGGCGCGTCTTTGTGTCGGCCGTGCGGCCCGACCGTGGTCCCGGACACACATCTGGTCCGGGGATGGGCCACACTTAGATGGCACTAGAGGCAAGGAGGGACCGGTGGACAACGCCGGCGAGGTGCTCAGACGGGCGCCGCTGTTCGAGGCGCTTGACGAAGACGGCACGCGCGAGCTTCGGCAGACGATGAGCCAGCTCAGGCTGCACCGCGGTGAGCGGTTGTTCGATGAGGGCGACGGCGGCGACAGCCTGTACGTCGTGCTGGACGGCAAGATGAAGCTGACCCGGGCCGCCGCTGACGGCCGGGAGAACCTGCTCAGCGTGATCGGGCCGGGTGAGATGTTCGGCGAGCTGTCGCTGTTCGACCCGCGGCCGCGGACGTCGAGCGCCAGCGCGGTGACCGAGGTGACCCTGGCCGCGCTGCCGCACGACGCGCTGCTGCCGCTGCTGCGTAAGCGGCCCGAGATCTCGCTGCACCTGATGCGGGCGCTGGTCCAGCGGCTGCGCCGGGCCAACGACGTGACCGCCGACCTGGTGTTCACCGATGTCCCGGGCCGGGTGGCCCAGGCCCTGCTCGACCTGGCCGACCGGTTCGGCCAGCAGACCGACGAGGGACTCCAGGTCCATCACGACCTGACTCAGGAGGAGCTCGCCCAGCTGGTGGGGGCGTCCCGGGAGACGGTCAACAAGGCCCTGGCCGACTTCGCGGCCCGCGGCTGGCTGCATATCTCGGCCCGCTCGGTGCTGATCGTCGACTCCGAGCGGCTGCGCAAGCGCGCCCGCTAGCCCCGGGTGCCGACCGCCGACGGCGGCGCGCCGAACTCGCGCTAGGACCTCGGGGCCGGGAGCTCTCCCCGGCTGGCCAGGTAGTCCAGCTGGGCCTGGACCGACAGCTCGGCGGCCGGGCGCACGCCGGGCCCGATGTCGGTGTAGACCCGGGTCACGATCTGCCCGGCGGTCCGGTCACCGGCCGCCAGCGCGGCCCGGACCTGATCCAGCCGCTCGGCCCGGTGCGCGATGTAGTAGTCCAGCACGGCCGCCGGGTCGAACAGCACCGGCCCGTGACCCGGCAGCAGCAGCCGGAGCGCACCCTCGTCGGCCAGGGCCTTCATGGTGTCCAGCGAACGCAGGTAGTCGCCCAGTGACCCGTCGCCGCCCGCGATGACCGTGGTCCCCCGGCCCAGCACCGAGTCCCCGGTCAGCAGGGCGGCGTCGGCGGGCAGCAGCAGGCTGAGCGAGTCCACGGAATGACCTGGGGTGGCGATGACGTGCAGCTCGCAGCCGCCCGCCAGCACCACGTCGCCGTCGGCCAGTCCCTCGTCGCCCAGCTGGTGGGCCGGATCCGCCGCCCGGACCGGGGCCCCGGTCAGCCCGGCCAGCCGTCGCGCCCCGGCCGAATGGTCCTCGTGCCCGTGCGTGAGCAGGATCTGCGCGATCCGGCGGCCGGCCACGCCGGCCTCCGCCACCACCCGTCGCAGATGCCCTTCGTCGTCCGGTCCCGGGTCGACCACCACCGCCGACGTCGACTCCGGCGCGGCGATGAGCCAGGTGTTGGTGCCGTCCAGCGTCATCGGGGACGGGTTCGGGGCCAGCACGCAGGAGGCCAGGGCCGAGCCGGAGCCGTCGATGCCCGCGCCCGGGCCAGGGCCCGGGGAGGGTCCAGCGCCAGCGCCGTCAGTCGTCATCGCTACCTTCATCCGGGAGGCTCAGCCAGGCCTGGTCGCCGTCCAGGACGACGACCGGGCACCGCGGGGTGATCGGCCGGTCCGCGGCCATGACCGCGGGGAGGTCAGGGTAGGCGGCCAGCTCAGCCAGGGTGATCCTGGTCGGCGGGAGGATGGTCAGCTCGCCAGCCTCGGCGGCGTCGAGCGCGGCCGCCGGGCGCAGCCAGGTGGCCCGGTCCGACTCACCCGTGCCCCCCGCGGCCCGCTGGCCCGCGGGCATGATGGCCACGAAGAACCGGGTGTCGTAGCGCCGCTCCTCGGCCTCCGGGGTGATCCACCGGGACCAGGGCCGCAGCAGGTCACCACGCAGCACCAGGTCACGCCGGACCAGCAGCTCGGCCAGCGAGACCGACCCGGCCGCCAGTTCCTGCCGGTCCGGCTCCCAGCCGGCCCCGGTGCTCACGGCCGGCCCGGCCGGGTCCGCGGCCGGGCTGGCCAGCAGGACGCCGCACTCCTCGAACGTCTCCCGGACCGCCGCCCGGACCAGCGCGGCCGTGGCCGCCGGAGACCCGCCCACCGCCGGGGCCAGTTGCCCCGGCGGTGGCCCGGCCCAGCCGTGGCCATCCTCGGAGTCGCGCTCGTCGACCTTGCCGCCGGGAAACACGAACGCGCCCGGCGCGAACGCCATCGAGCTCAGCCGCCGCAGCAGGTACACCTCGGCCCCGGCCGGCGCGGCCCGGAGCAGCATCACGGTGGCGGCGTCCCGCGGCGGTACCGGGGTGAGCCGGCCGTCCCTGATGTCCCGGGCCCGGTCGGCCAGCTTCCCCGGTACGCGAAACGGGCTCAGGAGGTCGCCACCTCGGCGATCAGCTCAACTTCGACCGGTGTGTCGAGCGGCAGGACCGCCACCCCGACCGCGCTGCGGGCGTGCTGGCCGGCCTCGCCGAACACCTCGGTGAGCAGATCGCTGGCCCCGTTGATGACCTGCGGCTGGGCCGTGAAGCTGGGCGCGCTGGCCACGAACCCGACCACCTTGACGATCCGGGTGATGGCCGACAGCCCGCCGGCCGCCTGCGCCGCCGCGGCCAGCGCGTTCAGCGCGCACAGCCGGGCCAGGTCGCGCGCCTCCTCGACGCTCACCTCGGCACCGACCTTGCCGGTCGCGGGCAGTTTGCCGTCCACGAACGGCAGCTGGCCGGCGGTGTAGACGTACGAGCCGGTCCGCAGGGCGGGCACGTACGAGCCACCGGGCGGGGCCACCGCCGGCAGTGTCAGCCCCAGTGCGGCCAGCCGCTCCTCCGGCGTCGCGCCCGCGGTCATTGCTTCGGCCGCTTCATGTAGGCGACCAGCTGTTCCGCGTTGGGCCCGGGGACCAGCGCGACGAGCTCCCACCCGTCGTCGCCCCAGTTGTCCAGGATCTGCTTGGTCGCGTGAACCAGCAACGGCACCGTCGCGTACTCCCACTTCTGCATGGGCATGACCTTAGCGGTCGGCCTGCCGCCCGGATGTACGCTCCCCGGTGGTCCGCGGCTTGCGTGCCGTGGCCGTGGTCCGTGGCTTACGCGCGGTGCTGGCCCGCGGCTTGCGGGCCGGGACGGCCGCCTCGGTGTCGGCCGCGCCGTTCGGGCTGGCCGGGTCGACCACGGGGAAGCTGGCGGTGTCCTCGCTGTCCGGGGTCACGGGGACCTCGGCGCTGGGCAGGTCCTCCGCATCCACCCGGGGCAGGCCCTCGGCCGCGCTGGGCAGGTCCTCCACCGCCTCGGGCAGGGCGCTGGGGATGCCCTCTGGTGGCGTGGCCGCGGGCGGCAGCTCATGGCCGGGCTCGGAGGCCGCGTCCACCTCGGGCACCGGCGGGATCGTACCCTCCGCCAGCTCCGGCACGTTGACCCCGGCGATCTCGGCCTCGGCCTCGGCCACCTCGGCATCCCCGAGGTCCTCGGGCTCGGTGCGCTCCGCGGCGGGCTGGTTCGCCCCCGGGGTCATCCGGTCGAAGAACCGGAGCAGCTCGACCGGGACCGGCATGACCAGCGTGCTGTTGCGCTCGCCCGCGACCTCGACCACGGTCTGCAGCAGCCGCAACTGGAGGGCCGCGGGATCCCGGGCCATGACGTTGGCTGCGGCCGCCAGGCGCTTGGACGCCTGGTACTCACCGTCGGCGGTGATGATCCGGGCCCGCCGTTCCCGCTCCGCCTCGGCCTGCCGGGACATGGACCGCTTCATGCCCTCCGGCAGCGACACGTCCTTGACCTCGACCCGCTCCACCCGGATGCCCCAGGGCGCCTCGGTCGGCTCGTCGATCACCCGGCGGAGTTCCCGGTTGACCGACTCCCGCTCGGCCAGCAGCTGGTCCATCTCGGACTGGCCGATGATCGACCGCAGCGAGGTCTGTGCCTGCTGGGCGATGGCGAACATGTAGTCCTGCACGTTCACCGTGGCCTTGATCGGGTCCACGACCCGGAAATACACCACCGCGTCGACCCGGACGCTCACGTTGTCCCGGGTGATGCCGTCCTGGGCGGGCACGGCCATGGCCACGATCTGCATGTTGACCTTCTGCATGCGATCGCCGATGGGCCGGATGATGTGCAGCCCGGGCCCCTTCACCTCGGGCAGCACGCGCCCGAAGCGGTAGATGATGCCTTTCTCGTACTGCTGGACCACCTTCAGGCTGCGGCCGGCGGCGGTCAGGCCGGCGATGACCAGAAGCACGATGATGATGACGAGTGCTGCGACCACGCGGATCACCTCTCTCCAACGACAAGACTAGTGAGAATTACGGGCGCCGGCACCTGGGGGTTGGCCGTAACAATCACCGGCCGGAGATAGCCTCGCAGTGATGAGAGCACGGGACACGGACTGGGAGGGCGTGCAGCTGCACGTCGTCACTGGTAAGGGCGGCACCGGCAAGACCACCGTGGCCGCTGCCCTCGCCTTGGCCCTGGCCCGTGGCGGCCGCAAGGTTCTGCTCATCGAGGTCGAGGGGCGCCAGGGAATCGCGCGGCTGTTCGACTGCCCGCCCCTGCCCTACGCCGAGCGCAAGGTCGGGATCGGGCCGGCCCAGGACGGCCGCCCCGGGGGTGACCTGTACGCGCTGGCCGTCGACCCCGAAGGCGCACTCCTGGACTACCTGGAGATGTTCTACGGGCTGCGGCACACCGGGCAGGCCCTGACCCGGCTGGGCCTGGTCGACTTCGCCACCACGATTGCCCCCGGCCTGTCCGACGTGCTGCGTACGGGCAAGGCCACCGAGGCGGCCCGGCGCAAGGCCGCCGGCCGCCCGGTCTACGACGCGGTCGTGATGGACGCGCCGCCCACCGGCCGGATCGGCCGCTTCCTCAACGTCTCGGTCGAGGTGTCCGGCCTGGCCAAGGTGGGGCCGGTGCGGGCGCACGCGGACACCGTGGCCAGGGTGATCCGCTCCCCGCAGACCGCGGTCCACTTCGTCACCACCCTGGAGGAGATGCCGGTCCAGGAGACCCTGGACGGCCTGGCCGAGCTGGGCAACCTGGGTGGGCTGCAACTGGGCGGGATCTTCATCAACCGGGTCCGCCCCGGCGGCGTGCCCGAGACGGACCTGGCCGCGGCCATGGCCGGTCACGTGGACGAGGCGGAGATCGCGGTCGGGCTCAAGGCGGCCGGGCTGGCCGACAGCCCGGCCCTGGCGGCCGGGCTCAGCATGGAACTGGCCGAGCACGCCAGGAACGTGGCCCTGCAGGAACGCGAGCGGCAGGAGCTGGCCGCGGCCGGGCAGCCCCGCTACGAACTGCCCGACATCACCGACGGCATCGACCTGGGCGGCCTGTACCGGCTGGCCGAGGCGCTGCGCGACCAGGGCGCGGCCTGATGAGCCCGGCTCCCGGGCCGCCCCGGCTGGACACCGACGCGCTCATCGACGACCGGCGGACCCGGATCATCGTCTGCTGCGGCTCCGGCGGGGTGGGCAAGACCACCACCGCGGCCGCCCTGGGGCTGCGCGCGGCCGAGCGCGGCCGGCACGTGGTGGTGCTCACGGTCGACCCGGCCCGCCGGCTGGCCCAGGCCATGGGCCTGTCCTACCTGGACAACATCCCCCGGCCGGTCGACGCGGACTTCTCGTCCGGCGGCAGCCTGCACGCGATGATGCTGGACATGAAGCGGACCTTCGACGAGATCGTCGAGGCCCACGCCGACCCGGACCGGGCCGCGCAGATCCTGGCCAACCCGTTCTACCAGTCCCTGTCGTCCAGCTTCGCGGGCACGCAGGAGTACATGGCCATGGAGAAGCTGGGCCAGCTGCAACGCACCGACGAGTGGGACCTGATCGTGGTCGACACGCCGCCGAGCCGGTCCGCACTGGACTTCCTGGACGCCCCGCAGCGACTGGGCCGGTTCCTGGACGGCAGGCTGATCCGGCTGCTGACCGCGCCCGCCTCGCCCCGGCGCTCCTACATGAAGGTGCTCAACGCGGGATTCTCACTGGTGACCGGCACGCTGACCAAGGTGCTGGGCGCACAGGTGCTCAAGGACATGCAGACGTTCGTGACCGCGTTCGACACGATGTTCGGCGGGTTCCGCGAGCGGGCCGAGGCCACCTACCGGCTGCTGCAGACGCCGGGCACCTCGTTCCTGGTGGTGGCCGCGCCCGAGCCGGATGCGCTGCGGGAAGCGTCGTACTTCGTCGAGCGGCTCGCGGGGGAACGGATGCCGCTCGCGGGACTGATCCTCAACCGGGTCCACCGGCCCGCCGCCACCCACCTGTCGGCGGCCCGCAGCCTGGCGGCCGCGGAAACGCTGGAGAACGGAAACGGGGCCGCCGAGGCGCCCCGCTACGCGCTGGCCGCCGGGGTGCTGCGGCTGCACGCGGAGCGGATGCAGTTGGCGGCCCGAGAACGGCGGGTGGCCGGGCACTTCACCGCGGCCCACCCCACCGTTCCCGTCGCTGAGGTCGTGGCGCAGCCCGAGGATGTTCATGACCTCGAGGGCCTGCGCACGATCGGTTCAAGCCTCGCCAGGGAACCGGAACTCAGCTAGTGGATCAAGACGCCACCAGGTCGTCTACGTCCTGCTCTTCGTAGCGGTCGCGAGCCTGCTCCAGCAGCTCGCGCCAGGACTTGACGTCGGGCCGCCGCCGTAGCAGCGCACGCCGCTCCCGCTCGGTCATTCCGCCCCAGACACCGAACTCAATGCCGTTGTCCAGCGCGTCGGCCAGGCACTCGGTCCTGACCAGGCAGCCCCGGCAGATCAGCTTGGCCCGGTTCTGCGCTGCGCCTTGGACAAAAAGCTCGTCCGGGTCGGTTCCCTTACAGGCGGCGCGTGTGGTCCAGTCAGTGATCCACATGTGCCCACTCCTCTTGATCGTCGCGTACTTCGTACACAGGCGGTCGATGGCTCGATGGCGAGGTCTTGCGGTCCGGATCCGCAGACACGGATCCGGGTTACCGGTTCGTGATAAAGCAACCTACGGAACATGGGGGGTGGCTGCCAAGGCCCCGCCGTGGTCATTTACCGAATAGTTCTCTTGGGCCATGCCCGCTGAGATATCTAGTCACCTTCGGCGTTCTTTGGCCACCTCTGGGCGGCATATGTAATGAATAGGTCACTTAGTCCGGTTTGCCGCCCGGCGCAAGGTAAGGCCCTGTTTACCCGAGCCTGCCGGTGCGAGGGCCCTGGGGCACGTACCCTGATGCCGTGCTGTCAGGTCAAATCGCAAACAAGACCGGTGTGGTCGGCCGCCTGATCTCGATCTCGGCCGTCGGCGGCCTCATCGCGGCGGCCATGGCGCTGCCCGTGGTGGCCACCACCGGCGTGGTCCTCAGGGACCAGGCCAACAAGGCCGCGGCGCCCGCCTCGGCCAGCTTCGGCACGATCCCCCAGCGTTCCGAGATCTACGACGCCAACGGCCACCTGATGGCCTACGTCTACGGGGTGAACCTGGGCAAGAACGCCAATGCGTCCGGCCTCGACCGGCAGCCGGTGACGTTCACCCAGATCTCGCCCACCATGCGCCGGGCGGTCGTGGCCATCGAGGACAACCGGTACTGGACCGAGGGCGCCCTGGACCTCAAGGGCACCTTGCGGGCCCTGGTCAACGACCTGCAGCACAAGTCGGTCCAGGGCGGGTCGAGCATCACCCAGCAGTACGTCAAGAACATGCTCATCCTGACCGCGACCACCAAGCAGCAGGCGCAGCAGGCCTACGAGGAGACCCTGTCCCGGAAGCTGCATGAGCTGCGGCTGGCCATCACCGTGGCCCACCAGCAGTCCAAGCAGCAGATCCTCACCGGGTACCTGAACGACGCCTACTTCGGCAACCTGGCCTACGGCATCGAGGTGGCCGCCGAGACGTACTTCGGCACCACCGCGGCCAAGCTGACCCTGGCCCAGTCCGCGCTGCTGGCCGGGATGGTGGAGAACCCGACCGGGTACAACCCGTTCATCAAACCGGCCGCGGCCAAGGAGCGCCGGAACACGGTGCTGGCCCGGATGGTGCAGACCGGGGCGCTGGACGCCAAGACCGCGGCCCAGGCCGAGCAGGCCCCGCTGGGCGTGAGCAGCCACGTGCCCGAGAACGGCTGCACGGCCGACATGGCCGGATCCGGGGCGTTCTTCTGTAACTACGTCGAGCACGTCTTCATCAACGACGCCACCGTGGCCAAGACGCCCCAGGCCCGGGCCAGCCTGCTGGCCACCGGGGGCCTGAAGATCTACACCACGCTGGACGAAGAGGACCAGAACGCCACCGCCAACGCGGTCAACTACGTCCTCCCCGACGGCAGCCACGTGTACAACCCGGCCAACAACGCCGAGACCGAGGTGCTGGTCCAGCCGGGCACCGGCTACATCAAGGCCATGGCCGAGAACCGGACCTACGGCAGCAACGGCACCACCATCAACTACGCGGTGGACACCCCCTACGGTGGCCTGAACGGCGTCCAGACCGGTTCCTCGTCCAAGCTGTTCACGCTGGTCACCGCGCTGGAGCAGAACATTCCGTTCGGCTTCACCCTGACCGTGCCCGGCTCGACCACGGTCAGCGGTTTCACCAACTGCCAGGGTCAGCCGGTCGGGTACAGCAATGGCCAGTCCGGGGTGTTCCCGGTCGCCAACGCGGACAGTCCTCAGTCCACCACCACTCAGTCGCTCTACACCGGTACGACCCAGTCGGTGAACGTGTTCTACGCCAACCTGGAGCGGAAGGTCGGCCTGTGCAACGTGGTCAAGACGGCCGCGGCCATGGGCTTGCACCGGGTCGACGGCACGTCCTTGCTGAAGAAGGACCCGGGTGACGCCGCGGCCGACATTCCGAAGTCCGATGTAACGGCCGACGACATCCCGTCCTTCACCCTCGGCGCGGTCAACGTGTCCCCGCTGAGCATGGCGGCGGCCTACGCCACCGTGGCCGCCAACGGCAAGTACTGTGCCCCGACCGCGATCACCAAGATCGTGTCCGAGACCGGCAAGTCGCTGGCGGTGCCGTCGTCCAACTGCCATCAGGCCATCCCGACCGACATCGCCGAGGCCGTCAACTACGTGCTGCAAGGCGTCCTGACCGCCCCCGGTGCCACCGGTGCCGGCCTGGGGATCGGCCGCCCCGCCGCGGGGAAGACCGGTACCTCCAACGTCGAGGGCGGCAACGGCGGCACCCCGTACGCGGCCTTCGCCGGGTACACGCCGACCCTGGCCAGCTACACCTCGGCGTTCAACCCGGAGAGCCCCACCGGCCACACCATGACCGGCGAGACCGCCTGCTACCACTCGCCCGGCAGCGGGCTGGTCTGCCCGTCGCAGATGTTCGGCGCGGACGCGCCCGGTCACACCTGGCAGATGACGTTCGAGCACGCCAACCTGGGCTCGGACGCCGGATTCGCGGCGCTGTCCCCCAGCAGCCAGCTGTTCCGCATGGGCAACGGCCAGTCCGTCAAGCAGCCCGCCAAGCCCAAGGGCAAGGGGAAGGGCAAGGGCAAGGGCCCCGGCAACGGCGGCACCACCACCAG
>DATDIH010000254.1:0-14866 GCA_036521155.1 Streptosporangiaceae bacterium
ATCGCCAAGATCCTCAAGACCGTGGTCGGGCAGATGGACGTGCTGGAGACCATGACGCCCCAGCAGTTCGCCCGGTTCCGCCCGGACCTCGGCAGTTCCAGCGGCTTCCAGTCCACCCAGTTCCGCCGCATCGAGGCCGTGTACGGTCGCCGTCACTTCAGCTACACCGGCGGCGACCCGGTGCTGACCGAGATCATGGGCCGCCGCCCGGTATTCGCGTCCCTGCTCCGGTTCCTCGATACCTCCGGCTGGCCGGTCCCGGCCGACGTGCTGGACCGGGACCCCCGCGTTGCGTGGCCCGGCGACGACCGGGTGCTGGCCGCGCTGGCCCAGGTCTACGACGACGCCGGCACTCCAGCCGAAGTCTGCGAGGCCCTGGTCGACGTGGACGAGGGCATCCAGGAATGGCGCTACCGCCACGTCAAGGCGGTGGAGCGCATCATCGGCAGCCAGCTCGGCACCGGCGGCTCCACCGGCGTCGACTACCTGCGCGGCACCCTGTTCCACCCGTTCTTCCCCGACCTGTGGCAGGTCCGCTCCCAGACCTGACTAGTCCCTCCGCCTGGCGTCGGATACCACGGTGACGCGCCCGGTAGCGATGTCGTAGACGTGGCCGGACACGCTCACCGCCGGCGGCAGCAACGGCGAGGCGAGCAGGCGCTCGACATCGGCCTTGACCGTGACGTACGGGTCGGCGACGGCGGCGGCTTCCAGCGGTCCTTCGGCCAGGCCGGTGACCTCAGCCGCCTGGTGCCGGAAGGCGGGGTCGGCCAGGAAGCCGGTGCCGCACTGGGTGTGGTGGATGATCGCGACTTCGAACAGGCCATCGGCCGCGATCTGGCCGGCGAACAACTGCCCGGCCAGGAAGGCGAGGTAGCTGAGGTCGTCGATGACGGCCTGGGTGACGCGCCCGCCCGCGTTGCGGATGACGGGCGCGTCGCCCAGTTGGAGGCCGAGCACGATGGCCGGGTCGACCCGGTGGTCGAGGCAGGTGACCACGATCACCTGGGCGGCGGGCACGCCCAGGGCGGCCGGGGTGTAGTCACGGGCGAACCGCTGGTTGCGCTCCAGCAGCGGGGTCATCCTGGTCATGATGCCCCCACGCCGTGGCGGGTCGCGATGTCGCGGATGGCCGTGGCCAGGAGATCGGGATGCTCGCTGGTGGTCAGGTGGCCGCCGGGGAAGGTCCGGACCTCGGCCTGCGGCACGCGCTGGCGGGTGGCCGGGATCTGGCGGTGTTCGTAGGGGTCCTCGCCGAGCATCCGGTCCACCTGCGCCCAGCCGTACGAGCCGTCCGGGAAACCGGGCAGCATCGTGAGCCAGACGGCATCCGCGTCCGGCGTCCCGGCCACCCGCTCGAAGACCCGGATCGCGTCCGGGGTGGCGGCCGCCTCGTCGTCGGAGAGCACCCGCGCCGATCCGGGGTCGTAGGGGATCCGCCGGCCCCCGGCGAACCACTCCGCCGCGGTCACCCGCGAACGCTCTTGCTGGGTCAGATCTGTGTTCATGACCGGCCTTCCTGAGTCGCTAGTGGACGCTGTCCACATTAAGCCAGCAAGTGGACGCTGTCCACTTTGTTATTCTGAGCCCATGACAGCCAGCCCACCGGGCACGGAGACCCCCCAGGCCGAGCGCCGGCGCCGGCCGCGGGGCGCCGTGCGGGACGGTCTGGTCGCAGCCGGGCTCGAGCTGGCCCGGACCGGGGGCCCGGATGCGGTGGTGCTCCGGGAGGCGACCCGGATGGTGGGGGTGGTGCCGAACGCCGCCTACCGCCACTTCGCCGGCCGCGACGAGCTGCTGGCCGCGGTCTGCGCGGCGGCCATGGCCGAACTCGCCGGCCGGATGGCCGCGGGCGTAGCGCGGGTGCCCGGCCCGCCCGGCGACCCGGCCGCGGCGGCCGGCCGGCTGGCCGCGATCGGGACCGCGTACCTGGAGTTCGCACACGCCGAACCGGGCTGGTTCGCGACCGCGTTCGCGGTCCCGGAGCAGCACGCCTACGGCGCTCCCCGCGACGGCAGCCCCGACCGGTCCCCGCTCGGTCAGCTCCGCACGGTGCTCGATGAGCTCGTCGACGCCGGTGTCCTCGACCCCCAGCGCCGCGACGGCATCGAGTACCCCATCTGGGCCACGGTGCACGGAACGGCCGTGCTGGCCGGGGCGGGCCCGCTGCGCGCGGTCCCCGACGCCACCCGGCGCCACCTGCAGGACCTCACCCTGTCGTTCATCGGCGGCGCCCTCACCTAGGGTCCGCCGTCTCGTTCCGGCCCGCTCACCCGTCGGTGACCGCGGCCGGGGACCCGGGCTACCTGCGCCGCCTGGCCGGCCACGTCGAGACCGGGCGGCCCAGCATCAGCGACCCCGCGTTCGGGAACTCCTGAGGGCCCGCCGCCCGGGTTACTTTCGCCAGAACAGGTGGTGGACCACACCGCTCGGGCTGGGCACGACCTCCAGGTGGAACCGGTCGCGCAGCTCGTCGGGGGAGTCCCACAGGCGCAGGCCGGTCCCGTACTCCACCGGCGCCACCGCCACGTGCATGGTGTCGACCAGGTCGGCGTCGAGGAACTGGCGGACGGTGCTGACCCCACCGCCGAGCCGGACGTCCTGGCCCTGCGCGGCCTCCCGGGCCTGCGCGAGGACTTCGGCCGGTTCGCCCTCGACGAAGTGGAACGTGGTGTCGGAGAGCGTGATCGACGGCCGCGCGTGGTGGGTCAGGACGAACACCGGGGTGTGGAACGGAGGGTCCTCGCCCCACCAGCCGCGCCACTCGTGGTCGGGCCAGGGCCCGCGCACCGGGCCGAACTTGTTGCGGCCCATGATCTCGGCGCCGATGTTCCGGGGGTAGTCCCGCATGATGTAGTCGTCCAGGCCCCGGCTCCCGTTGGATCCGGAGCGGTAGACCCAGCTGTTGGTGTCAAAGACCCAGCGCATCAGCTGCCCCGGGTCGACGTGGCCGAACGGCCGCTCCAGGGTCTGGTCCTCGCCGGCGCCGATCCCGTCGGCCGAGATAGTGAAGTTCTGAACCCTCAGCAGCTGAGTCACAGTTTCCTCCGTGGTTGGTGGCCATGATGGGCAGACGGCGGCGGCCGGGGGAACTCATCGCTGGCGGGCTGGTCAGTCGAGCAGGGCGCGGATGTCTTCGTCGCTGAGGGTGCCGCCGAAGGTGCTGGCGTCCCCGAGGACGTCGGAGAACAGCTGGGCCTTGCGGGCCTTCAGCGCCATCACCTTCTCCTCGATGGTGTCCCGGGCCACCAGCCGGTAGACCATGACGTTCCTGGTCTGGCCGATCCGGTGGGCCCGGTCCACGGCCTGGGCTTCGGTGGCCGGGTTCCACCAGGGGTCGAGCAGGAAGCAGTAGTCGGCCTCGGTGAGGTTGAGCCCGAACCCGCCGGCCTTGAGGCTGATCAGGAAGACGGGGGTGGCGCCGTCCTTGAACCGGGCCACCACGCCGGCCCGGTCCCGGGTGCTGCCGTCCAGGTAGCAGTAGGGGATGCCGTCGGCCTCCAGCCGCTCGCGGACCTTGCCCAGGAAGCCGGTGAACTGGCTGAACACCAGGGCCCGGTGGCCGCCCGCCAGCACCTCGTCCAGGTGCTCCAGCAGCGTGTCGATCTTGGCCGAGGCCAGCTCGGCGTAGTCGTCGTCGACCAGCCCGGCGTGCAGGCTGAGCTGGCGCAGCAGGGTCAGCGAGCGGAAGATCGCGATGCGGTTGGAGTTCGGGTCGGTGATCAGGCCCAGGACCTTGTGCCGCTCCCGCTGCAGCCGGGTCTGGTAGACCTTCCGGTGCTGCGGGTGCAGGTCGACCTCCAGCACCTGCTCCTGCTTGGCCGGCAGCTCGGCCGCGACCTGCTCCTTGAGCCGGCGCAGGACCAGCGGCCGGATCCGCTGCTGCAGCTGGGTCAGCCGCTCGCGGTCGCCCATCCGCTCGACCGGCTTGCTGTAGTACTCGCGGAACCGCTCCGGGCTGGGGAACAGGCCCGGGCCCGCGATCGACAGCAGCGACCACAGCTCCATCAGGTTGTTCTCCAGCGGGGTGCCGGTAATCGCGATCTTGGTCGGGGCGGTCAGCCGGCGGGCGCACTGGTACACCTTGGACTGCCGGTTCTTGGCGTGCTGGGCCTCGTCCAGCAGCAGCCCGGACCAGGCCAGCTCGGCGTAGGCGGCGAAGTCCGAGCGCAGCAGGGTGTACGACGTCACCACGGCGTCGGCTCCCTCGATCAGCTCGCCCAGCCCGGCGCCGCGGCGCCGGGTGGTGGCCGAGATCGGCACCACGTGCAGGCCGGGGGTGAACTTGGCCGCCTCCAGCACCCAGTTGGCGACCACGCTGGTCGGGGCGACGATCAGGAACGGGCCGCCGGCCGGGTCCCGCTCGCGGGCGTGACTGATCAGGGCCAGGCACTGCAGGGTCTTGCCCAGGCCCATGTCGTCGGCCAGGATCCCGCCCAGTTGGTGCTGCCACAGGAACGTGAGCCAGCCGAACCCGTCCCGCTGGTACGGCCGCAGCTCGGCCCGCAGCCCGGCCGGGACCGGCGGCGGGTCGGGCACGGTCGCCGCCAGCAGGCCGTCGACCTGCTTCCGCCAGGACGCGGCCTGCTCGGCCACCACGCCCAGCGTGGTCAGCTCGTCCCAGAACCCGGCCTGGTAGCGGCTGATGCGCAGCTGGTCCGGGGGGAGTTCCTGCAGTGACCGGGCCTCGTCGATCAGCCGGGCCAGCGCCCGCAGCTCGGGCTGGTCCAGGGAGAAGTAGGCGCCGTCCGGCAGCAGCACCTCGGTGTCGCCCCGGCTCAAGGCCAGGAACACGTCCAGGAACGGGACCTCCCGGCCCTCCACGGTGAGGGTCACGCCGAGGTTGAACCAGTCGTTGTCGCCGGGCACCTCGGTGGTGGAGACCGCGATGCGCAGCGACTCGTCCGCTTCCCGGTAGTCGGCGGGCTCGCCGCTGACCTCGACGGTCAGCCCGGGCTGGTCCGTCAGCCGGGGCAGCAGCCCGGTGGTGAACCGCATGGTGGCCATGCCGGTCAGCCGGATGTTCGGCAGCAGGGTCTCGGCCAGCGGGCGGGCCCGGCCGCCGGGCCGGGTCGTGCCGCGGCCCGGCTGGAGCAGCCCGTACTCGCGCAGCGGCAGGCCCACGGTGTCCAGGCCGTCGAGCAGCGCCCGCTCGGCGGCCGGATCCCGGAAGCCGGTGTCCTCGGGCCCGGCCTCCCGCGGGTAGCCGCCGGGCCGGGGGTCCGGCGACACCGGCGCGCGCAGGGCCGAGTCCCCGATCCGGTACGCCCAGGCCCAGCTCAGGTCGAGGTCGTGCCCGTCGCCGTACCGGGCCGACAGCACCAGCTCGGGACCGCCGATCTCGGGCAGGCTGACCGAGCCGTCCGAGCTGGTCAGCGTGGCGGCCTGCCGCAGCCGCGGGTAGTACTGCCGCTGGAACCGGGGCTCGTCGGCCGCGGGCACCTGCAGCGGCGTGCCCTGCAGGGCCATCCGCTGCAGGGCGGCCGGCACGGCCCGGGCCAGGCGGGCCAGCCGGAACGGCCACTGCCCGGGGTCGCCGTCCCGGGGCTGGTCCCGGTCCAGGCACACCGCGCCGTGCCCGTCGGCGCCGATGAACACCACCGGCACCGCGGGGTCGCGGCCGGTCACGCTGACCACCGGCACGATGTGCAGGCCGCCGTCGGCCTCACGGGTCACGTCCAGGCAGAAGTCGGCCTCGTCGTACCCGGGCAGCTCGCCGGCCGGGCCGGGCTGGACCAGGGCCACCCCGGCCGCGCGGGCCTCGTCCAGCAGCGGCCACAGCTGGCGGGAGCCGATGGCCGAGAACTCGATGGTGCGGTCCTGGCCCCAGACGTAGCCGTGCAGGCCGCGGTGGTCGCTGGAGGCCTGGTAGAGCGCGTACAGCTCGCGCAGCAGCCGCACCTGCTGGTCGTTGTGGGCGGAGCCGAGGCGCAAGGTGTCCAGCCGGGCCCAGCTCAGGTCGCCGGTCACCCAGCCGGTGCGGCCCGGGCGGACCAGCCGGGCGGTGAGGCCCAGCGGGGCCGGGCCACCCCAGCTGGCCTGGCCCGCCCCGCCGGTCAGGGCCAGCTCGATGGCCAGGGCGCTGGGGCGTGGCCCGGGCCGGGGGACCGGGCCCAGCAGCGAGTCCAGGGACTGGTCCCAGGCCGCGGCCCGGGGCGGGGCCGGGGGCTCGATCGTGCCCGACCCCACCGCGGTCATGACCAGCGCGACCACGTGCTTGCAGTTGAACGAGACCGGGCAGCTGCACTCGCCCATGTCGAACTTGGCGGGCTGCCCCGGGGCCAGGGTCAGGAACGCGGCCGTGCGGTAGACGTGACCGCCCTGGCCCTGGACCATCCCCCGCAGCGCGGAGCCGTCCGGGTCCCAGTCGACGCGCAGCACCGCCTGCTGCCGCGCGTATTCGGTCCCCCGGACGAAGCTGCCCCCGCCGATGGCCCGGCGCAGGGTGGCGAGGTCGAAGTCGAGGGTCGTGCCGTGGCCCATGCCGCCGACGATAGCGGCCACCACCGTCATTTCGTGCGGACCCGGGGCCGCCGGTGGCGTGACCTGGACCATCAATATGGTGGCGGCATGGAACCTGCTGCCGCGACACCGGCACCGCCGATCCGGGCCCACGCGCAGGAGTCAACGGCGGACCGGACCCGCGCCCTGGCCGTGGCCCGGCGCCGGGCGACCGCTCTGCTGGGCGCGGTGACGGTGCTGTTCGTGGTGGTCACCGCGTTCGGCCACCACGGCACCCTGCTCGGCTTCGTGCAGGCCGGGGCCGAGGCGTCGATGGTCGGTGGCGTGGCCGACTGGTTCGCGGTCACCGCGCTGTTCCGCCGCCCGCTGGGCCTGCCCATCCCGCACACCGCGCTGATCGTGGAGCGCAAGGACCAGTTCGCGGCCACCCTGGGCCAGTTCGTCCAGGAGAACTTCTTGTCGGCCGACGTGCTGGCCGAGCGGATCCGGGCCGCGGGCCTGGTGCCCCGGCTGGCGTCCTGGCTGTCCGGCCGGGACTCGGCGGCCCGGTTCGCCGGGCGGGCCGCCGACGTGGTGGTCACGGTGACCGAGGCCCTGCGCGACGAGGACGTCCAGCGCGTGATCACCGCCGAGCTGACCCGGGTGGTCGATTCGGTCGAGGTGGCCCCGCTGGCGGGCCGGGTGCTGCGGGTGGTCATCGCGGGCGGCCACGGCGCCGAGCTGTTCAACGAGCTGCTGGCCGCGGCCGACGGCTACCTGGAGGGGCACCAGATCGAGCTGCGCGACATGTTCGAGGCCGAGGCGCCCCGCTGGATACCGGACCTGGCCTACCGGCGGGTGTTCGACCGGCTGTACCACCGGCTGCGGGACCGGCTGGCGGCCATGGCGGCCGACCCCGACGACGCGACCCGGCGGCAGTTCGAGGCCTGGCTGGCCGGGCTGCCGGACCGGCTGGAGACCGACCCGGGCCTGCGGGCCCGGGGCGAGCAGCTCAAGCGGGACGTGCTCGGCAGCACCGCGCTGCGGGACTGGTCATCGACGCTGTGGCAGCGGGCCAAGGAGACGCTGCGGGCCCAGGCGGCCGACCCCGACTCCGAGCTGCGCCGCCGGCTGACCGACCTGCTGATGGCGGCGGGCCGCCGCCTGGAATCGGACCAGCGGCTGGCCGACGGCCTGGAGCGCATGATCGAGTCGGGCGCCCGCGCGGTCGCCGAGCAGTACCACGACGAGCTGGCCGGCCTGGTCACCGGCACCATCGAGCGCTGGGACGCCCGCGAGACGTCAAGTCAGCTGGAGCTGCTGCTGGGCCGGGACCTGCAGTTCATCCGCATCAACGGCACCGTGGTCGGCGCGCTGGTGGGCCTGATCCTGCACGCGGTAAGCGTGGCCCTGAGCTGACGCGGCGCGGACGTCAGCCGTTACCCTGCCCGTTCCCGTTCCCGTTTCCGTTGCCCTTCCCCTTGCCCTTGCCTTTCGCCTTGCCCTTGCCGTTCCCGGTGCTGGATGTCGGGCTGGGGGTGGGGCTGGCGCTGGCGGTGGTGGCCGGGCGGCTGCCGGAGACCGCGGGCGCGGTGCCGGCGGGACGGGTGCTGGCCTGCGGGGCGGTGCCCACGCCGGGGCCACCGGCCGCTCCCGTCGTGGGGCGCCCGGCCGGGGACGTGCCGGCGTGCTGGCCGCCCGGTTGCGGGGTGGCTGATGCGCTCCGGGAGCGCTGGCCGGCCGAGCCGGGTGGCTGGTGAGCCAGGGTCCCGGCCCCGGTCAGCTGGGTCACGGTCACCACGGTGGCGACCAGCGCCGCGGCCACCGCACCGAGGGCCAGCCGCGGCCAGCGGGACCGGCGCCGGGCCGGTGGCGGCTCCGGCGACGCTGGCGGCTCCGGCGGCTCCGGCGGGACCGGCGGCTGCTCAAGCGAGATCGGCGGCGACGGCTGGCCGAACGCCCGCTTGAACAGGTCAATCTCGCTGCTGGGGACCGTGCTGACCCCGACCGGGCCGGACGGCCCGTCATGGCCGGCCCACGACCACGGCCCGGCCAGGGGGCACGCGGAGACTCCGGCCTCCCGGGCCAGGCGGTCGCGTAGCCTGGCGGCCCGGCGGGCGACCTCGCCGGCACTGTCCGGACGATCCGCGGGATCCTTGGCGGTGAGCTCCGCGACCAGGACGGCCACCTCGGCGGGCACCGAGGCGGGCAGGGGCGGCAGCGGCTGGTCGCGGTGGGCGACCACGACCTCGATCGGCATGCCGCGGAACGGCGGGCGGCCGGTCAGGCACTCCCAGGCCACGATCCCGAGCGCGTACAGGTCAGCGGCCGCGGTCACCCCACCTCCGGTGAGCCGCTCCGGGGCCACGTAACCGGGCGTCCCGAGCAGGGTGTTGCTGCTGGTCATCGGCAGGGAATTGATCGCGTAGGAGACGCCGAAGTCGGTCACCTTGACCTGGCCGGCCCCGGTCAGCAGGAGGTTGGCCGGCTTGATGTCCCGGTGCACGAACCCGGCCTCGTGCGCGGCCTGCAGGCCGGCCGCGGCCTCGGCCACGACGCTCATGGCCTGGGCCGGGAGCAGCGCGCCGCAGGCCAGCACCTGCGCGGCCGAAGGGCCGTCGACCAGCTCCATGACCAGAAACGGCGGATCGGGCGGGGCCGGCTCCACGTAGTCGTAGACGCGGGTGATGTTCACGTGGCCCAGCGACCCGGCCCGCTGCGCTTCGGCCCGGAACCGGATCAGCGTCTGTTCGCTCCGGGCCCGGTTCGGGGGCAGTTGCTTGACCGCGACCGGCCGGCCGAGCAGGACGTCGGTGGCGCGCCAGACCTCGCCGTAGCCGCCGGTGCCGATCTTGTCGTCCAGCCGGTAACGGGAGGATGTCTGAAGTGCCCTGAGGAATGACATGTCTGCGCGCGCCTACCCGCCTCCGGCCATTTCAGCGCGGTTGAACCTCAAATAATGTTCGGTGACGTCCAGATCGGTCATCACGGTATCCGCCCGCATGCCCCGTGTCCGCCGGTCTGGCCGTTCCGGTAAGGGGCTGGCTGCTCACGCGGAAGGCTTGCCCAGCAGGCGATCCAGGAATCCGGTGAAGGCGCTCTCCTCGGCGCTGAGCGCGGCGGCCGGGTCATCGGCGCGGGCGATCATCATCGTGACCTCGTTGGCGGCGGCCAGCACGATGTGGGCGAACGTGTCCACCTGGGCCGGGTCGATGCGGCCCTGCCCGGCGGCGTAGGCCAGCGCGGCCCGGATGAAGCCCAGCGGGCCCTGCTCGTCCAGTTCCCGCCAGCGTTCCCAGCCGAGCACGGTCGGCGCGTCGATCAGCATGACCTGGCGGATGACCGGGTCGCCGGCCAGCCGGATCCAGGCCAGCAGGCCGGCCCGCAGCTCGGCGACCGGGTCTTCGGCGCCCGCCATGGCCGTGGTGACCTGGGCGGTCACCGTAGTGCCGACGTCCTCCAGCACGGCCAGGAACAGCGCGTCCTTACCCGCGAAGTGGTGGTAGAGCGAGCCGCGGCTGGTGCCGGACTCGGCCAGCACCGCCTCGATCGACGTGCCCTCGTAGCCGCGGGCGGCGAACAGCCCGGTCGCGACCTCGATCAGCTGGGTCCTGGTGGCCTGGCCCCGCTCGATGTTCCTGTTCATCCACTCCCGGCCTCGCCCGAAACCCGAAACTCCATTGACAGACCGACAGTCGGTTTATCAGAGTTGGACCGACAGTCGGTCTTTCTGCAATCCTATCGGCCCGGTCACCCGGGAAGGGAGAAGCTTCATGATCAGCGAGCTGGAACGCCTGGACAAGCACCGCAGCCAGGTCCGCACCCGGTCCGGCCCGGCCAGCTACGTCGACACCGGCGGTCCCGGCCGCCCGGTGCTCTTCGTGCACGGCGTTGGCACCAGCAGCTACCTGTGGCGGAACGTCATCGCCGAGCTGGACGGCCAGCGCCGGTGCGTCGCCCTGGACCTGCCGCTGCACGGCCACACCCCGGCCGCCCCGGACCAGGACTTCACCCTGCCCGGCCTGGCCCGCTTCGTCGAAGACTGCTGCGACGCCCTCGACCTGACCGGTGTCGACCTGGTCGCCAACGACACCGGCGGCGCGGTGTCCCAGGTGTTCGCGGCCACCCATCCCGAGCGGCTGCACACCCTGGCCCTCACCAACTGTGAGGCCCACACCAACATGCCGCCCCCGGCCCTGCGCCCCGCCGACCTGCTGCTCCGCCTGGGCCTGCCGCTGTGGCGGCTGGCCGGGTGGCTGACCAGCGACCCGGCCCGCGGCCGCCAGCGCTTCTTCGGCAGCGGCTACCAGGACGTGACCCGCCTGCCGGTGGACGTGTCCAAGGCCATGCTCGACCCGGTGCTCGGCAGCCCGCCACGGGCCCGCCAGTTCCAGCGCCTCATGACCTCCCTGCACCGCCGTGACCTGCTGGCCGCCGAGCCCGCCCTGCGCCGTCTGCAGGTACCCACGGTGATCGTGTGGGGCACGGCCGACCGGTTCTTCGACCGCAAGTGGGCCTACTGGCTGCGGGACGCCATCCCCGGCGCCACCGAGGTGGCCGAGATCGACGGCGGTCGCCTGTTCTTCCCGGACGAGCGGGCCGCCGAGCTGGCCGCGGCCCTGCGCCGCCACTGGGACGCCCACCCCTGACCGGAAGCCCAGCCGGGCCCGTGGCCCGGTCCCGGACCGGCCTGGTCCCGCGCACCGAAAGATCCTCAGGGTCGGCCCGGCTGGTGAAACACACTACCTTCGATATAAATGGGTTTTATAACGGCCATTATTTAATCGAAGGCAGCGGCCTCTGGTCCGGCCCATCATCGCGTGCCAAGCTGATTTCCGTCGCAAGGAGTAACGGCGGAAAGAGAGCACCGATGCCTTCCCTCAAGGACCGGACCGTGCTGGTGATCGGCCGCGGCAGCGGCATCGCCCGCGCCATCACCCTGGCCGTCGGCGAGGCGGGCGGGCGGGTCGTCGCGGCCGGGCGGCACCCGGAGGACCTGGCCGCCGCCTACCGCGGCCTGGACGTCGGCACCGAGCCGGTCGACGTGACCGACGAGGCCTCCATCGCCGCGCTGGCCGGCCGCCTGCCCCGCCTGGACCACGTGGTGGCGACCGCGTCCGCCCGCGCCCGCGGCGGCTACGCCGAGCTGACCGGCCCGCTGGTCGGCGCCTCGCTCAGCACCAAGGTCATCGGGCCCATCCTGCTGGCCAAGCACCTGGCCGGTCACCTGCCGCCGGACGGATCGTTCCTGTTCATGTCGGGGGCGACCGCGCTCAAGCCGGCCCCGGGGATGCTGGCGGTGGCCGCCACCAACGCGGCCGTGGACGCGGTCGTGGCCGGGCTGGCCGTCGAACTGGCCCCGATCCGGGTCAACGCCCTCGCCCCCGGCACCATCGACACCGGCGCCTACGACGCGCTCGGTGCCGACCGCAAGGCGGCGCTGTTCGCGGCCCGGTCCGAGGCCAACCCGGCCCGGCGCATCGGCACCCCCGAGGACGTCGCGGCGGCCGCGCTGGCCGCGCTGACCAACGGCTTCCTCACCGGTGTCTCGCTGCCCGTCGACGGCGGCGAGCACCTGGTCTGAGACGGCCGCGGCCACCCCGCCCGCAGAAAGGAAAAGGAATGGTCGCCTGGAAACCGGTGGGGCGCGAAGACGTGGTGCGCGCGCTCACCGAATATGACCGGCTCGGGCCGGACGAGTTCTTTTCCGCGCACGGCTTCGGGCCGACCACCACCTACGATCTGATCTGGGACGGACGCCGCTATCCGCCCAAGGCCATTCTCGGCACCGCCTACGAACTCGCCACCGGCCAGCGCCTGGCCCCCGGTGACTTCGAAGGCGGCCGCGGCGGCGCCGTCAAGGTGCTCGGCACCCTCGGCTTCACCGTCCAGCCCAAGCCTGCCGCCGGACCGTGACCACGCCGCCGGCGGCCGGGTTCGCGATGATGAAGTCGCACCGCTGCCGGGTCTGCTCGGCCCGGTACAGCCGGTCCTCGGCCGCCGCCCACTGCCCGGCGTGCGGCTCGTAGGCAAGCCAGTCCGGCCGGGCCCGCAGGCGTTCGCGGCGGGTGACGGCCGGGGCTTCGACCCAGATCCGGGCCGCGTAGGTGCCGGCCAGCCGGGTCCGGATGCTGCCGCAGCCCTCCAGGATGATCACGTCGGCCGGCCCGGTGGTGTGCCACTCGGCGTAGCTCATGGCCGCCCAGTCGAACCGGCGCCAGCGGGCCGGCTGCCCGCGGCCCAGCGGACCGGTCACCCAGTCGGAGAGGACTTCGGCGGTGCCGGCCAGCCCGTCCCAGCCCGGATAGAGGTCCTCCAGGTGGATCACCGGGGCGCCGATCGGGGCGGCCAGCCGTTCGGCCAGCCAGGTCTTGCCCGACCCGGAGCGCCCGTCCAGCGCGATCAGCCGGACCCCGGCCAGGCGTGGCTCGGTGCCCGCCAGCAGCGCGGCCAGCCCCGCGACCGAGAGGTCCATTGTCAGCAGCTTATGCAGCCCAGCTACCGAGCATGGCCGGCGTCGAGGCGTTCCTCAGCCGGGCTGCCTGACCCGGTAGCGCAGGTGCAGGACGCGGTCGCCCGGGATCACCGTGTCCGGGTCCTCGAGTAGATGCTGGCCGTCGACCGGGCCGAAGTAGCGCTTGCCCGAGCCGAACACCACCGGCACGACGTCCATGGCCACCTCGTCCACCAGCCCGAGCGCCAGCGCCTGGCCCGCGACGTCGCCCGCGCACACGGCCACCACGCGGTCGCCAGCGAGTTCCCGGGCCTTGGCGATCGCCGCGGTCACGTCGCCGGCGAAGTGGTAGTGCGAGGCCTCGGGGTGCCAGTCCGCGGGCCGGGGCCGGTGCGAGACCACGACCACGTGGTCACCGGCGGGCGGGGACGCCTCCCAGCCGTTGGTGATGTCGAACATGTGCCGCCCCATCACCACCACCCCGATGCTGGCCCACATGTTGTTGACGTACTCGCCCGAGGCCTGCGAGACCTTCATGCCCGAGCTGTTCTCGATCGGGACGTCGCCGTTGAAGTACCAGTCGAACAGCGGCCCGACCTCGTCGTTCTTGTCGGCGATGAAGCCGTCCACCGACACCACCGCGTGCGTGATCACTGTGCTCATCACGTCTCCCTTGCGCCCCGGAAAATGACCTTGCTCTCATTTGAACGAAGGTGGGGAGCCTGGCTCATCGGT
Organism: Streptosporangiaceae bacterium; assembly: GCA_036521155.1. Lineage (GTDB taxonomy): Bacteria > Actinomycetota > Actinomycetes > Streptosporangiales > Streptosporangiaceae > Bog-532. The sequence goes on from DATDIH010000254.1 coordinate 13,631, forward strand.
CCGCTGCGAAGTTCCTGCCAGGCGGCCGGGGTCAGGGAGTAGGCGCTGGTGGCGCCGTCGGCGAACCAGCGTCCGGCCGCCGGGGCCGCCACCGTGGCCAGGGCGGCGGCCAGCACCGGGAGGGACCAGCCGGGAGTCAGTTCCTCGGTGCTGCCGCGGTAGTCCCCGGTCCGGGTCAGCGCCTGCCCCAGCTCACGCAGGACGCCGCGCCGCCGGCCCTGCTGGGCCGCGCCCAGCACGGCCAGCAGCAGCTGGTGGGTGCGGACCCCCGGGATACCGGCCGGCTGGGCCGGCGCGTGGCCGGACCTGGCCACCTCGACCAGCGTGCCGGCCAGATCGACGCCGGACCGGAAGGCGTTCACCGGCTCCACCAGCCGCGGGTTGATGTCGATGAACTGGGGCTCGTGGCCGCCCAGGATCACGTCGGCCGAGAGCGCGCCGTGCCAGTCCAGGGCCGAGCCCAGCGTCGTGATCGCTTCGCGGGCCGCGGGCAGGGCCAGGCCGAGCTTGTGGCTGGCCCCGCCGCCGGTTCCCTCCCGGGTCCGCAGGTTGGCGTGGAACGCCACCAGCTGGCCCCGGGCGAACACCGACTGGACCATGGCCAGCGGCCCCGGCACGGGCTGCTGCAGCAGCAGGCTGGCCCCCGGCCCGGGCCAGCTGGCCGCCAGCTGGCCCAGCTCGGCCCGGCCCGGCACGTACTGGACGGCGGCCGAGGCCGTGCCGATCGGGGTCTTGGCGTACACCGGCAGCTCGGCCGTGGCCAGCAGCTCGTCCGGGCTGGTGACCACGGTGGCGGGCGGCTGCGGGAGGCCGAGCCGGGCCAGCGTGCGGAAGGCCGACACCTTGTCCTGCACCTGGGCCAGCGCGCCGAAGCCGGGCACGGCGGTCAGCAGCCCGGCGGCGGCGATCCGGTCCTGGGCCAGGGACATGACCGCGACCTGCTCCTGGACCGGCAGCAGGACCTCGGCGCCGGTCCGGGTGGCCACGGCCAGGGCGGCGTCCAGCCAGCCGAACGGGTCGGCGCCGATCCCCGGGACACGGTGCACGGCCCGGACCTGGCCGGTGAACCGGCACAGGCACCAGGGTTCGGGGCTCAGGGCCTCGACCTCGTGGCCAAGCTGAGAGAGCACGGTGGCGCACTGCCGGGCGGCCAGCCCGGCGCCGTCGCTGAGCAGAATTCGCATGACCCACCTCCGGGGGCTTGCTCAATGTATACGCTATAAGCATACGGTATAT
>DATDIH010000255.1:0-38854 GCA_036521155.1 Streptosporangiaceae bacterium
GTCTTCGTCCAGCCCCGCCGCCGAGGCGGACAGTGGCCCGCACCCGGGCGGAAACGGTTCCGGCTCCGGCCAGAACGGGTCCAGTTCGGACGCGGCCGGACGGGACGGGTCGGCGCAGCGGGTGTTCGACGTGGCCACCACCCGGCGGCGTGCGGTCATCTTTGAAGAAGAAGATGACCTGGACGTGCCCGACTTCCTCAAGTAATCAGACGGCCGGTGAGCGAGCAGCACCGGTCTGAGCCGGGTCGGTCCGAGCCGGGCAGTCCCGAACAGCGCCGGGCTGAACTGGCCGATGGGCTCAATGAGGTGTGGGCCCGTATCGAGGCCGCGTGTGCGGCGGCGGGCCGGTCGCGGGACGAGATCACGCTGATCGCGGTGACCAAGACCTGGCCTGCCTCCGACGTCCGGCTGCTGTACGAACTCGGCCAGCGGGACTTCGGCGAGAACCGGGACCAGGAGGCCGCACCCAAGGCCGCGGCCTGCGCGGACCTCGATCTGACCTGGCATTTCGTCGGCCAGCTGCAGACCAACAAGGTGGCCAGCGTCACCCGCTACGCCGACGTCATTCACTCGGTGGACCGGCTCCGGCTGGTGCACGCGCTGGGCCGGGCGGCCCGGCGCCGGCCACGTCCGCTCACCGCCCTGATCCAGGTCAGCCTGGAAGGCCCGGACGGCGACCCGGGCCGGGGCGGCGCCGCGCCCGGTGCGGTGACCGGCCTGGCGCAGGCCATCGAGGCCGAGAACGGCACGGACGGTGGTACCGCCGGCCGCGCCACCGGTGGGGGCGGCCTGCGGCTGGGCGGAGTGATGGCGGTCGCGCCGCTGGGCGTACCCGCGGCCCGCGCGTTCGCCGGGCTGGACGCCGCCGCAGCCGCGGTCCGGGCCGTCCAGCCTGCGGCGACGATGATCTCGGCGGGCATGAGCGCAGACCTGGAGGCGGCGGTTGAGGCTGGTGCGACACATCTGCGAATTGGTACGGCGTTGCTCGGCGATCGGAGGGCCCGTGTCATGTAATGTCCCTCGCGTGAGCCTTGAATGGGCTCGCGGCACGGCAGCGTGCGGGAGTGGATTCGCAGTCGGAGTTGCGGGGGGTTCCGGAAGGTAATGCCTTCCGGGCTAGCGCCGGGGGGCTGCCAGACTGGCACGACGGAGGACTGACGGATGGCCAGCGCAATGCGCAAGATGGCGGTCTACCTCGGCCTTGTGGAGGACGAACACCGCTACCAGGACGGGTACGAGTCGTACGAAGAGTACGAGGAGTACGACGAGCAGGCCGAGGGGTTCGACGGACCGGAGGACCTCGACGGTCAGCCTGGGCCGAGCCCGAACGGTCACAGCGGGCCCAGCCCCTTCATGTCGGCGCCGGTACGCCAGGAGAGCGCCCGCCACACGACCGACCTCACGCGGATCACGACGCTGCATCCTCGCACCTACAATGAAGCACGTACCATTGGGGAGCACTTCCGCGAGGGAATCCCCGTCATCATGAACCTGACCGAGATGGTCGACAGCGACGCCAAGCGTCTGGTCGACTTCGCGGCAGGCCTGATCTTCGGCCTGCACGGGAGCATTGAGCGGGTGACCAACAAGGTCTTCCTGCTCTCTCCCGCCAACGTCGACGTGACGGCAGAGGACAAGGCTCGCATCGCGGAACGTGGCTTCTTCAACCAGAGCTAACGGACTACCAGTGACGGTGAGATGCGGACCAGTTACGTTGCGGCCGGTGGCGGCACGCCGGCGCTAGGGCGGGGCCATGGGCATCCTTAAGGTTGTCCTGACCTACCTCCTGACCATCTACCTGGTCATCCTCATCGCGCGGATGGTCATCTCGTGGATCCAGATGTTTGCGCGGTCGTGGGTGCCCACCGGGGTGATCTTGGTCATCGCCGAAGGCATCTTCACGGCGACTGATCCACCACTAAAATTTCTACGTCGCTACATACGGCCCCTGCGCATAGGTACAGTAGCCATTGATCTCAGTTTCATGGTGCTGTTCATCGTGATCCTGATCCTCCTGGACGTGGTTGTGCCGAGGATCTGATCGGGTACCGTTCTGAAGATCGCAGCCAAGCGCGCCGAGGAGACATAATGCCGCTGACGCCCGCGGATGTGCGGAATAAGCAGTTCAGTACGACCAGGCTCCGGCCCGGCTACGACGAGGAAGAGGTCGACGCCTTCCTCGACGAAGTCGAGGCTGAGCTCGACCGGCTTATCCAGGAGAACGAAGAGCTCCGGGCGAAGCTGGCTGAGAGCCTGCGGGGAGGCAAGTCGTCTGTTCCTGCGCTTAGCTCACCGCTGGCGGAGACCAAGATGGACATGATGCCTCCGGAGCCCCCGCAGCGGCCCGAGCCGCCGCAGCGGCAGCCCGAGCCCGTCATGATGGGCTCGATGCCGCAGCCCGAGGACAACATGGACACGGCCGCGCGCGTGCTGTCGCTGGCCCAGCAGACGGCCGACCAGGCCATCGCCGACGCCCGCCGCGAGGCGGACGAGACGCTGGGCCGCGCCCGCCGCGAAGCGGACGAGGTGCTGACCAAGGCTCGCCGCCAGGCCGAGCAGATCACCGGCGACGCCCGGGCCCGGGCCGAGAGCCTGGAGCGCGACGCTCAGGAGCGGCACCGTCAGGCCATGGGCTCCCTGGTCCAGCAGCGTGAGGAGCTCGAGCGCCGGGTCGACGACCTGCGAGCCTTCGAACGTGAGTACCGCAGCCGGCTCAAGGCGTACCTGGAAGGCCAGTTGCGCGACCTGGAGGCCGGGGTCACCGACAGTGGTGCCTTCCCGACCATGGGATCCTCGGCTCAGCCAGCGATCCCGTCGGGTCTGGGCCAGCCCAGCCCGCGCAATGGCGCCCAGCCGACCGGGCAGTACTCGGTCCCCGAGGTCGTCCAGCACGCGGGTAGCTTCCACGGTGGCGAGGGCGCTCCGGCGCACGACCGCCGCTGAGATTCACCCCCGCGGCCCGGTAGCTAACGCGATCCGGGCCGCGGGTATTTTCATGTCCAAACAGACATTGAGGGCGACGCCGCCTGGGACGTCGCAACTGACGTGGCTGGGGGCCGCGCGTTCTGGGAGAACCGCTTGTGATCAGGTTCAGCGCTTCGCTGGTCGTGGTGGGGGTCGGACTACTCATCGCGGGAGGCGTCACCAGCAAGCTGCTGCTGATCTACATCGCGATCGGGGTCAGCGCGCTGGCGCTGCTGTTCCTGATCCTGGGGGCCATCCTGCACCGGGCCGAGCTCTTCGGCCGGGAGCCTGAGGGTATCGCCGCCGGCCAGACCGGCCACGACGGCTACGCCGACGAGGTGAGCGCCAGGCCCGAGCCCGCCGTGACCGCTGCGGCCACCCCGGCCGCCACAGCCGCGGCCCAGGGCCCCGAACGCCGGGAAGCCCGGCCCACGAGCGCGGGGACTGCCGGGGCGCCCGGGAAGACCGGGTCGGCCGGAAAGACCGGGACCGCCCGGGACACCGGCAGCCAGCCACTGCACACCTTCGCCGGCTACGAGCAGTTCACCACCCAGGCCGAGCGACGCCGGCCCGAACCACTCCGCGAGGACCGGCCCTCCCGGCCTTCCCAGCCGTCGCGCCCGGCCCGGTCACAGCCGCCGTTCGTGGATCCGCAGCCGACCCGGATGGACTGGGCGGCGGACCTGCGCAAGGCGGAAAAGCAGGAGCTCGAACGCCAGGAGCGGGAGCGCCGGGGCCAGACCCAGCAGCCCGGGCGAGCGAACGTCCCGGCCCAGAACCGGCCGGAGCGTGGCCGGCCCGACCGGGGCCAGCCGGCCAAGCCGTTCGTGGAGCCCGAGCCAACCCGGATGGACTGGGCCAAGAACCTGCGCGAAGCGGAAAAGCAGGAGCTCGGCCGCCAGACCAGCGAGCGCGAAGCCAGGCCCGCCAGCCCCAGCCCCGGTCGCCCCAGCAGCCCCCAGCGCACACCGGAGCCTGCCCCGGCCGAAGCCACCCGGGCCGAGCGTATCCAGCAGCCGGCGGAGGCCAAGCCGGCCGCCCAGGCCACGCGAGCCGAGCGCGTCCAGCAGCCGGCCGACGCTACCCGGGCCGAGAAGATCATCACGGCCAAGCCGGACTACGAGACAACGGCGGCCGCCAAGGACCAGCCGCCCGCGGCTGCGGGCAGTGCGTCCGCGGTCAGCGCGGCCACCCAGGAACCCGCCGCCGAGGCTGAAGAGAACAAGCCAGCGGCCGAGGCGAGCGCGGCGCCGCCCAAGGAAGACCAGAAGCCCGCGGCCGATTCTGATGCGGCCGACGCGGCCACCGAGATCAAGAGCCCGGCTGACCTGGCTGAAACAGCCGAAACAGCCGAAACGGCCGAAGGTGACGACCCCGAGCCGAGCAAGGCCCGGGAGACCAGCGACCGCGGCGGCGACGCCAGCCGCGACGCCGTCCCCAGCGATCAGGACGTGACCGTGGTCCCGGGCGTGCCCCGCTACCACCGCAGCGAGTGCATCCTGATCCGTTTCATGGGCGACAACGACCTGCAGCGGATGCCGGTCGAGCAGGCCCGCAAGGCCGGGTGCACCCCGTGCCGCGCCTGCCAGCCGGACGGCGAAGAGGACGACTGACCCTTCGACTGACCGCTCGGCACCATCGCTGAGCGGTTGCCCGCTTGACCCGATCGGGTCACCACGCGACCTTCGATATAAGTATCGATACGGGCGGGTGTGACGCGGGCCGGTGCGGGTGAGCGGCCGCCCGCCCGCACCGGCCCGGATTACGCCTTACGCAGCCAGAACGTCAGACCGAGGCCCGCATCGTGGTGCTCGCGAGCCCCGCCGGCCGTGTCGGTTTCATCGGCTGCGGGCGGGCCGGCCTGGTAGCCGGTGGCCAGCACCTCGCCGGCGATCAGCGTGCCCTGCTCGTCCATGGCCGCCGACAGCTCGGGGGCGCTGGCTTCCCACCACAGCTGGATGCGGTCGGTCACGTCCAGGCCGTCGCTCTTGCGGGTGTCCTGGACCAGCCGGATGACGTCGCGGGCCAGACCCTCGCGGCGCAGTTCCGGAGTGAGCGAGGTCTCCAGGGCCACTGTCTCGCCACCGTCGCTGGCCACGGTCCAGCCTTCCTTGGGCGTCTGGGTCACGATCACCTCGTCCGGGCCGACCGTAACCGGCTCACCGTCCACCGTGACCGTGGCCTCGCCGCTGTCCCGCAGCGCCGCCGCCAGACCAGCCCCGTCGGCCTCGGCGATGGCCTTGGCCACGATCGGGGTGGTTCCCTTGAACCGGCCACCCAGGGCACGGAAATTCGCCTTGACCGTGTAATCGACCAGATCGCCGCCGACCGCCGACAGCGGCTCCAGCTCGTGTACGTTGAGCTCCTCAGCCACCTGGGCCCGCAGCTCGCCGGGCAGTGACCCGAAGCCCGCCGCGCCGACCAGAGCCCGGGCCAGCGGCTGCCGGGTCTTGACCGTGGCCGTGGCCCGGGCCGACCGGCCCAGCTCGACCAGCCGCCGGGTCAGGGCCATCTCGGCCGAAAGCTCCTCGTCGATCAGAGCCGGGTCCGCTTCGGGCCAGCGGGCCAGGTGTACCGACTCCGGTGCGTCCGGCGTGCGCAGCGCGCTCCACACGTGGTCGGTGAGGAACGGCGTGATCGGGGCCATCAGCCGGGTCACGGTCTCCAGGCACTCGTACAGGGTGGCGAACGCGGAAGTAGACGCCGCGGCCCGCGGCCCTTCCCAGAACCGGCGCCGCGACCGGCGCACGTACCAGTTGGACAGGTCGTCCAGGAACGCCGCGATCCGCCGGCCCGCGCCCGCGGTGTCGAAGCCTTCCATCAAGCTGGTGACGTCTTGCACCAGCGTGTGCAGCTCGCTCAGTACCCAGCGGTCCAGCACGGGGCGCTGCGCGGGCGCGGGTGCCTCACCAAGCCGGTCCGGGCCCCAGGCGTTGCCGTCGGCGGCGGCCGCGTTGGCGTACAGGGCCAGGAACGACACCGTGTTCCAGTAGGTGAGCAGGACCTTGCGGACGATCTCGTCCAGGGTTGCGTGCCCGACGCGCCGGGTCGCCCACGGTGAACCCGAGGCCGCGAAGAACCAGCGCAGCGCGTCCGCGCCGTGCCGGTCCATCAGCGGCAGCGGCTCGAGGATGTTGCCGAAGTGCTTGCTCATCTTGCGGCCGTCCTCGTCGACCACCAGGCCGAGGCAGACCACGTTCTCGTAGGAATTGCGGCCGAACACCAGCGTGCTCACCGCCATCAGCGAGTAGAACCAGCCCCGGGTCTGGTCGATGGCCTCGCAGATGAACTGGGCCGGGAACGCCCGCTCGAAGTCCTCGGCGTGCTGCCAGGGCGCGCCGAAGCGGGCGAACGGCATCGAGCCCGAGTCGTACCAGGCGTCGATGACGTCCGGGACCCGGCGGGCGGTCTCACCGCAGTCCGGGCAGCTGAACGTGACCGCATCCACGAACGGCCGGTGCGGGTCCAGGCTGGACAGGTCCTGCCCGGCCAGCTCGGCCAGCTCGGCGCGCGAGCCCACACAGGTGATGTGGTCGTTCTCGCACTCCCACAACGGCAGCGGCGTGCCCCAGTACCGGGTCCGGGACAGAGCCCAGTCCACGTTGTTGCGCAGCCATTCGCCGTACCGGCCGTGCTTGATGTTGGGCGGGTACCAGTTGGTCTTCTCGTTCTCGGCCAGCAGCTGGTCCTTGGCCGCAGTGGTGCGGACGTACCAGGACGGCAGCGCGTAGTAGATCAGCAGCGTGTGGCAGCGCCAGCAGTGCGGGTAGCTGTGCTCGTAGGGCTCGGACCGGTAGAGCAGCCCCCGGTCGGCCAGGTCCTGGACCAGCCGTGGGTCGGCGTCCTTGAAGAACATGCCACCGACCATGGGCACGCTGTCCTGGAACTTGCCGTCCAGCCGGATCGGGTTCACCACCGGCAGCCCGTGGGCCCGGGTGACCTGCATGTCGTCGGCGCCGAAGGCCGGGGCGATGTGCACCAGGCCGGTGCCGTCCTCGGTGGTCACGAAGTCGCCGGGCAGCACGATGTGCGCGTCCGGGATCTCGACCAGGTCGAACGGCCGGCGGTAGGTCGCGCCGAGCAGCTCGCGGCCGGGGAACCGGGCCGCCACGTGCCAGCCCTCACCCAGGACCCGGGCCATCAGGGCCTCGGCCAGCACCACACTGTTACCGCCATTGGCGCCGCCGCCCGACTTGCGGGCCAGCACGTAGGTCACCTCGGGGTGCACGGCCACCGCGGTGTTCGACACCAGGGTCCACGGGGTGGTCGTCCAGACCAGCAGGTCGGCGCCGGCCAGATCCGGGTGGGCGCCGTCGGGCAGGTTCAGCAACGGGAACCGCACGGTGACCGACGGGTCGCGGACGGTCTGGTAGACGTCCGGCTGTCCCATCTCGTGGTCGGACAGCGGGGTCCCGCAGCGCGGGCAATACGGGCTGATCCGGAAGTCCTTGACCAGCCGGCCCTGCTTGAATATCTCCTTCAGCGACCACCAGACCGACTCGATGTAGGCCGGGTCCATGGTCCGGTAGGCCTTGGACAGGTCGATCCAGTAGCCCATCCGCTCGGTCAGCGTGGTGAAGGCGTCCACGTGCCGCAGCACGGACTCCCGGCACCGCTCGTTGAACTCGGTGATGCCGTAGGCCTCGATGTCCTTCTTGCCGGAGATTCCCAGCTCGCGCTCGACCGCCACCTCGACCGGCAGCCCGTGGCAGTCCCAGCCGGCCTGGCGCTGCACGTAGAAGCCCTGCATGGTTTTGAACCGGGGGAACACGTCCTTGAACACCCGGGCCTCGACGTGGTGCACACCGGGCATGCCGTTGGCGGTGGGCGGGCCCTCGTAGAACGTCCAGGGCTGGCCGCCTTCGGTCTGCTTGACCGAGTGCTCGAAGACGTTCGAGGCTTCCCAGCGGCCCAGGATCTCACGCTCGATCGCGGGCAGGTCGATCTGCGCGGACAGCGCGGGGAACCGTGGTGTGTCCGGGGACAGGTCAGATGCCTGCGACATGATGTGGTGCCTCCAGCAAGGACAGATATGACGTTGCCAGAGGGACGAGACCCCGCTCGCTGCGGCGGCCCCGCGGTACCACCCTCCTTGGCCGTCGTTTCCGTACCCGTCAGCTGGCGCTGGTGAGTGCGGCGGGGACGGCCCGCTCGAGGATTCCTGCGGCCGGGTCTACTGGGTCCCGGGTGGCGCGGTCTGTGACCCGGGGCGGTTCTTCCGGCGGCTCCGGGGTGATCTGGTCCGCTGGGCCTGGCCGCCGGGCTCACACCATCCCCGGTTCGCTCCTGGCAGGCGGTCAGCGGCAGCTGTCCCCTTCAACACCGTGCAGGCCTCCAGAATATCCGACACCCGGGCCCGGGCGCGCCTTCATTAGCGCAGCGTGCATCCGTTTGCGGCCAGATGGCGAAATTGCATTTGCAGAGGTACGCGGTAACCGCCTATTCTCCGTTGACGTTCACATTCATGATCATCTATTGCCCGTCGTGGGAGGCGCGAGATGGCCACTGCCCCGCGTTCCGAAGCCGCCGTTCAAGTCGTCACCGACGCTGCCGCGCTCGCGGTCCGTCCCGGGGAGGACCCGTGGACCGATGCTGAGCTGGCCGAAGTCCGCCAGACGCTCGAAGAAGAAGCGTCCGGGCTGCGCGCGGACATCGCCGAGGCCGAGTCGGCCGTGGCGGATCGGCTGAACAACGGCCTGCGCGAGGCGGGCGACGACGAGGCCGATGCCGGAGTCAAGACCTACGAGCGCGAGCACGAGTTCGTCAAGACCAGCAACTCGCGCCAGCTGCTGGAACAGACCGAGAAGGCACTGGCGCGGATCGATGCGGGATCATACGGAGTGTGCGAATCCTGCGGCGAGCCCATTGGCAAGGCACGGCTGATGGCGTTCCCGCGCGCGGTACTCTGCGTCACGTGCAAGCAGCGCGAAGAGCGACGGTAGGCAACGGGTCCGAGCCGACCGTCCCCCCCGGCTCCGCCGCGGTCCCCGATACCCCCGAGGCCTCCGGCCCCACCGAGGCCACTGAGGCCTCCGGCCCCACCGAGCCGGTCCGGGGGCGCAAGCTCCCGGTGGTCATCGGGGTCGCCCTGTTCGTGCTGGCCCTGGATGTGGTGACCAAGATCGTGGTGGTCCACGAACTGGCCCACCACGCCCCAATCCGGCTGCTCGGCGGCTTCCTGACCCTGCTCCTGCTGCGCAACAGCGGGGCCGCGTTCAGCATCGGCACGTCGGCGACGATCGTGTTCACGGTGATCGCCGCGGTTGTGATCGTCTACATCCTGCGTACCGCGCGCAAGCTGCGCAGCCTGCCGTGGGCGATCACGCTCGGACTGCTGCTCGGCGGGGCCACTGGCAACCTGTCGGACCGCATCTTCCGGTCGCCCGGGCTGTTCCGCGGCGATGTGGTCGACTGGATCGAGTTGCCGCACTGGCCCGTGTTCAACCTGGCCGACTCGGCCATCGTCTGCGGCGGGGTGCTCGCCGTGCTGCTGGCCATCCTGGGCCTGCGCATGGACGGCACCAGGGAATCACGCACCTCCGGGCCGGCGCCGGCCGAGCCCGCGCGCGCCGGCTCAGCGCGAGCCGAACCAGCGCGAGCCGAACCAGCGCCAGCCGAACCAGCGCCAGCCGAACGGGCACCGGCGACAGAAGCCGAGCCAAAGGGTACGGATGACGGCAGATCAGCGTTATCTGCCGGTGCCTGACGGGCTCGACGGCGAGCGCCTGGACGCGGCGCTGGCCCGGATGTTCGGCCTGTCCCGGTCCCGTGCCGCCGAGCTCATCAGCGAAGGCAACGTACTGGTCGGCGGCCGTCCGGCCGCCAAGTCGGACCGGGTCACGGCGGGGGATCCGCTGGAGGTGACGCTGCCCGCGCCCCGGCCGGTGGAGCCGCCTCGCGCCGTCGAAGGATTGACGGTGGCGTTCGAGGACGACGACATCATCGTGGTCAACAAGCCCATCGGCGTGGCCGCGCACCCGGCGCCGGGCTGGTCTGGCCCCACGGTGATCGGCGGGCTCCAGGCCAGTGGGCACACCATCGCCACCAGCGGCGCGGCCGAACGGCAGGGTATCGTGCACCGGCTGGACGCCAACACCACCGGCTCGATGGTGGTAGCCAAGAGTGAGCACGCCTACAGCGCGCTCAAGCGGGCGTTCCGGGAACGTGAGGTCGAAAAGCGCTACCACGCCATGGTTCAGGGCCATCCGGACCCGCTGCGCGGCACCATCGACGCGCCGATCGGACGGCACCCGTCCGGCGACGGCCGGTTCGCGGTGGTGGCTGACGGCCGCCCGAGCGTGACCCACTACGACACGATCGAAGCGTTCCGCGGCGCCAGCCTGGTCGACGTCGGTCTGGAGACCGGGCGGACTCACCAGATCCGGGTGCACATGTCGGCGATCCGGCATCCCTGTGTGGGCGATCTGCTGTACGGGGCTGACCCGGTGTTCGCCGACCACCTCGACTTGCACCGGCAGTGGCTGCACGCGGTCAGCCTGGCTTTCAATCATCCGGTTGACGGCCGCTGGGTCGAATTCCGCAGCGACTACCCGGCCGATCTGCAGCACGCGCTTGACGTTCTGCGCGCCGAGAGCTGACTGATCACACCGGTCACACCGGTCACACTGGTCACACCGGGTACGTGGCCGGCGTACTGGTATAGGACCGGCCCGACGGGGTGGTCCAGGTGTGGCGGCCCCTGAGGATCCGCCTCAGCCCGCCCATCCGGACCGAACCAGGCCGGACCGGAAATCCAGCCCCTTTCCGTGCGCCTCCGGCGTGTGGGGAGCCGGAGACCAGGCCCGGCGATGTAGGCTCGGTTCACCGGGTCGGCACGGTCCCCTCGAGGCGGGAATCCGCCTCACCGGCGACGCTCCGCCGCACTGACGGAGCAGGTCACCGGCGGGGTGTGGCATGTGCCGCCTTCCCCCCGGAACCGTTCGGTAAGGATGACGCACGCCCGCGTGACCCCCGGCGCAGGGCCTCGACCAGGGCCCAGCACCCGGCCACTAACGGGCTCTGCGAAGCATGCCCGAAGGATGCAAGTCCGAAGGATGCCAGAAGGAGGCGGCTCAGCCCATGGCGGAACCCGCGACCCGTCAGCCGTACGCACACCTTCATGTGCATACCGAGTACTCCATGCTGGACGGCGCGGCCCGCCTCAAGGAGCTGTTCAAAGAGGTCGAGCGGCAGGGCATGACCCACGTGGCCATGACCGACCACGGGAACATGTACGGCGCGGCCGAGTTCCACCGGCAGGCCAAGGACGCGGGCATCACCCCGGTCATCGGGATCGAGGCCTACGTCGCCCCCGAGCACCGCACCAACACCAAGCGCATTCTCTGGGGCCAGCCGCACCAGAAGAAGGACGACGTCTCGGCCAGCGGCGCCTACCTGCACAAGACCATCTGGGCCCGGGACAAGACCGGCCTGCACAACCTGTTCAAGCTGTCCTCCCGCTCCTACGCCGAGGGCTGGCTGGTCAAGTGGCCGCGGATGGACAAGGAGATCCTGGCCCAGCACGCCGGGGGCCTGATGGCCTCCACCGGGTGCCCGTCCGGAGAGCTGCAGACCCGGCTCCGGCTCGGCCAGTTCGACGAGGCCCTCCGATCAGCGGCCGAGTACCAGGAGATCTTCGGCAAGGAGAACTACTTCCTGGAGCTGATGGACCACGGCCTGGACATCGAGCGCCGGGTCCGCGACGGCCTGATCGAGATCGGCAAGAAGCTCAATATCCCGCCGGTCGTGACCAACGACTCCCACTACACCAGGGAAACCGACTCGGTCAGCCACGACCTGCTGCTCTGCATCCAGACCGGCAAGACCCTGGCCGACGCGGACCGCTTCCGGTTCGACGGCAGCGGCTACTACATCAAGTCCGCGGCCGAGATGTACGGCAACGACAGCTCGGAGGTCTGGCAGGAGGGCTGCCGCAACAGCCAGCTCCTCATCGCCGACCGGGTCGACACCACCGGCATGTTCGACTTCGTCAACCTCATGCCGCGGTTCCCCATCCCCGAAGGCTTTGACAGCGAGGCCGACCTGTTCCGGGCCGAGGTCTGGAAGGGCATGGACCGCCGCTTCCCCGACGGTTACGACGAGGACCACAAGCGGCAGGCCAGCTACGAGATCGACATCATCTGCCAGATGGGGTTCCCGGCCTACTTCCTGGTCGTGTCCGACTTCATCATGTGGGCCAAGAACCACGGCGTGGCCGTCGGCCCGGGCCGTGGCTCCGCCGCCGGTTCGCTGGTGGCCTACGCGCTGGGCATCACCGACCTGGACCCGCTCCCGCACGGGCTGATCTTCGAGCGGTTCCTCAACCCCGAGCGTGTGTCCATGCCCGACATCGACGTGGACTTCGACGAACGTGGGCGGGCCGACGTCATCCGCTACGTGACCGAGAAGTGGGGCTCGGACAAGGTGGCGCAGATCGTCACCTACGGCACGATCAAGGCCAAGGCCGCGATCAAGGACTCCACCCGGGTCCTCGGCTTCCCGTACGCGCTGGGCGACCGGATCACCAAGGCCTTCCCGGCCGCGGTGATGGGCAAGGACATCCCGCTGTCCGGGATCTTCGACTCCGGCCACCCCCGGTACAACGAGGCCGGCGAACTGCGCCAGCTCTACGAGTCCGAAGCCGAGATCAAGCAGGTCATCGACAAGGCCCGGGGCATCGAAGGGCTGATCCGCCAGCCCGGTGTGCACGCGGCCGGCGTGATCATGAGCGCCGAGACCATCACCGACCACATCCCGGTGTGGACCCGGCACTCTGACGGCGCGGTCATCACGCAGTTCGACTACCCGACCTGCGAGGGCCTCGGCCTGCTCAAGATGGACTTCCTGGGCCTGCGCAACCTTACGATCATGGCCGACGCGGTCAACGCGATCGAGAAGAACCGCGGCACCAAGATCAACCTGCTCGAGCTGGCGCTGGACGACAAGCCCGCCTACGAGCTGCTGGCTCGCGGCGACACCCTGGGTGTGTTCCAGCTGGACGGCGGGCCCATGCGGTCGCTGCTGCGGTTGATGAAGCCCGACAACTTCGAGGACATCTCCGCCGTGCTGGCCCTGTACCGGCCGGGCCCGATGGGCGTGAACTCGCACACCAACTACGCCCTGCGCAAGAACGGCCAGCAGGACATCACGCCCATCCACCCCGAGCTGGAAGAGCCGCTGCGGGAGATCCTCGAGCCCACCTACGGCCTGATCGTGTACCAGGAGCAGGTGCAGAAGGCCGCGCAGATCCTGGCCGGGTACTCGCTCGGCCAGGCCGACCTGCTGCGCCGGGCCATGGGCAAGAAGAAGAAGGAGATCCTGGACAAGGAGTTCGTCCCGTTCCAGCAGGGCTGCCGGGAACGCGGCTACTCCGACAAGGCCGTCCAGGCGGTCTGGGACGTGCTGGTGCCGTTCTCCGGCTACGCCTTCAACAAGGCCCACACGGCCGGCTACGGGCTGGTGTCCTACTGGACCGCCTACCTCAAGGCCAACTACGCGCCCGAGTACATGGCGGCCCTGCTCACCAGCGTCGGCGACGACAAGGACAAGTCCGCGCTGTACCTCAACGAGTGCCGCCGGATGCGGATCAAGGTGCTGCCGCCGGACGTGAACGAGTCGGTGGCCACGTTCACCGCGGTGGGGGAGGACGTCCGGTTCGGCATGGCCGCCATCCGCAACGTGGGGGCCAACGTGGTCGACGCGATCGTGGCCACCCGCAAGTCCAAGGGCGCGTTCACCAGCTTCTCCGACTTCCTGCGCAAGGTCCCCACCGTGGTCTGCAACAAGCGGGTCATCGAGTCGCTGATCAAGGCGGGCGCGTTCGACTCGTTCGGCCACCCCCGTAAGGGCCTGGTCATGGTGCACGAGCAGGCCGTCGACTCGGTCATCGACATCAAGCGCAACGAAGCCATCGGCCAGGACTCGCTGTTCGGCGGGGACGAAGAGACCGAGGCCTTCTTCGACGTGCCGATTCCCGAGGGTGACGACTGGGACAAGTCCACCCGGCTCAGCTTCGAGCGCGACATGCTCGGGTTGTATGTCTCCGACCACCCGCTGCTGGGCCTGGAGCACCTGCTGGCCCGGGAGGCGGACTGTACCCTGGCCGACCTCACCGCCGAGGAGCCCGGTGACCAGCCGCGGCCCTCCGGCGGCGGCCGGGACGGTGGCCAGGTGGTCAAGGTGGCGGGCATCTTGTCCGGCGTCACCCGCAAGGTGACCAAGCAGGGCAATCCGTGGGCCGCGGCGAGCCTGGAGGACCTGGGTGGCGCCATCGAGGTGCTGTTCTTCCCGGCCACCTACCAGCTGTACGCGACCTCGATCGCCGAGGACGCGATCATCACGGTCAAGGGCCGGATCGACCGGCGCGACGACGTGCCCAAGCTGATCGCCATGGACGTCACCGTCCCGGACATGACCACCAGTGACGGCGGCCCTTTTGTGGTGTCGATGCCCTACACCCGCTGCGTCCCTCCGGTGGTGGAACAGCTCAAGGAAGTGCTGATGACCCACGCGGGCACGACCGAGGTGCACCTGAGGCTGCGGGGTAACCAGCGCACCACCGTGGTCCGCCTGGACGACAAGTTCCGGGTGGCCAACTCCCCGGCCCTGCTCGGCGACCTCAAGCAGCTGCTCGGCCCGGCCTGCGTCAGCTAACCCAGCTAACCCTCCAGGTTGGCCCGGATCTTCTCCAGCGCGACCACCACTGCGGCCCGCTCGTCCGGGCCGAACGACCCGAGCGCCCGCTCGGTGAGCTGGTCCATCTCGGCGTCGATGTCTTTCTCCAGAGCCCGCCCGCGGGCCGTGAGCCGCAGCCGGACCAGCCGCCGGTCGCGCTCGTGCGGCTCCCGGGCCAGCAGTCCGGTGGCTTCCATCCGCGTGGCGGCCCGGGTCACGGTCGAAGTCGCCAAGCCCAGGGACTTGGCGATCTCACCCGGAGTCTGCCCGTCCTCGGCCCACAGGCGGCGCAGGATGAACTGCTGCCCCTCGTGGACCCCGTGCCGGGAGAACGCGGCCGCCGAGGCGATGGCCAGCGCGTGCTTGGCCGACCAGAAGGCGGCCTGGAAGTCGCCCGGCGGCTGGGCAGCCGGCGGGCTCTGCTCATTACTGGGCTGATCACTGGACATGGCCCGCTAAGCGTACGACGCTAAAATCATTAGCCGGCTCACAAGAAGTGCGCTAGAGTCGTTGTCCGGCTAACGAACCCCACCCGCACAGGAGCGCCCACCGATGAAGGTCGGCATCAGCATCAGCAATTTTTCCTGGCCCATCCCGCTCACTGACTTCGGCCCGACCGTGGCCCGGATCGCCCGGACCGCCGACGACGCCGGTATCGACAGCCTGTGGGTGATGGACCACTTCTTCCAGATTCGTATCACCGGCGAGCCCACCGAAGCCCCCATCACCGAGGCCTACGCCACGCTGTCCTTCCTGGCCGGCCAGACCCGGCGGGCCACGCTGGGCACCCTGGTCACGTCGGTGTCCTACCGCCACCCGGGCGTGCTGCTCAAGACCGTGACCGCGCTGGACGTGCTCAGCGGCGGCCGGGCCGTGCTCGGTATCGGGGCCGGTGCCCCCTGGAATCCTGAGCCCGCCGGTCCCGGGACCGCCTGGGAGACCGAAGGTCTCGGTATCCCGTTCCCGCCCCTGGCCGAACGGTTCGAACGCCTGGAAGAAACGTTGCAGATCGCCCACCAGATGTGGCGCGACGACGAGACGCCCTTCCGGGGCCGGCACTACGACCTGGCCCGCCCGCTGAACTCGCCCAACTCGCTGCAGCGGCCGCACCCCCCGATCCTGATCGGCGGCAGCGGCGAGAAGAAGACGTTGCGCCTGGTGGCCAGGTACGGCGACGCCTGCAGCCTGTTCGACCTGCCCGGATCGCAGTTCGCCGACAACATCGAGCACAAACTGGACGTGCTGCGGCAGCACTGTGCCGCCGAAGGCCGGGACTACGCCGAGATCGAGAAGACCATCGCCAGCACCTTCGACCAGGGCGACGACCCCAAGGCGGCCCTCCCCGGCCTGCTGGCTCACCTGGCCGACCTGGCCGCGCTGGGCATCGATCACGTGCTGCTGGCGTGTCGGGGCCCCTGGACCGAGGCCACCCTGGACGCCCTGGTCTCGGTGGTCCCCGACATTCACGCCCTCGAGACCGCCGGCCGCTGAGTGCTGAGCCCAGAGCGCGGTCAGTCCGCCGAGGCCTTGGGGCGGACGCGCAGGTGGGCGCGCTCGGCAGGCTGGCCGGGCTGGACACCGATGACGCAGGCCCCGTTGGCACGAGGAGTTCATATGAATATCGAAGGTTGGTCTGGAAGCTCCGACAGAACTGACGAGCTGGCCGCCGGGTATGACGTGGTGGTGGCCGGTGGTGGGGTGGCCGGGCTGAGCGGGGCCCTGGTCCTGGGCCGGTCCCGGCGCCGGGTGGCGGCGGCCCGACGGGGCGCGGGCGTGCCCCGTTGACACGCCCGGCGCGGGGCCGATGTACTGCCGATCATGACGCAATCAACGGGGGCAGCCGCGGCCGGGACCACGTTCCCGGTCACCACCGCGTTCACGCTGCCGGGCATGACCATTGACCAGGACCTGGGTGTGGCCTTCGGCCTGGTCGTACGGAGCATGGGGGCGGTCAAGTCGATCAGCGCCGGGTTCAAGGCGCTGCGCCAGGGTGAGGTGTCCGAGTACACCCAGCTGCTGGAGGACAGCCGCCGGCATGCCGTGGACCGCATGATCGAGAACGCCCGGCTGCTGGGGGCCAGCGGCGTGGTGGCCATGCGGTTCGACTCGTCCGAGATCGGCCAGCAGCTCACGGAAATCGTGGCCTACGGCACCGCCGTGGTCGCGCGCCCGTCGGCCTGACCGGGCCGGGGGCCTGACTGTGCCGGGGGATCGCTCCCTGCTGGGCGACGCCGACCGCGACCGGCTGGTGGCCGTGCTGCGCGAGCACTACGCGACCGGGCGGATGGAGCTCGGTGAGTTCGACCGCCGGGCCGGGATCGTGCTGGCCGCCAGCTACGCCGATGAGGCGGCCACGGCCTTCGACGGCCTGCCCCCGATGGCCGCCCCGGGCCCGGCCGCGGCACCAGCCCGGCCCCGGTCGCGCAAACGGCACGCCCAGGTGAGCGAGCCGCAGCCGGGCTGGGTGCCCACCGCCGAACGCTTTCGCGACCCGTCCAGCAACACGATCATGCGGGTGTGGACCGACCCGGCCGACGGCAGCCGGCACTACGTCCCGGACAACGACCCGGTCTGACGGCCAGCCTGAAGCGGGCAGAATGGGCACATGGCCGCGTATGTGATCTCCGAGGTCGAGGTCTACGACGAGGAGCAGGCCCGGCGTTACCGGGACCTGGCTGCGGACTCCATCACCAGATACGGCGGCCGGTACCTGGTCCGTATGGTCAAGCCGCAGGTCCCGGAGGGGGAGTGGCCACCGGACGAGCGGGTGGTGATCGTGGAGTTCCCGGACATGGCCCGGGCCCGTGAGTGGTACGCGTCCTCCGAGTACGCCGAGGCGCTGGAGGTCCGCCAGACCGCCCTGGGCCGTCGCCTGCTGTTCGTCGAGGGTGTGGCCTGACCCCGTGAATAACGACACCCCAGAGAACAACGACACCACCGCCCCCTCCAGTCCCTCCCGCATCACCGGCATCACCATCACCACGTTCCTGGCCACCCTGGCCGGCACCGCCATCCTCGGCATCCCCGCCGGTTACATCTGGGCCCTGGTCGCCCCTCGCGCCCTGGCCCAAGTCGTCAGCCGCGGCGCGGCCAACGTGGTCAACGCCGAGACCACCGCGTTCATCGTGGCCGACGCCTGGTTCGTGCTGATCGCCACCGTCGGCGGCCTGCTCACCGGGATCCTCGGCTACCGCTACGTGGTCCGCCGCGGCGACGGCGCCCACGGCGCACCCGCCGCCCTGGGCCTGATCCTGGGCGGCCTGGGCGCGGCCGCCATCATGTGGTGGATCGGCGACAACTACGGCCGCGCCTCGTTCCACCATGCCCTGCTGACCAAGCCCACCGGGACCTACCTGCACGCGTCGCTGTCGCTGGGCGCGAAGAGCGCGCTGATCTTCTGGCCCCTGGCCGCGGCCCTGGCCATCGCGGTGCCCGAGCTGGTGGCCTATGTCCGCGGCAACCGCAGCCCCGGTGTCCGCGATGTGGACGGAGCCGGCGGGCATGAGGCCCGCTCCGTAGACTGAGCGGGTGATTTCCCGTATCGACCTGCGTGACCGCGACACGGCCGCGCTCAGCCGGGTCAGCCTGTCCTCAAGTCTGCCCCGCGCCACCCTGGACGTGGCCGCGGCCGCCGAGCAGATCCGCCCGGTGTGCGAGGACGTACGCCAGCGCGGTGCCGCCGCGGTCCGCGAGTACACCGCCCGGTTCGACGGCGTGGACCTGGAAACGACCCGGGTTCCCCCCGAGGCCCTCGACGCCGCGCTCAGCGCCATCGATCCGGCCGTGGCCCGGGCTCTGGAGGAGGAGGCCCGCCGGGCCCGGCTGGTGCATGAAGCCCAGCTGCCGCCCGCCGAGAACACGGTCTCACCGGCCGACGGCCTGACCGTGACCGCGCGCTACGTGCCGGTCTCGCGCGCCGGGGTGTACGTGCCGGGCGGCCTGGTCGCCTACCCGTCCTCAGTGATCATGAACGTGGTGCCGGCCCAGGTGGCCGGGGTGCCCTCGGTCGCGGTGGCCTCGCCGCCGCAGAAGGAGACCGGCGGCCTGCCGCACCCGGCCGTGCTGGCCGCCTGCGCGCTGCTCGGCGTGGACGAGGTGCACGCGGTGGGCGGGGCCCAGGCCCTGGCCATGTTCGCCTACGGCACCGACGTGTGCGCGCCCGCCGACGTGCTGACCGGGCCCGGCAACG
Source organism: Streptosporangiaceae bacterium (assembly GCA_036521155.1). GTDB lineage: Bacteria > Actinomycetota > Actinomycetes > Streptosporangiales > Streptosporangiaceae > Bog-532. The sequence goes on from DATDIH010000255.1 coordinate 18,827, forward strand.
TGTACGTGGCCGCGGCCAAGCGGATCCTGGGCGGGGTGGTGGGCACCGACGGCGAGAACGGCCCGACCGAGATCGCCATCATCGCCGACCACACCGCCGACCCCGCCTTCGTGGCCGCCGACCTGATCGCCCAGGCCGAGCACGACCCGCTGGCCGCCTGCCTGCTGATCACCTCCGACCCGGGCCTGCCGGACCGGGTCGACGCCGAGCTGGCCGAGCAGCTGCCGACCGCGCTGAACCGGGAGCGGATCGAGCAGGCCCTGGCCGGCCAGTCGGCCTACGTGCTGGTCCGCGACGTGGACAGCGCCCTGGCCGTCTCCGACGCCTGGGCGCCGGAGCACCTGGAGGTGCAGACCGAGGACGCGGGCAAGGTCGCGACCCGGGTCCGCAACGCGGGCGCCGTCTTCGCCGGGGCCTACTCTCCGGTTTCGCTGGGCGACTACCTGGCCGGTTCCAACCACGTGCTGCCGACCGGCGGCACCGCGCGGCACGCGGCCGGCCTGACCGTGCTGCCGTTCCTCAAGCTGATCAACGTGATCGAGTGCGCCCGCGAGGGCCTGGCCGAGGCCGCGCCGTTCATCGACGCCCTCGGTGGCGAGGAACAACTGGCCGCGCATGTGGCCGCGGTCCGGGTGCGGGTCCCGAAATGAGCGTCCCGGTCACCGCCAACGACCCGGCCGCCCCCAGTTGGCCAGCACTGCCCCTGCGCGAGGACCTGGCCGGCCTGGAGCCGTACGGGGCCCCGCAGCTGAACGTGCCGTACCGGCTGAACACCAACGAGAACCCGTACCCGCCCACGCCCCGGCTGGCCCAGGCGGTCACCGACGCGGTGGCGGCGGTGGCCGGCGGGCTGAACCGCTACCCGGACCGGGACGCGGTGGCGCTGCGCCAGGACCTGGCCGCCTACCTGGAGCACGGTCTGACCGCCGAGCAGGTGTGGGCGGCCAACGGGTCGAACGAGGTCATTCAGCAGCTGCTGCAGGCCTTCGGCGGCGCCGGCCACGCGGCCCTGGGGTTCGAGCCGTCGTACTCCATGCACCCGCTGATCGCCCGGGTGACCGGCACCGGGTGGTTCGCGGCCTGCCGGGAGGAGGACTTCAGCATCGACCCTGAGCGGGCGGCGGCGCAGATCCGCGACACCCGGCCCGAGGTGGTGTTCCTGACCTCGCCCAACAACCCGACCGGCACCTCGGTCCCGCTGGAGGTGATCCGGGCCGTGTGCGACGCCGCCCCCGGCGTGGTCGTGGTCGACGAGGCCTACGCCGAGTTCCGCCGGGCCGGGACCCCGAGTGCGCTGTCGCTGCTCCCGGAGTATCCGCGCCTGGCCGTGACCCGCACCATGTCCAAGGCCTTCGCCATGGCCGGGGCCCGGGTCGGCTACATGGCCGCTCACCCGGACCTGGTCCGGACCATGCTGATCGTCCGGCTGCCCTACCACCTGTCGTCGGTGACCCAGGCGGTCGCCCGGGCCGCCCTCGCTCACGCCCAGGACCCACTGGCCAGCGTGGCCGCGCTGCGGGCCGAGCGGGACCAGTGCGTGACCTGGCTGCGCGAGCGCGGCCTGTCGGTGGCCGACTCCGACGCCAACTTCGTGCTGTTCGGCCAGTTCGCCGATCGGGACGCGGTCTGGCAGGGGCTGGTCGACCGGGGCGTGCTGATCCGCCAGGTCGGGCCGCCCGGCTGGCTCCGGGTCTCGGTCGGCACACCCGAGGAAATGGAGGCCTTCCGGGTGGCCCTGAGCGAAGCGATCCAATGATGACACTGTGCGAGGTGGTGCCGACGTGAACCGGGAACGGCGGGCGCGCGTCGAGCGCCTCACCCACGAGACCCAGATCCTGGTTGAGCTGGACCTGGACGGCATCGGCGTGGTCGAGGTGGACACCGGGGTGCCGTTCTTCGACCACATGCTCAGCCAGCTCGGCAAGCACGGTGGCCTGGACCTGACCGTCCGGGCCAAGGGCGACATCGAGATCGACGCCCACCACACGGTGGAAGACACGTCGATCGCGGTCGGCCAGGCCCTGCGCGAGGCCCTCGGAGACAAGTCCGGCATCACCCGGTTCGGCAACAGCCTGATCCCGCTGGACGAGACCCTGGTCCAGGCGGCGGTGGACCTGTCCGGCCGGCCCTACGTGGTGCACGAGGAGCCGGACACCATGGCCCCGCTGATCGGCAGCTACGACACCACCCTGACCCGGCACGTGTTCGAGTCGATGGCGTTCTCGGCCGCGATCTGCCTGCACGTACGGGTGCTCTACGGGCGCAACCCGCACCACATCGTGGAGGCCCAGTTCAAGGCGGTGGCCCGGGCCCTGCGCAGCGCGCTCGCCCCCGACCCGCGGGCCGGCGGCATCCCCAGCACCAAGGGCGTGCTGTGAGCCCCAGCCCCCCGCCGAAAGTGGTCGTCCTGGACTACGGCTCCGGCAACCTCCGGTCCGCCGAACGGGCCCTGGCCCGCGTCGGTGCCGACGTCACGGTGACCGCCGACCCCGACGCCGCGCTCGACGCCGACGGCCTGGTCGTCCCGGGCGTGGGCGCGTTCGCGGCCTGCATGGCCGGGCTGCGCGCGGTCGGCGGGGACAAGCTCATCGCCCAGCGGCTGGCCAGCGGCCGCCCGGTGCTGGCCATCTGCGTCGGCATGCAGGTGCTGTTCGCCGCGGGGGAGGAGCACGGCCTGCGCAGCGAAGGCTGCGGCCAGTGGCCCGGCACGGTGGAACGCCTGGACGCGCCGGTGCTGCCCCACATGGGCTGGAACACGGTCTCCCCGCCCGCGGGGTCGGCGCTGTTCGCGGGGATCGGCCCCGGCACCCGCTTCTACTTCGTGCACTCCTACGGCCTGCGCTACGCCAGCGCCGCCGAGCTGCGCCGTTCGCCGGCTCAGGTCACCTGGGCCACCCACGGCGAGCCGTTCGCGGCCGCCATCGAAGACGGCCCGCTGGCCGCGACCCAGTTCCACCCGGAGAAGTCCGGCGACGCCGGCGCCACCCTGCTGTCCAACTGGCTCAAAGGAATCTGATGACCCTCACCCTGCTGCCGGCCGTCGATGTGGCCGGCGGCCAGGCCGTCCGGCTGGTCCAGGGCGCGGCCGGCACCGAGACCGGCTACGGTGACCCGATGGAGGCCGCGCTGGCCTGGCAGCAGGCCGGCGCGGGCTGGATCCACCTGGTCGACCTGGACGCGGCGTTCGGCCGCGGTTCCAACGCGCAACTGCTCGGTGACGTGGTCCGCCGCCTGGACGCCAGCGTCGAATTGTCCGGCGGCATCCGCGACGACGAGTCGCTGGCCGCCGCCCTGGCCACCGGCTGCACCCGGGTCAACCTGGGCACGGCCGCCCTGGAGCAGCCGGACTGGGTCCGCTCGGTGATCGAGCGGCACGGCGACCAGATCGCGGTCGGCCTGGACGTGCGCGGCACCCGGCTGGCCGCCCGCGGCTGGACCTCCGAGGGCGGCGACCTGTGGGAGACCCTGGACCGGCTGAACGCCGACGGCTGCGCCCGCTACGTGGTCACCGACGTGACCAAGGACGGCACCCTGCGCGGTCCCAACCTGGACCTGCTGCGGGACGTGTGCGCCCGCACCGACCGCCCGGTGGTGGCCAGCGGGGGAGTGTCCAGCCTGGCCGACCTGCAGGCCATCGCGGGCCTGACCCCGCTCGGGGTCGAGGGCGCGATCGTGGGCAAGGCCCTCTACGCGGGCGCGTTCACCCTGGAAGAGGCGCTCAAGGTGGTGGACTCGTGACGGTCGCGGTCCGGGTCATCCCCTGCCTGGACGTGGACGCGGGCCGGGTGGTCAAGGGCATCAACTTCCGTGACCTGCGCGACGCCGGCGACCCGGTGGAGCTGGCCGCCACCTACGACGCCGAAGGCGCCGATGAGCTGACCTTTCTCGACATCACCGCGTCCAGCGGCAGCCGGGAGACCACCTACGACGTGGTCCGGCGCACCGCCGCCCAGGTGTTCATCCCGCTCACCGTGGGCGGCGGGGTCCGCAGTGCCGACGACGTGGACCGCCTGCTCCGGGCGGGCGCGGACAAGGTGTCGCTCAACACCGCGGCCATCGCCCGCCCGGAGCTGCTGGCCGAGGCGGCCCAGCGGTTCGGTTCCCAGTGCGTGGTGCTGTCCGTCGACGCCCGCCGCTACACCCGGCCCGCGGCCGGCCCCACCACCAACGGCTCCGAACCGGCCCCGCCGCCGAGCGGGTTCGAGGTCACCACCCACGGCGGCCGCCGTGGCACCGGCATCGACGCGGTCGACTGGGCCCGCCGCGGCGCCGAACTCGGGGCGGGCGAGATCCTGCTCAACTCGATGGACGCCGACGGCACCGAAGCCGGCTTCGACCTGGAACTGATCACCGCCGTCCGCGACGTGGTCACGGTGCCGGTCATCGCCAGCGGCGGCGCGGGCCAGGTCGGCCACTTCGCCCCGGCCATCGACGCCGGCGCCGACGCGGTGCTGGCCGCCAGCGTCTTCCACTTCGGCACCCTGCGCATCAGCCAGGTCAAAGACGCCCTCCGCGCCGCTGGCCGCGCAGTGCGTTAGCCGGGGGCAAAGCCCCCCAGACCCCCTACGCGAGCTTCGCTCGCGTCGCCCAAGGGCCCCCAAACTAATCGCTGAGCCCGTCTAGCCCGGCGGTAGCCCAGGGTCCGGGAAGCCGGGCAGGCCCTGGTCCCCGCTGGTCCCGCTGCCGCCTCGGGTCGCCGCCGTCTCCGGCACGCCGGCCAGGCTGGGGTTGGCGGTGGCGCCCGCGCCCGCCCGGACCGGAGCCGCCGAGCCCGGATGGGCGGACATGGCCGCGCCGGCGATGCCCGCGTCGTTGTACATCGCGGCCGGGACCACCCTTGTCTGCAGCCCGGTCATCAGGGGCAGGAACTTCTCCGACTGCTTGCTGATCCCGCCGCCCACGATGACCAGCTGCGGGGATAGCAAGGCCTCGATGTGGTCCAGGTACTCGTTGACGTTCTTGGCCCAGTGCTTCCAGCTCATCTCGTTCGCGACCTTGGCCCGCTCGGACGCCCGCTCCTCCGAGTCCTTGCCGCGGATCTCGAGGTGCCCGAACTCGGTGTTGGGGACCAGTATCCCGTCCACGAACAGCGCGCTGCCGATGCCGGTGCCGAACGTCACCATGAACACCGTGCCCGGCTCGCCCTTGCCCGCGCCGAACGTCATCTCGGCCACCCCGGCCGCGTCGGCGTCGTTGATCAGCCGGATGTCCTGCCCGGCCGCCTTGCACAGCAGCGCCCGCGCGTCCAGGCCGATCCAGGCCGGGTCGAGGTTGGCCGCGGTGCGGGTCACCCCGTTGGTCACCACGCCCGGGAACGTGCAGCCGATCGGCCCGGACCAGGAGAATGCCTCGACCAGCTTCTGCACGACCTCGGCGACCGCGTCCGGCACGGCCGGCCGCGGAGTGGCGATCTTCACCCGGTCCGCCGCGAACTTGCCAGTCTCGAGATCGACCGGCGCGGCCTTCATCCCGGTACCGCCGATGTCGATGCCCAGTGCGTGCATGATCTGCTCCCTCTCCCTCCCGAACCGCCCGGAAACGGTGGCCCCGGCCGGTCCAGCCTGCCCAGTATCGCAAACGCGCGAGTAAGCTCGTGGGTAGTACATGCCCCTCCAGGGCGTGTTAAGCCGCGGAAAGGGGGCGGCTGATGCGGTGGGCCAAGGTCGTCATGATCGCGCTCGGCGCTCTGATCGCCTTTATCGTCATCGAGTCGGTGTTCCACCTGCTCCAGTGGGCCTTCATCGCGCTGGTCATCGGGGCGATCATCGCCGTTGCGGTCAAGGCACACAGTCAGTACAAGCTGATGCAGGAGCGCCGGGCCCAGGTCAAGCAGGACAAGGCGGCCCGCAAGCGCCAGGTTCGCGACGAGAAGCCGCGCGAGGTGGCGAAGCGACGCGAGGTCGCGCCGGCCGAAGTCTGGACCGCCGAGCCCGTCGCGCCGCCCGCGGCGACGCCGGCCCCGGTGCGGTCCTCGGGGGACGTGGACGCCGAACTGGAACGGCTCAAGCGGGAGATGCGTTCCTGATTTTTATCGAAGGTGGTTGATCAGAGTCGCCACGTCGCCTGGGACACCATCTGAACCGCGGCCTCGGCGCCGTCCATCCGGATCTGAGCCGCCCCGCGCCGTCCGGCCGTGAACAACGTGAGCTCGGCCGGGGTCCCGATCACCGTCACCACCGGGGTGCCCCGGTGGATCGGCATCCGGTAGGACGGCGCGGCCCCGCCGCCGCTTCCGTCCCCGGCGGGCTCGTCCTCGCGGGCGTACTCCACGCCGACCCGGACCTTGCGCAGCAGGAACCGGGCCAGCTTGAGCCGGCCCCACAGCTCGTCGGACAGGCCGGGCAGCAGTTCCCGCGGCTTCCAGTTCGGCTGGCCGCGCCGCACGTCCTCGTGGTGCACGAAGAACTCCACGGTGTTGACCCGCTCGTCCATCCCCGGGATCCCGTACGGCGACAGCTTGGGCGGCCCGGTCCGGATCACGTCGATCAGCCCGGGGTACGGCGTGCGTTCCGCCAATTTCTGCTGGACCCGCTCGGTGTGACGGGCCAGCGGCCCGCCCGGGATACCGGCGGCCGCGTCCATCCGCCGTTCGCGCAGCACCAGGTGGGCGGCGAGATCCCGGGCCGTCCAGCCCGCGCACAGTGTCGGCGCGTCCGGGTCCACCTCGGTCAGCGTGCTGCACAGAGCGAGCCGTTCATCGCGCGCGTATCCCATCCGCGAATCGTAGGGGGTGGTCCGGGCCTGGCGATAGCGTGTCTCAGCTTTGCGGGCGAAGCCCGCGCTGGGGGGTCGGGGGGACTCGGTCCCCCGTGGCCAACCCCGCTACGCTGGCTGGCATGAGCGATGCCGTCCGCCCGTCCCAGCTGGATCCCGAGATCGCCCGCCGCCTCAAGCGCGACGACGCCGGGCTGATCCCGGCCGTGGCCCAGCAGCATGACACCGGCGAAGTGCTGATGGTCGGCTGGATGGACGACGAGGCGCTGCATCGCACCCTCACCACGGGCCGCTGCACCTACTGGTCGCGCAGCCGCCAGGAATACTGGGTCAAGGGTGACACGTCCGGCCACCAGCAGTGGGTCAGGTCCGTGGCCCTGGACTGCGACGGCGACACCATCCTGGTCCAGGTCGACCAGATCGGGGCCGCCTGCCACACCGGCGACCGCACCTGCTTCGACGCCGACCGCCTCGACGCCACCATCGGCCAGCGCCCGGAGACTGTGGCCGCCGCCACGTCCGAGGAAGCCTGACCCCGTGCCGCCACCCTCCGGCGGCCCGGATCCCGATGGCCCGCCCGCTCCAGCTGCTGAGGCTCCGCTCGCCCCGGAGCCCAGCGCCCAGGGCTCCCCGGACTCTGAGGATTTCGCGGCCCCACCCAACCCAGCCACAACACCGGTCGCGGCGGCCACCAATACCCCAATAATCTCCGCAGCCTCTCCAGTCTCCCGAGTCCGGCGCCAGTTCGTGGTCACGCTGCTGCTGGGCGCGGCCGGGGCCGGGCTGGCCCTGCTGGCCGTCCGGCAAGGCTGGGCCCGCGCCGTCTACGACGCGCCCAAGCCGCTGCCGTCCCGGTCGATCACGGTCAGCGGCCAGGACCTGGTGCCGGCCGCCGGGGCGCTGGCCCTGGCCGGGCTGGCCTGCCTGGCCGCCATCATCGCCACCCGCGGCGTGCTGCGCCGGGCGGCCGGCGTGGTGCTGGCCCTGTGCGGCGTGGGCACGGCGGTGGCGGCCAGCGGGTCGCTGAGCGCTGCCCGCATCGTGTCCGCCGCCTCGTCCAAGGCCAGTTCGTCCAGCTCGGTGGCCTCGGGCGGAGTCGGCTCGACCACGGGCGGCACCGCCTCCACCGGCGGCGCCGTGGTCACCGGCGACTCCACCGTGCACACCGTGCTGCTCGGCGTGCCCTGGCGGGTCGCGGTGTTCGCCGGGGCTGCCGCCCTGATCGCGGCCGGCCTGCTCACCCTGTGGCGCGGCGCCCGCTGGCCGGTCATGTCCGGCCGCTACGAGCGGCAGGGCGGCCCGGCCCGCCCCACGCGCCCGGCCCGCCCGGTGGCCGCGCCCCGGGGCAGCAGCCCAGCCGGCCTGGACCAGGCCGCGCTGTGGGATTCGATCAGTCGCGGTGAAGACCCCACCGTGGCCCCGCGGACCCCCGGGACCTCGGGTGGCCGGACCACCAGCTGACCCCTCCGGTCCCATGGGCACCGTCGCCAACCCCACCGATCCCGCAAACCCCGGCACACCCCCGGACCCCACCAATCCCTCTGGCCCCACGAGCCACCCGCTGGCCGTCCTGCTGGCCGAGCATGATCCCGAAGTCGCGGAGATGGCCCGCCGCTACCTGACCCGCGCTGGCGTCCAGGTCACCGTGACCACCGAGGCCGACGAGACCACCGCCGCGCTGGCCGCCCGCGCCGCTCGTGTCGCCGTGCTCGACCTCACCATGCCCGGCCTGGACCCCCGCCGCCTCCGCCGCCTGCTCACCCCGCCCCGCCGCCAGTCCGCGCCACCTCAGACCAACAGCTCACTTCAACCCCAAAAATCACACCAGCCCCTCCAGCCCCTCCAGCCGCGCCTGCCCGCCCTGTTCCTGCTGTCCGCGGCCATGCGCCCCCGCGACCTCCGGGTGGCTGCCGAGTCCTGCCTGTGGCGCCCGTTCAGCCCCCGCCTGCTGGTCGCCCGGGTTCTCGCCATCGCCCCCCGCCCGGCCCCGGCCGGCCACATCAGGGCCGCCGTCCCCGGACCAGCCCGCGGCGTCGCCCTCACCCCGGCCGAATTGGCCCTGCTGACCGCCCTGGCCGAGCACCCCGGCTGGGTTCTGACCCGCGACCGTCTGCAGGATGTGCTGACCCGTCTGCCCCGGTCCGACGGGGCTCGCCCGGCCGTGGGCCGGGCCGTCGACGTGCACGTCAGCCAGCTCCGGGCCAAGCTGCCCGACCCCGCGCTGATCCGGACCGTCCGCGGTGTCGGCTACGTCCTGGATGACCCGGACCCGGGCGCCGCGCAAAGCGGCGGCGGGTAACATTCGCTGAACACCACGGCGAACTGGACCTGAACGGGTGAACCGGAAACCGTGGGGTGCCTGCCGGGGCCTTCGGGTTGCCCCGCTAGCATCGAGGGAAATCATCGTCGACCTTGAGGGGACTGCGGACCGCGTGACAGTGCTCGACGAGATCCTGGACGGCGTACGCGCTGATCTCGCCGAACGGCAGCAGCGTGTCTCGCTTGACCAGCTCAAGGAGATGGCGGGCCGCGCTCCGTCGCCGCGTGACGCGGTCGCCGCGCTCAAGTCGGACGGCGTCAGCGTCATCGCCGAAGTGAAGCGGGCCAGCCCGTCCCGCGGGTCGATGGCGGAGATCGCCGACCCGGCCGCGCTGGCCGCCGCCTACCAGTCCGGCGGCGCCCGGGTGATCAGCGTGCTCACCGAGCAGCGCCGGTTCAACGGCACCCTGGCCGACCTGGACGCCGTACGCAAGGCGGTACAGGTGCCGGTGCTCCGCAAGGACTTTGTGGTCAGCTCCTACCAGCTGTGGGAGGCCCGCGCGCACGGGGCCGACCTGGTCCTGCTGATCGTGGCCGCCCTGGAGCAGAGCGCCCTGGTCTCGCTGGTCGAGCGGGCCGAGTCGATCGGCCTGGTGCCGCTGGTGGAGATCCACGCCGAGGATGAACTGGACCGCGCGGTGGACGCGGGCGCCCGGGTCATCGGCGTCAACGCCCGCGATCTGACCACCCTGAAACTGGACCGGCGTACGGTCACCGCCATGCTGCCGCGCATCCCCGACGGCATCTTCAAGATCGCTGAATCGGGGATCCGGGGGCCGCACGACCTGCTGGCCTACGCCGCCGCGGGCGCCGACGCGGTACTGGTGGGGGAGAGTCTGGTCACCGGTAAGGACCCTCGCGCCGCCGTCGCCGACCTGGTGACCGCCGCGTCTCATCCCGCACTGCGGACGGACCGCCAATGACCACCGCCAGCCCGCCCCACTCGCCCCGGTCCTCGTCCCAGGCGGTTCCCGACGCCACCGGTCACTTCGGCCACTACGGCGGCAGCTTCGCACCCGAGGCGCTGACCGCGGCCCTGGACGAGCTGACCGAGCAGTACCTGGCCGCTCAGGCCGACCCGGCATTCCAGCAGGAACTGGCCCGGTTGCTGCGGGACTACGCGGGCCGGCCGACCCTGATCACCGAGGTTCCGCGCTTCGCCGCCGAGGCGGGCGGTGGCCGGATCTTCCTCAAGCGCGAGGACCTGGCCCACACCGGCTCACACAAGATCAACAACGTGCTGGGCCAGGCCCTGCTCACCCGGCGGATGGGCAAGACCCGGGTCATCGCCGAGACCGGGGCCGGCCAGCACGGCGTGGCCACCGCCACCGCCTGTGCCCTGTTCGGCCTGGACTGCGTGGTCTACATGGGCGAGGAGGACACCCGGCGCCAGGCGCTGAATGTGTCCCGGATGCGCATGCTGGGCGCTGAGGTCATCCCGGTGCGGTCCGGCAGCCAGACCCTGAAGGACGCCATGAACGAGGCGTTCCGCGACTGGGTGGCCAGCGTGGAGACCACGCATTACTGCATTGGCTCGGTCGGCGGCCCGCATCCGTTCCCGATGATGGTGCGCGACTTCCAGCGCATCATCGGGGTGGAGGCCCGCGAGCAGTTGCTGGCCCAGGCGGGCCGGCTGCCGGACGCGGTGCTGGCCTGTGTCGGCGGGGGCTCCAACGCCATCGGCATCTTCCACGCCTTCATTCCGGACCCTGGGGTCCGGCTGATCGGCTGGGAGGCCGGCGGCGAGGGCCCCGAACCAGGCCGGAACGCCGCCACCCTGACGTCCGGATCGGCGGGCGTCCTGCACGGCATGCGCACCTACCTGCTGCAGGACGACGACGGGCAGACCCTGCCCACCCACTCGATCTCGGCCGGCCTGGACTACCCGGGTGTCGGGCCGGAACACGTGTGGCTGCGGGAGACCGGCCGGGCCACCTACCGGGCCGTCACCGACCAGCAGGCCCTGGACGGGTTCAGCGTGCTCTGCCGCACCGAGGGCATCATCCCGGCCCTGGAGTCCTCCCACGCCCTGGCCGGCGCCCTGCAGGTCGGCCGGGAACTGGGGCCGGACAGCCTGCTGCTGGTCAACCTGTCCGGCCGCGGCGACAAGGACGTGGCCACCGTCTCCGAACGGCTGGGTCTTCTATGAGCGCCGTTGCGAGCACGGCTCCGGCCAGTCCTGTCACCCAGGCATTCGAAAAGGCGGCCGCTGAGCAGCGGGCCGCACTGGTCGGCTACCTGCCGGCCGGGTTCCCCAGCGTGGACGGGGCGATCACCGCCGCCGTGGCCATGGCCGAGGCCGGTGCCGACGTGCTGGAGATCGGCCTGCCTTACACCGACCCGCTGATGGATGGTCCGGTCATCCAGGAGGCCGTTCATGCCGCCCTGACCAGCGGCTTCCGGGTGACCGACGTGCTGCGTACGGTCGAAGCGGTGGCCGCCGCCGGTGTCCCGGCGCTGATCATGACCTACTGGAATCCCATCGACCACTACGGGGTCACCGAGTTCGCCCGCGACCTGGCCGCGGCGGGTGGTGCGGGCCTGATCACCCCCGACCTGCCGCCGGAAGAGGCCGGCTCCTGGATCGAGGCCTCCGACCGCTACGGCCTGGACCGGGTGTTCCTGGTCGCGCCGAGTTCTACCCGGTCCCGGGTCGAAACGGTGACGGCCCGCTGCCGGGGCTTCGTGTATGCGGCGTCGCTGATGGGCATCACCGGCACCCGGGCCGCGGTCAGCGACCAGGCCGCCGGGCTGGTGGCCAAGGTCCGCGACTGCTCGGACGTGCCGGTCGCGGTGGGCCTGGGTGTGCGCGACGGTGCCCAGGCCGCGGAGGTGGCCAGCTTCGCCGACGGCGTCATCGTCGGCTCGGCCTTTGTCCAGCGACTGCTGAACGCTCCGGACCTGGATCAGGGCGTGGCCGCGGTTCGCGTGCTCGCCGCTGACCTGGCCGCGGGTGTCCGCGCCGCCCCAGGTGGCCCGGCCGCTCCGGCCCGGCCCGCCGCACCCCAGCCCGCCGCACCCCAGCCCGGCTGACCCGGTTGCCATGCCGGTCGCGTTCCTGCCGAGCCCGGCCCGGGGCGAGTGGCACCTCGGGCCCGTCCCGCTGCGGGCCTACGCGCTGTGCATCGTGGCCGGCATCATTCTGGCCGTCTGGCTCACCGCCCGCCGCTACACCCGGGCGGGCGGGCAGCCCGACCTGATCCTGGACGTGGCCGCCTGGGCCGTCCCGTTCGGCCTGGTCGGGGCGCTGCTGGGCGGCCTGGTGGATGTGGGCCGGCACCTGGTCCCGTCCTATCCGCACGTGTGGTCCCTGGCCCGGGACTGGGACGGGGCCATCGGGGTACCCGGCGCGATCGCGCTCGGTGCGCTCGGAGCCTGGATCGCCTGCCGCCGGACCGGGATCCGGCTTGGCCCGGTGGCGGGCGCCGCCGCCCCGGCCACCGCGTTCGGGGCGGCAATGGCGTACCTGGGCGGCTGGTTCAGCCAGGCCACCTACGGCCGTCCCTCCGGCCTGCCGTGGGCGGTGGAGATCGCCCCCGCGCACCGGCTGCCCGGCTATGAGAACTTCGCCACGTTTGAACCGGTATTCGGATACGAAACGCTGTGGTGCGTGGCGTCCGGATTCGCGGTGGCGTGGGCGGCGAGGCGGTTCGCGCTGATCGGTGAGCGGGCTTTCGCCCTGCAGCTGGCGCTGACCTTCGCGGGCTTGTGCGCGGCCGAGTCGCTGCTGGTCGGCTCGGCTCCGCACCTGGCTGGCCTGCACGTGGACCAGTGGGCGGAGATCGTCACCGTGCTCGGGTCGGTGGCCTACCTGTACCGGAGCCGGCACCGGCACGGGCCGGACGTCATCGCCCCGCCGCCGCTGCCCAGCGGGGCCGGCCAGCCCGCCAGCTCCGCGCACGGCGCTCCGTCGGCGCCGTGACCCGGCGTGACCCAGTGTTAACAACCATCACTCTGACACCACCGATTTCGTGACCAAGCAGTCATCGACCTCATGACACCTGGCTGTTACGGTTAACCTCCCGGGTACGCTCCCGTTAACCATTGATCGCGAGGGTTAAGAGAGCTAGCTGGTGGGAACCCTGTTCAACCAGTAAAGATTCAAGATCTTCCAGATCTTGGGCCGGATTCGTCCGGTGATGTAATGTGAGCGTAACTTTCACGTAGCCAGCGAGCCGCTTCAGCGGCCTTCGCGGCAGGGCCAGTGTCGTCCCGACCGCAGTACACGATCGCAGAGACGACAGGAGTTTTGCGTGGCGCCTGCCGGTGGAGACCAGAACGTTGGCCAGACTGCGGGCCAGACTCAGGGCCTTTACGACAGCAGTTTCGAGCATGACGCATGCGGCGTTGCCTTCATCGCTGATCTGACCGGCAAACCAGGGCATGACGTGGTGTCCAAAGCCCTCACCGCGCTGTGCAACCTCGAGCACCGCGGGGCCCAGGGCGGCGACCCCGGCACCGGGGACGGCGCCGGCATCCTGACCCAGATCCCGGACACCTTCTTCCGTGAGGTCTGCGACTTCGACCTGCCGCCCGCGGGCTCCTACGCGGCGGGCCTGGCCTTCCTGCCCACGGCCAGGGCCGCGCAGGAGGAGGGGGCCCGCGAGGAAGAGCCCGACCTGTCCGAGCGCGAGCAGGCCATGGCCGCCATCGCCCAGCTGGCCGCGGCCGAGAATCTGGTCGTGCTGGGCTGGCGCGACGTTCCCTTCGACCCGGACGCCTGCGGTCGTGGTGCCCGTTCCGTGCTGCCGCACCTGGCCCAGCTGTTCGTGGCCGGGCGTGACCGCCAGCGCGGCATCGAGCTGGAGCGGATGGCGTTCTGCCTGCGTAAGCGGGCCGAACACGAGACCGGCACCTACTTCGCCAGCCTGTCGCCGCGGACCATCGTCTACAAGGGCATGCTGTCCGCGCCCCAGGTCGAGCCGTTCTTCCCCGACCTGTCCGACGAGCGCTACCGCTCGGCGCTGGCCCTGGTGCACTCGCGGTTCTCCACCAACACGTTCCCGTCCTGGCCACTGGCCCACCCGTACCGGTACATCGCGCACAACGGCGAGATCAACACGATCCGCGGCAACCGGAACTGGATGCGGGCCCGCGAGGCCATGCTGTCTACCAGCCTGATCCCGGACAGCGCCGACGGGCGCGGCATTGACCGGCTGTTCCCGATCGTGGACTCCCACGGCAGCGACTCGGCCAGTTTCGACGAGTGCCTGGAACTGCTGCACCTGGGCGGCCGGTCCCTGCCGCACGCGGTGCTGATGATGATCCCCGAGCCGTGGGAGAACCACGACGAGATGGACCCGGCCCGGCGGGCCTTCTACCAGTTCCACGCGGCCATGATGGAGCCGTGGGACGGCCCGGCCCTGATCGCGTTCACCGACGGCACCGTGATCGGCGCGGTGCTCGACCGCAACGGGCTGCGGCCCGGCCGGTACTGGGTCACCCGCGACGGCCTGGTCATCCTGGCCAGCGAGGTCGGCGTGCTGGACATCGACCCGGCCTCCGTGGTCCGCAAGGGCCGACTGCAGCCGGGCCGGATCTTCCTGGCCGACACCGGCACCGGCCGCCTGGTTGAGGACGAAGAGGTCAAGGCGGCCCTGGCCGAGGAGTACCCGTACGAGGAACTGCTGCACGCCGGCCAGGTGCACCTGAACGACCTGCCCCCGCGCGAGCGGCGGGTCCCCGGCCCGGCCGAGCTGGTCACCCGTCAGCAGATGTTCGGCTACACCGAAGAGGAACTGCGGGTCATCCTGTCCCCGATGGCCCGGACCGGCGCCGAGCCGATCGGCTCCATGGGCACCGACACCCCGGTGGCGGTGCTGTCCGACCGGCCCCGGCTGGTCTTCGACTACTTCACCCAGATGTTCGCCCAGGTGACGAACCCGCCGCTGGACGCCATCCGGGAAGAGCTGGTCACCTCGCTGGCCAGCACCACCGGCCCGGAAGAGAACCTGTTCCAGCCCTCACCCGCGTCCTGCCGCCAGGTGGTGCTGCCGTACCCGGTGATCAGCGACCGTGATCTGGCCAAGATCGTGCACATCAACTCCGACGGCGACCTGCCCGGGTTCGCGGCCTACGGGATCGACGGCCGGTACCGGGTGGCCGGCGGGGGAGAGGCTCTGCGGCAGCGGCTGACCGAGATCTCGGCCGAGGCCTCAGACGCGATCCGGAACGGCGCCCGCCTGCTGGTGCTGTCGGACCGGGGCATCGCCGCCAACGGCGAGCCCACCGCGCCCGACCCGGAGCTGGCCCCGATTCCCTCGCTGCTGCTCACCGGGGCCATCCACCACCACCTGATCCGGGAGAAGACCCGGACCCGGGTGGGCCTGATCGTCGAGTCCGGCGACGCCCGCGAGTGCCACCACATCGCCCTGCTCATCGGCTTCGGGGCCTCCGCGGTCGACCCGTACCTGGCCGTCGAGACCGTCCAGAACATGGCCCGGCGCGGCGTGCTGGAGGGTGTCGCCGAGGACAAGGCGGCCGGCAGCCTGATCAAGGCCCTGAACAAGGGCCTGCTGAAGATCATGTCCAAGATGGGCGTGTCCACGGTGGCGTCCTATGAGGGTGCGCAGATCTTCGAGGCGGTCGGCCTGGGCGAGGAGGTCATCGACACCTGCTTCGCCGGCACCACCTCCCGCCTGGGCGGGGTCGGGTTCGGTGTCCTGGCCACCGAGATGGGCCACCGGATGGCCCGGGCCTTCCCGGCCGGCGGCAACCAGCCCTCGCACCGGCGGCTCGAGGTCGGCGGGGAGTACCAGTGGCGCCGTGAGGGCGAGCCGCACCTGTTCAACCCGCAGACCGTGTTCAAGCTGCAGCACGCCACCCGCGGCCGCCGGTACGAGATCTTCAAGGAGTACACCCACCTGGTCGACGACCAGGCGGCCAAGCTGATGACCCTGCGCGGCCTGATGCGGCTGCGCGGCGTGGACGCGCCGCCGGCGCGGGAGCCGATCCCGGTCGACGACGTCGAGCCGGTCTCCAGCATCGTCCGCCGGTTCTCCACCGGGGCCATGTCCTACGGGTCGATCTCGGCCGAGGCGCACGAAACCCTGGCCATCGCCATGAACCGGCTCGGCGGCCGGTCCAACACCGGCGAAGGCGGCGAGGACGCCGGGCGGTTCAGCCGGGACGCCAATGGCGACCTGCGGCGGTCCGCGGTCAAGCAGGTGGCCAGCGGCCGGTTCGGGGTGACCAGCCACTACCTGGTCAACGCCGACGACCTGCAGATCAAGATGGCCCAGGGGGCCAAGCCGGGCGAAGGCGGCCAGCTGCCCGGGCACAAGGTGTACCCGTGGATCGCCAAGACCCGGCATTCCACCCCGGGCGTCGGGCTGATCTCACCCCCACCGCACCACGACATCTACTCCATCGAGGACCTGGCCCAGCTCATCCACGACCTGAAGAACGCCAACCCGGCCGCCCGGGTCCACGTCAAGCTGGTCTCCGAGGTCGGGGTGGGCACGGTCGCGGCCGGTGTCTCCAAGGCCCACGCCGACGTGGTGCTGATCTCCGGGCACGACGGCGGCACCGGCGCGGCCCCGCTGACCAGCCTCAAGCACGCGGGCACCCCGTGGGAGCTGGGCCTGGCCGAGACCCAGCAGACGCTGCTGCGCAACAAGCTCCGGGACCGGATCGTGGTCCAGGCCGACGGTCAGCTCAAGACCGGCCGCGACGTGGTGGTGGCGGCCCTGCTCGGGGCCGAGGAGTTCGGCTTCGCCAGCGCCCCCCTGGTCGTCGAGGGCTGCATCATGATGCGGGTGTGCCATCTGGACACTTGCCCGGTCGGCATCGCCACCCAGAACCCGGAGCTGCGCAAGCGGTTCACTGGCCGCCCCGAGTTCGTGGTGAACTTCTTCGAGTTCATCGCCGAAGAGGTCCGCGAGTACCTGGCCGCGATGGGCTTCCGCAGCGTGGCCGAGGCCGTCGGCCAGGTCGACATGCTGGACACCCAGGAGGCCGTGGGGCACTGGAAGGCCCACGGGCTCAACCTGGAGCCGGTGCTGTACATGCCGGACCTGCCCGAGGGGGCGGCCCGTCGCAACACCACCACCCAGGACCACGGCATCGACCGGGCTCTGGACAACACGCTGATCCAGCTGGCCGAGGGCGCGCTGCAGGACGGCCGCCCGGTCCGGCTCGAACTGCCGGTGCGCAACGTCAACCGCACCGTTGGCACCATGCTCGGCTACGAGGTCACCAAGCGGTGGGGCGCCGAAGGTCTGCCCGACAACACCATCGACATCTCGTTCCGCGGCTCGGCCGGCCAGTCATTCGGGGCCTTCCTGCCCCGGGGCGTCACCCTGCGGCTGGCCGGCGACGCCAACGACTATGTGGGCAAGGGCCTGTCCGGCGGCCGGCTGATCGTCGCGCCCGACCCGGAGGCCAGCTTTGCCGCCGACGACCAGATCATCGCCGGCAACGTGATCGGCTACGGCGCCACCAACGGTGAGATCTACCTGCGGGGCGTGGTCGGCGAGCGGTTCTGCGTGCGCAACTCGGGCGCGGTCGCGGTCGCCGAGGGCGTCGGCGATCACGGCTGCGAATACATGACCGGCGGCAAGGTGGTCGTGCTGGGGCCGATCGGCCGCAACTTCGCGGCCGGTATGTCCGGCGGCACCGCCTACGTGCTGGACCTGCCCATCCACCGGGTCAACCCCGAGATGGTGGACCTGGACCCGCTCGACCACGAGGACGAGACGTTCCTGCGCAACACGGTCGAGGCCCACGCGGCCGAGACCGGGTCACCAGTGGCCGCGCGGCTGCTGGAAGACTGGGACGAGACCCTGACCCGGTTCGGCAAGATCATGCCGAAGGACTACAAGCGCGTGCTCAGCGCCACCATGGCGGCCGAGCGTGAGGGCCGTGACGTGAACGAAGCCGTCATGGCCGCCTCGCACGGCTGACCACCAACAGCTTGGGCAGTGGCCGTCCGTGTGGGCTGCCGCCCAGGTGCGGGACCCGCCAACGGCGCCGGGTCCCCCAAAACCCCGGGACCCGCCAACGGCGCCGGGTCCCGCAGGACCCCAAAAGAACCCCGGGACCCGCCAACGGCGCCGGGTCCCGCGGAACCCCAAAAGAACCCCGGGACCCGCCAACGGCGCCGGGTCCCGCAGAACCCCAAAAGCCTGACCGCAACGGCGCGTGACCTACGGAAGCAAAGGACGACCGCCCGATGGCCGATCCCAAGGGATTTTTGACCACCTCGCGCGAGACCCCGGCGCGCCGCCCGGTCGACGTGCGGATCCGGGACTGGCGCGAGGTGTACCACGACTTCCCGGCCGGCCGCCTGGAACGGCAGGCCGGCCGGTGCATGGACTGCGGCATCCCGTTCTGCCACACCGGCTGCCCGCTGGGCAACCTCATTCCCGAATGGAATGACCTGGTCTGGCGGCACGACTGGTACGAGGCCTCGGAACGGCTGCACGCGACCAACAACTTCCCTGAGTTCACCGGCCGGCTCTGCCCCGCGCCCTGTGAGTCCGCCTGCGTGCTCGGCATCAACTCCGACCCGGTCACGATCAAGCAGGTCGAAGTCGAGATCATCGACCGGGCCTGGGAGGAAGGCTGGGTACAGCCGGAGCCACCCCGGGTCCGCACCGGCAAGAAGGTCGCGGTGATCGGGTCCGGCCCGTCCGGGCTGGCCGCCGCCCAGCAACTGACCCGGGCCGGCCACGACGTCACCGTGTTCGAGCGGGCCGAGGCACCCGGTGGGCTGCTCCGCTTCGGCATCCCCGAGTTCAAGATGGAAAAGCGGCACCTGGACCGGCGGCTGACCCAGATGCGGGCCGAAGGCACCGAGTTCCGCTGCGGCGTGACGGCTGGCACCGATATCACCGCGGCCGATCTGCGGGCCGAGTTCGACGCGATCATGCTGGCCGGCGGCTCGACCGTGGCCCGTGGCCTGCCGGTCCCCGGCGGTGACGCCGACGGCATCCACCAGGCCATGGAGTTCCTGCCCCAGGCCAACCGCGCGGTCAACCAGGCCGGTGCGACCGGTGGGTCGGTGAGCGACCCGGCCATCAACGCCCGCGGCAAGAACGTGATCATCATCGGTGGCGGCGACACCGGCGCGGACTGCCTGGGCACCTCGCACCGGCAGGGGGCCGCGTCCGTGACCCAGCTGGAGATCATGCCGCGGCCGCCGGAGCTGCGCCCGGACCACCAGCCGTGGCCCACCTATCCGATGACCTTCCGCACCTCCAGCGCGCACGAGGAGGGCGGCGACCGGGTCTACGCGGTTTCCACCCAGGAGTTCGTCACCGACGAGGCCGGGCACGTCCGCGCCCTGCGCCTGGTCGAAGTGGAGTTCTCCGGCGGAAAGTTCGAGCCGGTGCCGGGCAGCGAACGGGACCTGCCCGCCGACCTGGTCCTGCTGGCCATGGGGTTCACCGGCCCGGAAAAGGGTGCGCTGCTGACCGACCTCGGGGTGGAGTACGACCCGCGCGGCAACGTGGCCCGGGACGGCAACTACGCGACTTCGGTGCCCGGCGTGTTCGTGGCCGGCGACATGGGCCGCGGCCAGTCCCTGATCGTGTGGGCCATCGCCGAGGGCCGCAGCGCCGCGGCCGGTCTGGACGCCTGGCTCAGCGGCCAGACCGTGCTGCCGGTAGCCATCCCGCCCACCGCCCGCCCCATGGTCTGACCCGGCGAGCGGGAGCTCACTGACGCGGATGAGGCGGATGGTCACCCGTTCAGCTTGGTATCCCGAATCCGCGGCGGACCAATCGGCCCTTCACCGCCCTGGCCACGCGGCTGACGCTGATCCACGAGGAGGGCAGGACCGGTCGCTGTCCCCGAGTCCTCACGGACGAACGCTGATGATCGTCTTCCCCTTGCGTCGCTCGGCCGGGTTGAGGGCGGCGACGGCATCGTCGAGGGTCGCGACGTTGCCGATGTTCGTCCGCAGCCGTCCGTCCCGCACCCGCTGCACGACCTCACCCAGTTGGGCACGATCGGACTCGACAACGAAATCGACCGCCAGGCCGTCCGCGGGCC
>DATDIH010000256.1:0-9667 GCA_036521155.1 Streptosporangiaceae bacterium
GTCCGCGTGCTCCCGGTCGCGGCTGCGGCCAGCATGGTCGCGCTGGCCGTGCCCGCCGCGCCAGCCGCGGTTAACCATGTCCGCCCGGCCGCGGCGGTGCCGGACGTGAGTCACCCGATCCTGATCGGGAAGCAGCTTCCCGCGCCCCTGTCCACCACCCCGTGCCAGGCTGAGATCCAGATCAGCTGCTACACGCCGGTGCAGTACCGGACGGCCTACAACCTGAACCCGCTCTACAGCCGGGGCGTCACGGGCAAGGGCAGGACGATCGTGATCGTCGACTCCTTCGGCTCGCCCACGATCGCCAATGACCTTCATGTCTTCGACCAGCAGTTCGGCTTCCCGGACCCTGTCCTGCAGATCGATAAGTTCGGTAACGTCCCCCCGTTCGACCCGACCAACGAGACCCAGGTGGGCTGGGCCGAGGAAACCACCCTGGACGTGGAGTACGCGCACTCCATCGCGCCCGGCGCGAAGATCGTCCTGGCCGAGACCCCGGTGGCCGAGACCGAGGGCGTGACTGGCCTCCCGGAGATGATGAACGCCGAGCGGTCGCTCATCAACGCGGGCGTGGGTGACGTCATCACGCAGAGCTTCGGCGCGACCGAGAACACCTTCCCCGGCTTCAGCCAGGGCAACTTCTCCAGCCTGCTGAACCTGCGCTATGCGTTCAAGGACGCGCTGAGGCATCACGTGACCGTCCTGGCGTCGTCCGGTGACGACGGCGCGACCGACGCCGAGAGCGACGGTTCCACCCTGTACCCGTTCCGGGTGAACTCCTGGCCTTCGTCGGACCCGCTGGTCACCTCCATCGGCGGGTCGCAGCTCAACCTGGACCAGGCGGGTAGCAAGATAACGCCCGACGTGGTGTGGAACGACGGGTTCGGTGCGGGCGGCGGCGGGCAGTCCGCGGTCTTCTCCCGGCCGCTGTTCCAGCGCGGTGTGCGCAGCGTGGTGGGCCGCCACCGCGGCACCCCGGACATCTCGATGAGCGCCGCGGTCAACGGCGGGGCCTGGGTCTACATGTCCTTCGCCGGCATCGAGACGCCCGGCGTCTCCGACCCAGGCTGGTACATCTTCGGCGGCACGAGTGAGGCCTCGCCGATCTTCTCCGGCATCGTGGCCCTGGCCAACCAGGTGGCCCATCACCGTCTCGGCCTGATCAACCCGGCGCTGTACGCGCTGGGCGCCGTCAGCCGGCACGGCGTCAACACGGGCCTGGTGGACATCACCAGCGGGAACAACAGTTTCGCTGGCGTCACCGGATTCAACGCCGGCCCGGGTTACGACCTGGCCAGCGGGTGGGGCACGATCAACGCCGCGCGGTTCGTGCCCGCGCTGGCGTTCACCGCCTCGCATTAGGAACGGGGACCGGGGCCGCCCGCCGCGAAGGCGGGCGGCCCCGGCTCAGCCGTGACCGGGAGCCGGCCCCAGCGGGGGCCGGCTCCCGGCCTATTACCGGCCGGACAGGTCGAACGGGCGCAGGTACGGTGCGGGGCGGTACCGCACGAAGGCCGGCGCGGTCGGCGAGACCGTGTTCCCCACGGCAAAGATGTTGTACGCCGGCCCGAGCGCGGCGGCCTGGTCGTTCAGCCTGGCCGGGTCGAGCGCCGAGGAGTTCCACCGGCCGGTGCCAAGCCGGCCGAGCAGGGCCTGCACGGCGGTGATGGTCTCGGCCGGGGTGAACGCGCAGTGCCCGGCCCGGTGCACGAAGATCTGGCGCAGCAGCCGCCCGTCACCGGCCCGGTCCACCACGCTCTGGTAGGCCTGCTCGTTCTCCGGTACCACCAGGCCATCGCCGGTGGTGTGCATGGTCAGCACCGGCACGGTCAGGTGGCCGTTGAAGGCGATGTTCTGCGCCAGGTAGCGGACCGCGGAGGGGTTGGCGCTGATCCGCTGGGCCCGGTCGAGTTTCTGCAGGTCGGCGGTCAGGCTCAGCCCGGCCGCGTGATACAGCGCGACCACTTCGCGGAGGTCCGCTGACTTGGCCAGTTGCGCGAAGTAGTTCACGCCCGTGTTCCAGGACGGGTTCCCGCCCGCCCGGCCTTCGAGTTCGGCCCGGAACGCGAAGATGAACGGGAAGTCAACCTGGGTGTCCCAGAGGAACTGGTTGGCTTCCTGGCCCGCCGCGTCGCCGTGGGCGGGCTCGCGGGACAGCGGGGTGAACCAGCCCGGGGTGTCACCGAGCGCAGCGGCCAGAGCCAGCCGGGCCCGCCCCTGCGGGGTCTGCTGCGCGGTGGTCGCGGCGGTTTCCGCCCCGGTCAGGTTCCCGGTCGGGTTGGTGATGTTGACGACCTGCACTGACGGGTCGACCAGCTGCTGGAACGCGAACTCCGCATCCAGCGCGGTGTTCCAGGTGGCCACCCCGCCGGACAGCACACCGCACATCGGCAGCGCGGCACTGAACCGGTCCGGGTAGCGCTGGATCAGGCCCGCGGTGATGATGCCGCCCAGCGAATGCCCCCAGGCGACCGTCCGGTCGGGGTGGCGGTACGTCTGGTCGAACGTATCGAGCGTGGCGATCTGATCGGGCAGCGCCTGCTGGATCGCCCAGCCGGTGGAGGCGTAGGAGGAACCGGCCAGCGCGTAGCCGTGGCTGAGCAGCCAGTTAGCGGTGACCGGGTCGCCAGCGTCCACGGCCGGATTGGCCGATCCCGGTGTCACGTATCCGTGGCTGTAGAGGAAGAGCGTCCCGTTCCAGGCACCGGCAGGACACTGGAGCAGATAGGCCGCGCCGTCCGGCAGCGAACCATTGACCGTGGTCACCGCGCCGGATGCGCCGCAGGATGTTTGGGCCAGCGCCGGCGCCGCTGGCGCCAGGCCGATCGTGAGGAGAATCGCGGACAGGGGAAACAGGGCCAGCCGGACCAGCTTTAACACGACCACGCTCCATTGCGTCAGACGCGCGCCAATAAGTATGAGCGACAATAACCCGATCTACCTGGTTTGCGAAGTAGCGGCCCGTCCCCCCGGGGCCGCGTCAGCCGCCCAGGAAGCGCCCGGCCACCTGGGCCAGCCGGGACGGCCGGCCGCTGCGCGCCTCGGCGCGGTCCGCCCAGCTCATCGCCTGCAGCCCGGCGTTGGCGCCGAGCCAGCGCAGCGGCTCGGCCTCCCAGGACCGCGACCGGTGCCCGACCCACGGCAGCCGGGTGATCTGGCTGTCGTTCCCCAGCACCAGGTCGGCCAGGGTCCGCCCGGCCAGGTTGGTGGTGGATACACCGTCCCCGACGTAGCCGCCAGCCCAGCCCAGCCCGGTGGCCGGGTCCAGCCCGGCGGACGCGCACCAGTCCCGGGGCACCCCGAGCGGCCCGCCCCAGGCGTGCGTGACCTCGACCTCGCCCAGGGCGGGGAACAGCTGCTGCAACGACCGGCGCAACGCCGCGAACACCTCAGGGGAGCGGTCGAACTCGGGCCGTACAGCCGAGCCGAAGTGGTACGGGGCGCCGCGCCCGCCGAAGGCCAGCCGCCCGTCCGCGGTGCGCTGGCCATAGATGATCAGGTGCCGGTAGTCGCCGAACGTCGGCCGGCTGGCCAGCCCGATCTGGTCCCACACGGACTCCGGCAGCGGCGCGGTCGCGATCATCAGCGAGTACACCGGTGCGATCGCCCGGTGCAGGCCGGGCAGGTCCGGCGTGTAGCCCTCGGTGGCCCGGATCACGTACTGCGCCCGGACCGTGCCCCGCGTGGTCCGCAGCCGGCCGGGCGCGATCTCGGTGACCGGCGTGTCCTCGAACACGCTGACCCCCAGCCGGCGCACCGCGTCAGCCAGCCCGCGGGCCAGCCGCGCCGGGTGGATCGCCGCGCAGTGCGGGGTGTAAGTGGCGCCGAGCACCCCGTCCGCGGTGACCTGCTCCGCCGTCTCCGGGGCGGTCAGCAGCCGCAAGTCGTCCTCGCCGAACCCGTAGGACCGGGCCTCGTTGATGTGGTCGATGGCGCGTTCCAGTTGCGCGGGCGAGCGGGCCAGCTGCAGCGCGCCGCCCTTGGCCCAGTGGCAGTCGATGCCTTCGGCCGCCACGACGCGGCCGACCTCGTCCACCGTGTCCTCCATGGCCCGGTACATCGCGATGGCCTGGTCCCGGCCGGCCATCCGCTCCAGCTTGGCCAGGGACGCCGGGAAGTACGCGGAGCACCAGCCCCCGTTGCGGCCCGAGGCGCCGAAGCCGGCGATCTCCCGCTCGCAGACCGCGATGCGCAATCCCGGGCTGGCGCTGGCCAGGTAGTACGCGGTCCACAGGCCGGTGAACCCGGCTCCGGCGATGGCCACGTCGACGTCGAGATCGCCGGGCAGCGGCGCACCGGGGGCCAGGTCCCCGGGAACCGAGCTCAGCCAGTAGGAAAGCGACCTATAAGACGGCATCCGACCATCGTTACATGCCCGGCCTGGTGCTCCGCGTGACCCCCGCCGGCCGGCCCGGCGTGCGTGAGCACTCCGCAGTTCGGGCATCCTGAAGCCATGCCCGCTGATGTGCCTGCCCTGCCCCCGCCACGTCGTTCCTCCGGCCCGTACCGGGTCTGCCTGGTCTGCCTGGGCAACATCTGCCGCTCACCCATGGCCGATGTCGTGCTGCGCGCCGAACTGGACCGGGCCGGGCTGGCCGGGCTGGTCGAGGTGGACAGCGCGGGCACCGGCGACTGGCATCTGGGCGAGCCGATGGCCGGGCAGGCCGAGGCCGAACTGGCCCGGCGCGGCTACGACGGGTCCGCGCACCGGGCCCGGAGGATCCAGCCGGCCTGGTTCGCCCAGCGCGACCTGGTGCTGGCCATGGATCTGTCCAACCTGGCCGCGCTGCGCGCCCTGGCCCCCGACGCGGAGGCGGCCGGGCCCCGGCTGATGCTGTTCCGGTCGTTCGATCCGGACCTGGCCGCCGCGAAGAGCCACGATCCCTGGGACGGCGGCGTGCCCGACCCCTACGGCGGCCCGCCGGCCGGCTACGCGCAAGCCCTGGATATGGTCCAGCGCGCGGCGGCCGGCCTGGTGGGGCGGCTGGCCGAGGTGGACCAGGTCCCGGCGGGCGGAGCGTGACTATGCCCGCGGACGACGTACCCGCGGACGACACGCCAGCAGACTGCGGGGCTGCGGATCCGGGCCCGGGCGATCGGGAGCCGGCCTCCCGGCCCCCCAGGCTCGCCCGGCGGGTCTCTGAACTCGCCCGGCGCCTGGAGCGGATCACCGGGACCGCGGTGCGCGACATCCGCGCGGCCGGGGCCCAGCACCAGTGGGCCCACTACCAGGTCACGCTGGCCGACGGCCGGCTGGCCTTCGCCAAGGCCGCCCGCGGGGATCAGGGCGGCGTGTTCGAGGCCGAGGCCCGCGGGCTGCGCTGGCTGGCCGACGCCCATGCGGTACCCCTGCCCGAGGTCCTCGGCTGGGACACCACGACGCTCGCCGTGACCTGGCTGCCGCAGCAGGCCCCGGACCAGCACGCGGCCGAGCAGTTCGGCCGCGACCTGGCCGTGCTGCACGCGTCCGGCGCGGAACGGTTCGGTACCCCGTGGCCCGGCTTCATCGCCACCCTGCCGCTGGGCGACCGCTCCGGGGACACGGTCACCGTGACCGCCGAGGCGACCGCGCCCGGTCCGCTGACCACCGACGCCGGGCCGGGCATCCCGGCCACGCTGATCAGCGGCGCCGGTGACTGGGCCGCCTGGTACGCGAGCAAGCGGTTGCTGCCCTACCTGCGCCGCGCGGCGGGCACCGGAGCGCTGACCGGATCCGATACCCGTCTGGTGGAAGAGGTGATCAGCCGGATCGCCAGCCTGGCCGGACCGCCCGAGCCGCCCAGCCGGATCCACGGCGACTGCTGGTCCGGCAACGTCTTGTGGTCGGGCGGCCGGGCCTGGCTGGTCGACCCGGCCGCGCAGGGTGGCCACCGGGAGACTGACCTGGCCATGCTGGCCCTGTTCGGGGCCCCGCACCTGGACCGGATCCTCGGTGCCTACCAGGACGTGGCCCCGCTGGCCCCGGGCTGGCGCGCCCGGGTTCCGCTGCATCAGCTGCATCCGCTGCTGGTGCACGCCTGCTTGTTCGGCAGTTCCTACCGCGAGTCGGTGCTGACCGCGGCCCGGGCCGCCCTCGCCGCGGGCTGAGGCAGGAGCCCGGCGGCGCGCCGCTGCGCCGCCCCGGTTTTCTCCGCAACGAACCCCGTCAGGCGTCCGGCCCCGGCCAGTCACCCGAGGCGGTCGCGGCCTCGGCCGGGCTGGCCTGGCCAGGCTGGTCGCTCTCGTCCAGCTGATCGCCCTGGGCCTCAGGGGCCAGCGGCAGCGTGATCCGGAACGTCGCCCCCTGGCCGGGCGCGGTCTTCAGCGCGACGGTGCCGTCGTGCGCCGCGACGAGCGCGGCCACGATGGCCAGGCCGAGGCCGGTGCCGCCCGCCTTCCTGGTCCGGGCCTGGTCGGCCCGGTAGAACCGCTCGAACACGTGCTCCGCCTGGTCCTGGTGCAGCCCCTGGCCCTGGTCGGCGACCTCGAGCACGACGCTGGGCACCGGCTGGCGCGGCCCGGCCAGCACCCGGACCGCGACCGGCGTGCCGTCGGGGGTGTGCGTCAGCGCGTTGTTCATCAGGTTGCCGATGACCTGGCGCAGCCGGACCTCGTCGCCGAGGATCAGGAACGCGGCGCCGGACCCCACGTCGAGAGTGATCTCCCGGTCCGGGGCGATGATCCGGGCGTCCTGCACTGCGTCCGCGGCCAGCGTGAGCAGGTCCACCGGCCGGTGCTCGATCGGCCGCTGCTGATCCAGCCGGGCCAGCAGCAGCATGTCCTCGACCAGCACGCCCATCCGGGCCGACTCCTGCTCGACCCGCTGCATGATCCGGTCCATGTCGGCCCGGGTGAGCTGGCTGTGGCTGCCGAGGTCGTGACCGACCTCGCCGTTACCAGGCTGGCTGCGGCCGGCCGGATCGTCGTGCATCCCGCCCCGCTGCCGGTAGTACTCAGCGTAGCCGCGCATCGCGGTGAGTGGCGTGCGCAGTTCGTGGCTAGCGTCCGCGACGAACTGGCGCATCCGTTCCTCGGAGCGCCGCGCGGCCGCCTCGGACTGGGCCTGGGCGTAAAACGACGACTCGATCTGGCTGAGCATGGTGTTGAGCGACCGCCCCAGCCGGCCGACCTCGGTGACCGGATCCTGGTCGGGTACGCGGCGGGACAGGTCACCCGCCGCGATGGCCCGCGCGGTCTTCTCGATGTCGGTAAGCGGCCGGAGGCTGGCCCGCACGATGGCCACGCCCACCACGGCCAGGCCCACGATGATGATCACGCTGACGATCAGGTCAATCCCTGCGAGCTGACTGATGGTCCCATTAATGTCGCCGAGGTCCACTCCGACGACCAGGGTGGCGTCCACGGTCTGGATCTGGCCGAGAACCGTGGCCCTGAACTCCCGGGTGATCACTCGCCAGTTGTCGCTGCCCGATACAGCGTCGACGTTGACCATCCGGTTGCCATTGGCCTTGTACCAGCTGCCAGACGTGGGCACGTTGGGCAGCGATCCACCCAGCGGAGGGCCGGGCAGCTGGGCGGCCTCCGCCGCCACCGACGTCCCGGTCGGGATGATCGCGACCAGGTAAGGGCCGGAGACGGTCACGGTCCCGAACTGGGCGTGCCCGGACTGAATAAGCATCGCCTCGCGCTGGTACAGGTCCATGACCTGCTGGTTGGCGCGATCTATCTGGAAGTTGCGGAATACGGTCAGGCTGGCCACGCTGATCACAGCCAAGGCTAGAGCAACCAGCGCGAGCAGCGCGGTGATCATCTTGACCCGCAGCGGGGTGCGCCCGGGCAGCTGACGCAGGATCTCCCGCCAGCGGCGCGGCCCGGACCTCGTTGTCATGGCCAATTCTGCTAGGACGACGGGAGGCGCAGCACGTAGCCGACCCCGCGCAGGGTGTGGATCAGCCGGGGCTCGGTGGTGTCGATCTTGCGGCGCAGCACCGACACGTACGACTCCACGATCCCGGTGTCGCCCCGGAAGTCGTAGTCCCACACATGGTCGAGGATCTGCATCTTGGATAGCACCCGGTTGGCGTTGCTCATGAAGTAGCGCAGCAGCTTGAATTCGGTGGGGGAGAGCTGGACATGCTGCCCGGCCCGCCACACCTCGTGGCTCTCCTCGTCTAGCTCCAGGTCGGCGAACTTCAGCCGGGGGGTGGGCTCGGCCCCGTCCCCGTGGGTCCGGCGGAGCACCGCGCGGATCCGCGCGATGACTTCTTCCAGGCTAAACGGCTTGGTGACGTAGTCATCCCCGCCCAGGGTCAGGCCGCGGACCTTGTCCTCCATCGCGTCCCGCGCGGTCAGGAACACCACCGGGATACGGGCCCCGCCGCCACGCAGCCGGCGGACCACGTCGAATCCGTCCATATCGGGCAGCATCACGTCGAGCACGATGAGGTCGGGCCGGTGCCGCTGCGCGGCCTGGACCGCCTCACTGCCCCCGGTGGCGGTGAGCACATCGAATCCGGCGTAGCGAAGGCTGGCGGACAGCAGCTCAAGGATGTTGGGCTCGTCCTCGACAACGAGAAGCCTGGCAGCCGGCTGGGCCCGCCCATTAATCGACGGCATGGTCATGACCTGCATTTTCCACCGTGAACCTGAGGATTTCCTGAAGGTGCCCTGGGGCTGCCCTGATGATCAGGAGAAATCCCCGGGTTGTGCCCCCGGCGGGCCGTCCTGCGGGCCAGCCGGTCAGGTCGCGTCCCGGTCGCCCCAGCGGGTGATGGCTGCCGCCCGGGATTGCGCCCCGAGCTTGGCGTAGATGCGGTTGACGTGATTCTTGACCGTCTTCTCGGCGAGCACCAGCTGGGCCGCGATCTCCCGGTTGGAATGACCTTCCGCGATGAGCGTCATGATCTCGGCTTCGCGCAGGGACAGGCCGAGCGGGCGGGCCAAGCTGGGGATGCTGCCGGTCCTCAATCGAACCTCCAGGCACGACTACCAGCGGTAGGGATGCGACGCATGGTACGAAGGCGGCCGCCATGAGCGCAAGGGGCCAATATGGCACAACTTGCACACGATTGCCTGATGCGGCACCGGCCCGGCTCGATCCGGCCCCGCCACGGCCGGCTGGTCAGCCGACTTTCGAGCCGGTGATCAGGCTCTTGGGCACGGGCTGGCCGTTCTTCATCGCGTTGAACATCCGGTTCGCTTGGGCCTGATTCCAGACCAGCACGTCACCTACGGCCAGCGTCTCCGAGGTGCCGATGGGCACCGTGGTGGTCTCCGGGTGGCGCAGCGCGAACGCGACCTGGACGAGCTGGTACAGCTGGGTGCCCTTGTCCACGGTCAGCGAGCCGGCGGCGCCGTTGGCGGCCGAGAACGCCGTGAACGGGTTGGCCAGCGTGCCGACGCTGGTCACCTTAGTCAGCAGCGCCTTGATGAACGCCCGCTGATTCTGCTCCCGCTGCAGGTCCTGGGTGGCGAACAGGTGCCGGGTCCGGACGAAACCCAGGGCCTCCGCGCCGCTCAGGTTCTGGCACCCCTTCTTCAGGTGCAGGCCGGATGCCGGGTCGTCGAGGTTCTGGGGGATGCACATCCGCACCCCGCCGACCGCGTCCACCACGTTGACCAGGCCGCCGAAGCCGATCCCCATGTAGTGGCTGATCCGCAGGCCGGTGGCGTTCTGCACCGTCTTGGCCAGCAGCTTGGGGCCGCCGAAGGCGTAGGCGGCGTTCAG
>DATDIH010000257.1:0-4673 GCA_036521155.1 Streptosporangiaceae bacterium
GTTGGACAGCGCGAAGTAGGGCCCGGCCACCGTGATCTGAGTGGCGTGCGCGGCCATCGCGGCCAGCTTGGCGTCCAGGTAGGCGGTGCCGTCGATCTCGGTGCTGACCTGCTCGTCCGGGACCCCGTAGACCAGATCGGCCTCGGACTCCGGCAGCCGCCAGGCCAGGGGCAGGCCGGACGGCTCGCCGCCAGCTTCGTCCAGGTCACGGGCGCGGGCGGCGCGCAGCGCGGCCATCTCCTCGTCCAGGGCCGAGCACGGCGTGGTGCTGGCGTAGAACTTCGCCACCCGCCACGGCGCCAGGCCGCCCGGGACGGCCACCGCCGGGTCCGCGGCCTGCTGGAACGCGTGCCAGGCGACCCGGTGGGCCTGGATGTGGTCCGGGTGCCCGTAGAAACCGTCGTCGTCGTAGGTGACCAGGACCTGCGGGCGGACCTCGCGGATGATCGCGGCCAGGTCGAGAGCGGCTTCGGCGACGTCGGCCCGCCAGAAGCAGCGCGGGTCCTCGTTCTCGGGGGTGCCGATCATGCCGGAGTCCCGCCACCGGCCGGCCCCGCCCAGGAACCGGTGGTCGGAGACGCCGAGCGCGGCGCAGGCCCGGTCCAGCTCGCCGATCCGGTAACCGCCCAGCTGGTCGTCGCGGTCGGCGGCCAGGTTGGCCAGCTCGGGCGGGATGATCTCGCCGCCCTCACCGAGCGTGCACGTGACCAGAGTGACCTGGGCGCCTTCGGCGGCGTAGCGGGCCATGGTGGCCCCGGTGCCGATCGATTCGTCGTCAGGGTGAGCGTGGACCAGCAGCAGGCGCCGACCCGGGGAGTGCGGGGAGTCCGGGGATGAGGTCACGCACGTGAGGGTAGCCGTGGCTGGCAGGATCTATGTCCATGACCGAAAGCTTCCCCCGGCAGCAGGCCCGGACCCGGCGCTTCACCCTCGGCGCCCCCCGTTCCCATCGCATCTCCCCCGACGGCGCCCGGATCGTGTTCCTGCGCAGCAAGGGCGGCGGCGACCCGGTGACCTGCCTGTGGCAGCTGGACGTGGACCGCGGGACCGAACGGCTGATCGCCGACCCGGCCGCGCTGAACGCCACCGACGAGGACCTCCCGCCCGAGGAGCGGGCCCGGCGGGAACGGGCCCGCGAGCAGGCCGGGGGCGTGGTCTCCTACGCGGCGGACCGGGACCTGCGCACCGTGGTGTTCAGCTTGTCGGGGCGGGTGTTCACCGCCGACCTGACCGCGGCCGACGGGAGCCCGGAGGCGGCGCCGCGCGAGCTGAGCGTGCAGACGCCGGCCCTGGACCCGCGGCCGGACCCGGCCGGGGCGCGGCTGGCCTATGTCAGTGGCGGGGCGCTGCACGTCGATGCCCTGGGCGGGGGTGCCCTGGGCGGGGGCGAGGATCGGGTGCTGGTCGGCCCGGCGGACGACGAGCCCAACGTGTACTACGGCCTGGCCGAGCACATCGCGGCCGAGGAGATGGAGCGGCTGCGCGGCTACTGGTGGGCGCCGGACGGCCAGGCGCTGCTGGTGGCCCGGGTGGACGAGACCCCGGTGCAGCAGTGGTACATCTCCGACCCGGCCCACCCGGACCGGACCCCGGCCCAGGTCAGGTACGCGTCGGCGGGCACGCCGAACGCTGACGTTTCACTGGTGCTGGCCGGCCTGGACGGGGCGCGGACGCCGGTCGAGTGGGACCGGGTGGAGTTCGAGTACCTGGTCACCGCGAACTGGGAAGCGGGCCGGGACCCGCTGATCGTGGTGCTCAACCGGGGCCAGAACCGGATGCAGATCCGCAGCGTGGACCCGGCCACCGGGGCGACCACGCTGCTGCGCGAGGACACCGACGAGCAGTGGGTGGACATCGTGCCCGGGGTGCCGGCCGGGACGGCGGACGGCCGGCTGGCCTGGGTCGCCGACAGTGGCGGGGCCAAGCGGCTGGTCCTGGGTACGCCGGCCGAGCACACCAGCGGCACGGCCAAGCCGGTCACGCCGGCCAGCCTCCAGGTCCGCCACGTGCTGGACGTCGACGGGGACACCGTGCTGTTCACCGCGTCGGGCGAGCCGACCGAGATCGGGCTGTGGAGCTACGGGCCGGACGGGCTGGTCCAGGTGTCGCCGGACGGCGGGCTGAACTCGGGCGGCCGGGCGGGCGGGACCACGCTGCTGACCCGGCGCACGCTGGACGAGGATGGAGTGACGGTCGAGGTCCGCCGGTCTGGTGAGGCTGGTGAGGCTGGTGGGGCTGGTGGGGCTGACGGGTCGCGTGGGGCCGATGGGACTGAAGGGGTGCGTGCGGCTGGGGAGGTGGTGGCGCGGATCGAGTCGTATGCCGAGACGCCGAACTTGCCCACGCCTCAGCCGCACCTGCTGTCACTGGGGGCCCGGGAGATCCGAACCGCGGTGCTGTTCCCGTCCTGGCACGAGCTGGGCTCGGGGCCGCTGCCGGTGCTGCTCGACCCGTACGGCGGGCCGCACGCCCAGCGGGTGCTGGCCGGCCGCGGCGCCTTCCTGACCTCGCAGTGGTTCGCCGAGCAGGGCTTTGCGGTGGTGATCGCGGACGGCCGGGGCACCCCCGGCCGCGGGCCGGCCTGGGACCGGGCGGTGTACCGGAACCTGGCCGACCCGGTGCTGGAAGACCAGGTGGACGCGCTGCACGCGGCGGCCGAGCAGTTCAGCGACCTGGACCTGTCGCACGTGGCCATCCGCGGCTGGTCGTTCGGGGGCTACCTGTCGGCGCTGGCCGTGCTGCGGCGGCCGGATGTGTTCCACGCTGCCATCGTGGGCGCGCCAGTGACCGACCAGGCGCTGTATGACACGTGTTACACCGAGCGGTACCTTGGCCTGCCGCAGGACGACCCGGAGGTCTACGCGAACTGCTCTCCGGTCAAGGACGTGGAACGACTACAGCACGATAAAGACAACGGCGCCGATCAGCGCGCGCTACAGCCGATGATGGTGCGGCCCATGATGGTCATTCACGGCCTGGCCGACGACAACGTGGTGGTGGCGCATACGCTGCGGTTCTCCTCCGCGCTGCTGGCGGCCGGTTACCCGCACACGGTGCTGCCGCTGACCGGGGTCACCCACATGACGCCGCAGGAGGTCGTGGCCGAGAACCTGCTGCTGCTCCAGATCGATTTCCTGCAGGAGGCGCTGGGGCTGTCGGCGGCCGGGGGCACGGTGTAACGAGGGCGGGATGACCGCAAGGAGCACCGTGCGGCCGACGGAGTGTAGCAAGGGTCACAGGCTCGAACAGGGCTCAGGGGCAGAATTTCCTTAGCACCTGGAATAAATTTTTAACAAATCAAAAACCCGCGGGCGACGGGGCTGGGCCGGAGCGGGCGAACATATTCGACAGCGCACCATGTGCGTAGGCAAGCGAGGACGTCGAGGATGACGCAAGTTTCGGAGGCGCCCGCGAGAACGCGGGCGCGGATCGCGGAGAAGACCTTCCGCCAGGACCCCTGGTGGCGCCAGCCGGCCATCGTCGTCACCCTGCTGAGCCTGTGGGTCGCGTACGCCACGGTCCGGGTGCTCATGGGCCACTACTACTGGGTGCCGGCCTACCACTACCTGACCCCGTTCTACTCGCCCTGCATCAGCGGCGAGTGCGTGCCGGGGTCGAGCAGCCTGGGCCAGTGGTTCCCGGCCGTGCCGCCGATCATTCCCTACGCCCTGGTGTCCCTGCCGTTCGTGCTCGGCTTCCGGCTGAGCTGCTACTACTACCGGCGGGCCTACTACCGCGCCTTCTGGCGGGCACCGGCCGCGTGCGCGGTGCGCGAGCCGCACGAGAAGTACACCGGCGAGACCCGGTTCCCGCTGATCATGCAGAACCTGCACCGGTACTTCTTCTACGCCGCGATCCTTATCTCGATCCTCAACACCTACGACGCGGTGGACGCCTTCCACGGCAAGACCGGTGGCGTCGGCATGGGGCTGGGCACCCTGATCATCTGCGTGAACGTGATCCTGCTCTGGGGCTACACGCTGTCCTGCCACTCGTGCCGGCACATCACCGGCGGGCGCCTGAAGAACTTCTCCAAGCACCCGGTCCGGTACTGGGCCTGGACCCAGATCTCCAAGCTGAACGCCAAGCACATGCAGCTGGCGTGGACGACGCTGGGGACGCTGATGCTGACCGACCTGTACATCATGCTGGTCGCCAGCGGAGCAATCAGCGACCTGCGATTCTTCAACTGAGGCGAGAGCAATGACCGATATCCAGCGTTACTCCTACGACGTCGTAGTGATCGGCGCGGGCGGATCAGGGCTGCGCGCCGCGATCGAGGCCCGGATGCACGGCAAGCGGGTCGCGATCATCTCCAAGTCGCTGTTCGGCAAGGCCCACACGGTCATGGCCGAGGGCGGCGCGGCCGCGGCCATGGGCAACGTCAACCCGCGCGACAACTGGCAGGTCCACTTCCGCGACACCATGCGCGGCGGGAAGTTCCTGAACAACTGGCGCATGGCCGAACTGCACGCCAAGGAGGCCCCCGACCGCATCTGGGAGCTGGAGGCCTGGGGCGCGCTGTTCGACCGGACCAAGGACGGCAAGATCAGCCAGCGGAACTTCGGCGGCCACGAGTACCCGCGGCTGGCCCACGTCGGCGACCGCACCGGCCTGGAGCTGATCCGGACCCTGCAGCAGAAGGTCGTGGCCATGCAGCAGGATGACGCTGC
>DATDIH010000258.1:0-6943 GCA_036521155.1 Streptosporangiaceae bacterium
AACAGGGGCGCGGTTCGCGGTGATCGGGTCACGGGCTCCAGCTGGACCAGGTCACTTCCTGGCCGCCGCCACGCGGCTGGCCAGGAGGCGTCCCTTGCGGCCTCTCACAAGGGACGGCGGCCCGCTCGCGCATACGGGGCAAGGCGCGAGTGGGCCGCGCGCAGGCCGGGCCGGCCGTCGTGGGGAGCGGCGGCCGGTCAGGCGGGATGGGTGCGGCCGGTCACGGCCGTAGCGCGAAGCCGGGGGTCCGGGGGGACCCCGGGGGGAAGTGAGACGGGTGACCGTCGTACCAGCGGGGGTTCGGTACGGCGGTCACCCCTCGGCGGATTAGCTCTCGCCGCCGAACAGGCTGGTGACCGAGCCGTCGCTGAACACCTCGTTGATGGCCCGGGCGACGAGCGGTGCGATGGACAGCACGGTGAGCTTGTCGAACCGGCGCTCGGGCGGGATCGGCAGCGTGTTGGTGATCACAACCTCGCTGATCTGCGAGTTCTTGAGGTTGTCCACGGCCGGCCCGGACATCACGCCGTGGGTGGCCACCACGATCACCTTGGCCGCGCCCTGCTCGAACAGGGCCTCGGCCGCCTTGGTGATGGTGCCGCCGGTGTCGATCATGTCGTCGACCAGGATGCAGGTCCGCCCCTCGACCTGGCCCACGACCTCGAACATCTTGACCTGGTTGGCCACGTCCGGGTCGCGGCGCTTGTGGATGATGGCCAGCGGCGCCCCGAGCCGGTCGGTCCAGCGCTCACACATCCGGACCCGGCCCGCGTCCGGCGCGACCACCGTCACCTGGTTGAGGTCCAGCTTGTCCTCGATGTAGTCGGCCAGGATGGGCAGCGCGAACAGGTGGTCCACCGGGCCGTCGAAGAAGCCCTGGATCTGCGCGGTGTGCAGGTCCACGGCCATGATCCGGTCGGCTCCGGCGGTCAGGAACAGGTCAGCCATCAGCCGGGCCGAGATCGGCTCGCGGCCCCGGCTCTTCTTGTCCTGGCGGGCGTAGCCGAAGAACGGGGTGACCACGGTGATCCGCTTGGCCGACGCCCGCTTGAGCGCGTCGACCATGATCAGGTGCTCCATGATCCACTGGTTGATCGGCGCGGTGTGGCTCTGCAGCACGAACACGTCGCAGCCACGGACCGAGTCCAGGAACCGGACGAAGATCTCGCCGTTGGCGAAGTCGAAAGCCCTGGTCGGGGTGAGGTCGCTGCCGAGGCAGGCCGCCACCTCCTCGGCCAGCTCAGGGAAGGCTCGCCCGGAAACGAGCATCAGCCGCTTCTGGCTGTTCGCCATGATGCCGGTCATTCGGCTGGCCCCTCCTGATCGGTCACGTCGTCCGCGGGCCGGGCCGCCTCGGACTGGGCGGCCTCGGCCGCAGCCGCGGAGGCGGTGCCGGCCCGGCGCCGCGCCACCCACCCGGGGATGTTCCGCTGGCTGGCCCGGCCGATGCCGAGCGCGCCGGGCGGGACGTTCTCGGTGATCACCGACCCGGCCGCGGTGTAGGCGCCGTCACCGATCTCCACCGGGGCCACCAGCATGGTGTCGCTGCCGATCCGCACCTGGTCGCCCACGCGCGTGCGGTGCTTGGCCACGCCGTCGTAGTTGACGAACACGGTGGCCGCGCCGATGTTGGATCCGGCCCCGATGTCGGCGTCGCCCACGTAGGTCAGGTGCGGCACCTTGGTGCCCTCGCCCACGTCGGCGTTCTTCATCTCCACGAAGCTGCCCGCCCGGGCCCCGCGGCCGAGCCGCGAGCCCGGCCGCAGCCGCGTGTACGGGCCGACGGTGGCCTCGGGGCCGATCTCGGACTGCTCGCAGACCGCGTTGATGACGCTGGCCCCGGCGCCGACCACGGTGTCGCGGAGTACCACTCCCGGCCCGACGTGGGCGCCGGCCCCGACCGTGGTCCGGCCCTCCAGCTGGGTGGATGGCCCGATCTCCACATCGGGAGCCAGGGTGACCTCGGCGTCCAGCCAGGTGGTGGCGGGGTCGACGATGGTCACGCCGGCCCGCATCCAGTGCTCGAGCAGCCGGTCGTTGTAGACCCGCCGGGCCTGGGCCAGCTGGACCCGGTCGTTCACACCCTGGATCTCGGTCGCGTCGCTGGCCACCAGCGTGCCGACCGGGTGGCCGTCGCCGCGCAGGATGCCGACCGCGTCGGTCAGGTACTCCTGGCCCTGGGCGTTGGCCGATGGCAGCCGCTTGATCGCGTCGGCCAGCAGCAGCCCGTCGAACACGTAGCACCCGGAGTTGATCTCATCGATCTGCCGTTGCTCCGGGCTGGCGTCGCGGTCCTCCACGATCCCGGTCAGGGCGCCGGATGGGTCCCGCACGATGCGGCCGTAGCCGGTGGGATCGGGCACCCGGGCGGTCAGCACGGTCACCGCGTTACCGGCCTGCTCGTGCTCGCGGGCCAGCGCGGCCAGGGTCTGCGCGCGCAGCAGCGGCATGTCCCCGTAGGTCACCAGGACCTGGCCCGGGATCTCGCCGACGGTCTCGATGACCGAGCGCACCGCGTGCCCGGTGCCGCCCTGGTGGTCCTGGATCACGACCTTGGCGTCGGGCGCCTGGCTGGTGACGTGCGCGCTCACCTGGTCGCGGGCATGGCCCACCACCACGACCAGACGCTCGGGCTCCAGGTCCCGGGCGACGGCGATGGCGTGCCCGAGCATGCTGCGACCGCACAGCGGATGCAGCACCTTCGGGAGCACGGACTTCATTCGGGTGCCCTCGCCTGCGGCGAGGACGATGACGGCGGCCGGGCGGCTGGCGCTCACTCCGCAGGGCTCCTCGGATCGCTGCCGGTACGACGGGGCCGTGACATGGCCGTTCACGCACCCCTCACTGGGAGGATACCGCCAGGTCGCACAGCCCGGCTCCCGATCGCTCCGGCCGGCTCCCGATCACTCCGGCACGGTGAGGGTGATATCGGCCTGCCGGGTCCGCCCGTTACCCGCGGGCAGCGTGGCCACGCCGGGCCGGTAGCCGCCCGCCACCAGCGTGTACCGGCCGGACGGCACGTCGCTGAGGGTGAAGTTCCCGTCCGGGTCAGCGGTGGTGGCGGCGATCTCGGTGCCGACCTCGTTGGTCAGCGTCACCTGGGCCCCGGCAAAGGGCTGGTCGCCGTCAGCGGAAAGCACCGTGCCGATCACGCGCCCGGACGCGGGCAGTTCCACGTCGTGCTGGACCAGCTCGCCCTCCTCCACCGCGACCTGCCCGGCCAGCGGCGCGTACGCGGCGGCCGCCACGACCAGGGTGTACTGGCCTTCGGCGAGCTGGCTGAGGCGGTATGAGCCGTCGGGGCCGGTGATCGCCGCGGCCGCGATCTCGCCCCGGGTATTGGCCACGGTCACGGTGGCCCCGCTGACCGGCTGGCCGGAGCCGCCGGCCCGGACCGTGCCGGCCAGGCCGCTACCGCCGCGCAGCACGATGTCATGGCTGGTCCCCGCGCCGGGGGCGGTCAGCACGCTGGCCGCGGGCTGGTGCCCGGGGGCCGAGACGATGACCAGATACGACCCGGCCCCCGGCGCGGCCAGCCGGTACTGGCCGGCCGTGTCGGTCTGGGCCACCGCGACCTGGCGGCCGGACATGTCGGCCAGGGTGACGGCCGCGCCCGGGATGGACCCGCCGTCGGCCGTGCGCACGCGGCCACTGACCGGAACCTGCTCGAACTGCTCCACTGAACTCATTCCCCGTGCACCGGCTCGCTGTGAACTGACCCGAGTTGCGATGTCACCGCGGCTGGAGCCGCCGGGGCCGCCGGGAGGGGAGCCATGCCGCCGACCCGGACCACCACCGAAGTGGTCTCGCCGCTGGTCACCTCGACCGTGGCCGACACCGGCTCGTGGCCGCCGGCCACCAGCACGTGCTCGCCGTCGCCCAGGCCGGTCAGCCGGTACCAGCCGTCGGCGTCGGTGGTCGCGCTGGCCACGATCTCGCCGCTGGCGCTGGCGGCGGTGACGCTGATGCCCGGCATCGGGGCGCCGCCCGGGGCCCGGACGAAGCCGTGCGCCTCCCGCTCCAGCGGCAGGGTCAGCTGGGTCGTCCCGGCGTGCCCGTTCAGCTCGACGTCGCGGCGGGCGGGCAGGTGCCCGGAGGCGGTGGCGGTGAGCGCGTAGCGGCCGGCCGGCGCCCCTTCGACCGTGAACGCGCCGTCGCCGCTGGTCACCGCGCTGGCCACCACCCGGCCGGACCGGTCGCTGACGACGACCTTGGCCCCGGCCAGCGGCACCCCGCCCTGGCCGGCCGACCGCACGACCCCGCTCAGCGCCCCGCTGCCGGCCAGCGTGAAGTCCCGCTCCAGCGCGCCGCCGGGCTGGGTCAGCAGCGCGGCCGCGGTGGGCTCGTGCCCGGGCGCGGTGACGATCACGGTGATGGCCGCGGCGGGCAGCCCGGAGACCGCGTACCGGCCCGCGGGCGAGGTCAGCGCCCGCCCCACCTGGCGGCCCTGAGCCGACGTCACGGTGACGTTGGCCCCGGTCACCGGGTCGCCGGACGGATCCCGCACGGTCCCGGTCAGCGAGATGCCGGCCAGGGCGGCCTCGGCGCCGTTGGCCTGCTGGACCGCGGCCAGCCGGACCGCGCCCGAGGCCGGTTCGGACAGGTCCACGGCCGGGATGACCAGCTCGGCCGGCTCCCAGTCGCCCTGGCTGGCCGCGGCGGCCAGCTCCTCGCCGGCCGGCTCGGCGGCCCGGGCCCGCCGCTTGCGCTGACCGGTCAGCAACGACGCGATGGCGGCGATCACGCTGGCCGCGATGGCGAACCAGAACGCGATGGTCAGGCCGTCATGGAACGGGCTGGTGATCACGGTCGGGAAGAAGTCGCGCCCGGTCAGGTAGGAGACGTGCGCGGCCGACAGGTGGTTCAGCGTCGGGCCGAGCAGCTGCCGCATCGGGTTGAAGCCCAGGAAGGCGGCGAACAGCACCCCGATCGGGGGCAGGTGGCTGATCGAGGTCGCCGTCGCGGCCGAGACGCCGTTGGTGGTCAGGCCGTGCGACAGGGCCATCGGCAGATGACTGGACAGCCCGATGACGATCAGCGAGAAGAAGATACCGATGGACAGCACGAACGAGGCGTTCTGGAACGTGGCGATCGTGCCGCCGGCCGCCCCGCGCTGGTTGGCCGGGACCGAGTTCATGATCTCGGCCCGGTTGGGCGAGGCGAACAGGCCGGAGCCGAGGCCGTTGACCGCCAGGATCAGCGCGAAGACCCAGTAGGTGAAGTTCACCGGCAGGAACATCAGCCACAAGAAGCTGCCCCCGGTGATCAGGGCCCCGACCACGGTGAAGGCCCGGGCGCCGTAACGGTCGGACAGGAAGCCGGACAGTGGCGCCGAGACCAGGAAGCCGATGGTCAGCGGGACCAGGTAGATCCCGGCCCACAGCGGGGTCTGCGAGAAGCTGTAGCCGTGCTGCGGCAGCCAGATGCCCTGCAGCCAGATGATCAGGGTGAACTGCATGCCGCCGCGGCCGAGACCCATCATCAGGTTGGCCAGGTTGCCGGCTGCGAAGGCCCGGATCCTGAACAGCGACAGCCGGAACATCGGCTCGGCGACCTTGGTCTCGACGACGCCGAAGACGATCAGCAGGATGACCCCGCCGATGATCATCGAGAGCACGAACGGGCTCGTCCAGCCCATGGGGTGGCCGCCGTAGGGCTCCAGGCCGTAGGTGATGCCGATCAGGACGGCGACCAGGCCGACCGCGAACAGGACGTTGCCCCACCAGTCGATCTTGGCTTTGTGCCGCTCGCTCAGGTCGTGCAGCATGAAGTAGGCCCAGAACGTGGCGAACACCCCGACCGGCACCGAGACCAGGAACACCAGGCGCCACTCGATCGGGGCCAGTACGCCGCCGATGAGCAGGCCGAGGAACGACCCGGAGATGGCGGCGATGGCGTTGATACCGAGGGCGGTGCCGCGCTGGTTGGCCGGGAAGGCGTCGGTCAGGATCGCGGTCGAGTTGGCGAACAGGAACGCGCCGCCGATCCCCTGCACGATCCGCCAGATGATCAGCCAGAGCGCGGCGTTTGTGCCGCTCGCTCAGGTCGTGCAGCATGAAGTAGGCCCAGAACGTCGCGAACACGCCGACCGGCACCGAGACCAGGAACACCAGGCGCCATTCGATGGGGGCGAGCACGCCGCCGATCAGCAGGCCGAGGAACGACCCGGAGATCGCGGCGATCGCGTTGATGCCGAGAGCGGTGCCCCGCTGGTTGGCCGGGAACGCGTCGGTCAGGATCGCGGTCGAGTTGGCGAACAGGAACGCGCCGCCGATCCCTTGCACGATCCGCCAGATGATCAGCCAGAGCGCGGCATTGGTGCCGCTCATCCAGGTCACGGCCAGGAAGATGGACGCGATCGTGAAGATCGCGAATCCGAGGTTGTACATGCGTACCCGGCCGAACATGTCGCCCAGCCGCCCGAACGAGACCACCAGCACGGCCGACACGACCAGGAAGCCCATGAACATCCACAGCAGGTAACCGGTGTTACCCGCGGCCAGCGGGTTGACGTTGATCCCGCGGAAGATGTCGGGCAGCGCGATGAGCACGATCGACTGGTTGATCGTGACAATCAGCAGGCCGAGTGTGGTGTTCGACAGCGCGATCCACTTGTAGTGCGGGCTCAGCTCCCGGCCGCCGCGCTTCGCGTGCGCGGCGGAACCTGAGCCGGTCCCGCCGGATTTCACCGCCATAGATGAACGAGCTCCCCACCAGCTAGAGACACAGAATTAACTTGCTAAATGTCAACTAACGATATCAACGCCGACCGCATTCCCCATCGTCAGGGCCATCGGGCCGGGGAGCCAGACCGCGGGAACGTCATTAAAAAGAAAAACAGGCGCGAAGCGGCCGCAACCGCCGCACCAGCTGTTAGACCTGCGGCTCCCGGGGACGGATTCGAACCTTCGTTGACGGATTCAAAGTCCGCTGTCCTGCCTAG
>DATDIH010000259.1:0-4123 GCA_036521155.1 Streptosporangiaceae bacterium
TGATTACATTCTGCGATGAGACTCTGCTTCTTTGCGCCTCCGGGGGCGCTTTACCCGCCGCCTGCCCTCGTCGCTCGGGGCGCTCGTTCCTCGCTTCCTCGCTCCTCAGTCCAGTCGGCGCCGCGCCCCCATCGGCGCGGGGCGCGCTCCCACGTTCCACGCTCGTTCCTCGCTCGTCACTCGGTTGGCGCCGGGTGCCTTTCGCGGGGATCAGGTCAGCCGGCGGCACTTCCCGTGGGCTCGTCATGACCAGGGTTATCGCTGGGGTTGCCAGGGGGCGGCGACTGGCCGTGCCGGCGGGCCGGCACACCAGGCCCACCAGCGACCGGGCTCGGGAGGGCCTGTTCGGCACGGTACTGGCGCTGCGTGGAAGTCTGGATGGGCTGCGGGTGCTGGACCTGTACGCGGGCTCCGGAGCGGTGGGGCTCGAAGCGCTGTCCCGCGGCGCGGGGCATGCGCTGCTGGTCGAGGCCGACGCGCGGGCCGCCCGGGTGATCCGGGGGAACATCGAGGCGGTCGGCCTGCCCGGCGCCGAGCTGGTCACCGACCGGGTGGACCGGGTGCTGGCCCGCGGCCCGGGCCAGGGC
This sequence comes from Streptosporangiaceae bacterium, assembly GCA_036521155.1. Taxonomy (GTDB): domain Bacteria; phylum Actinomycetota; class Actinomycetes; order Streptosporangiales; family Streptosporangiaceae; genus Bog-532. Next base: position 588 of record DATDIH010000259.1, read on the forward strand.
CGGTACGACCTGGTCGTGGCCGATCCGCCGTACGCCACGGCGGGCGAGGAGGTGACCGGGATGCTGGCCGCATTGGCCGGCGGCGGCTGGCTGGCCCCGGGGGCGCTGGTCGCGGTGGAGCGGGATACCCGGTCCGGCGCGGTGCACTGGCCGTCCGGGTACACCCCGGACCGGTCCCGGCGCTACGGCGATACCACGTTCTGGTACGGTCTCGCCGCAGGTGGGTGTCCCCCAGGAAGGGCGTGACCGCGTGCGTCGTGTCGCCTGTGCAGGCTCATTCGACCCGGTGACCAACGGGCATCTCGACATCATCGGGCGGGCCGCCGCGCTGTATGACGAGGTGGTCGTCGTGGTCGGGGCCAATCAGGCCAAGGAAGGCCTGTTCACCGTGGACGAGCGGGTGGAGATGCTCCGCGAGGTGACGGCCGGCATGGAGAACGTCAAGGTCAGCACGTTCCGCGGGCTGCTGGTGAACTTCTGCAAGGCGAACGACATATCCGCCATCGTGAAGGGCCTGCGCGCGGTCAGCGACTTCGAGTACGAGATGGAGATGGCCCAGATGAACTACCGTCTCGCCGAGGTCGAGACGCTGTTCATCGCGGCCAACCCGGCGTACAGCTTCCTGCGGTCCAGCCTGGTCAAGGAGATCTGCCAGTACGGCGGGGACGTCTCGTCACTGGTTCCCGGACCGGTGCTGGAGCGGCTCAAGAGCAGGCTGGCGGGCCGCTGAGACACTCCCCGGGCGGGGGACCCCCCGTTAAGTTGGGGAAATCGGTTGCAGGCCGGTAGGCTGACCGTCTCAACCGTGCCGAACATCGTCCTTTGCCATGCCACAGTCACGAAAGCACTCCCCAGCGCGCCTCGATCCGCGCAAGCCGCTGGTCTTCAGCATCCTTGACCTGGGCCGCAGCCCGGGCTCGGAGCATACGCAGACCCGTACCGTCCCGGCCCCCGCCTATGTGCAGGCCGGGCTGGCTGGCGTGCCCGAGGGCGCTGACGTGCAGCTGTCCGTGCGGATGGAGGCGGTGTCCGAGGGTGTGCTGGTCACCGCCACCGCGCATGCGCCGGTAACCGGGGAGTGCGCGCGCTGCCTGGAACCGGTGCACCAGCAGGTCGACGTTAAGGTGCAAGAGCTTTTCGGATATGCGACGGACGACGGTGAGGACGCCGCGGACGGGTACGCTCTGCAAGGGGACCTGCTTGATCTTGAGCCGGCCTTGCACGACGCGCTGGTGCTGGCGCTGCCGCTGGCCCCGCTGTGCCGGGAGGACTGCCCGGGGCTGTGCGTGGAATGCGGTGCGCTGCTCGCCCAGGCAGGACCGGACCATGGGCACGGGCCGGCCGTCGATCCGCGGTGGGCCGGCTTGCCGCAGCTGGACGGGCCAGGGTCAGACGGGCCGGACCCGGCAGGCGAATGACTTGAGCGCAGATGATGAAGGAGAGTTAGGTGGCAGTTCCAAAGCGGCGTATGTCGCGCAGCAACACCAGGTCACGGCGGTCGCAGTGGAAGACGTCCGCCCCGGGTCTGGTGCGCTGCCCGCAGTGCCGGGACCCCAAGCTGCCGCACACGGCATGCCCGACGTGCGGCACGTACAACCGCCGTCAGGTGATCACACCCAGCTGATGGGCTGAAGGGGCCACAGCGTGCGAGGCGGGTCAAGCAGTGGTGCAGCAGACGGGCCGGACGGCGCGCAATTGCTGCGCACTATCGACGCTGGGTTGAGCCCAGAGCTGCTCGAACGCGCCCTCACGCACCGTTCCTACGCATATGAGAACGGTGGGCTGCCCACCAACGAGCGGCTGGAGTTCCTCGGCGACGCGGTGCTCGGGCTGATCGTCACCGACACCTTGTTCCGTGCCTACCCGGAGCTGCCCGAGGGCCAGCTGGCCAAGCTGCGCGCGGCCGTGGTGAACATGCGTGCGCTGGCCGACGTGGCCCGCGAGCTCAAGCTGGGCGACTACGTCCGGCTCGGCCGGGGCGAGGAAGGCACCGGCGGCCGGGACAAGTCATCGATCCTGGCCGACACGCTGGAGGCACTGATCGGCGCGGTCTACTTCGAGCTGGGCCTGGTCCAGGCGGACGCCCTGGTGCACCGGCTGTTCGACCCGGTGATCAACCGGTCGGCCGGGCTCGGCGCCGGGCTGGACTGGAAGACGTCGCTGCAGGAGCTGACCGCCCAGGGGTTCCTGGGCGTGCCCGAGTACCAGGTCGAGGAGAGCGGCCCCGATCACCAGAAGTTCTTCCGGGCCACGGTGAAGGTGGGCGGCCGCAGCTACGGGACTGGGGCCGGCCGGTCCAAGAAGGAAGCCGAGCAGCAGGCGGCCGAGGCGGCCTGGAAGGCGATCAGCAACGGGCACGAGTCCGCCGCGGGCAGCAACGGGGTGACCCCAGCCGCCGGGACGGAGCCGGGGTCGGGGGACGCCGCCGCCGCGCCCGGGGACGAGCCGGCCGGGAGCTGACCGGTGCCGGAACTCCCTGAGGTCGAGACCGTCCGGGCCGGCCTGGCGGACCACCTGGTGGGCCGTACCATCGAGAAGGCCCAGGTACTGCACCCGCGCGCCATCCGGCGCCACCTGGCCGGCCAGGCTGACTTCGAGGATGTGCTGCGCGGCCGGACCATTACCGGGGCCCGGCGCCGGGGCAAGTACCTCTGGCTGCCGATGCACGACGACGCGCTGCTGGCCCATCTGGGCATGAGCGGGCAACTGCTGGTGGGTGCGCCGGACCGGCCGCTGTCCAGCCACGTCCGGGTCCGCTTCACGTTCACCGATGCCGGCCCTGACCTGAGGTTCAGCGACCAGCGGACGTTCGGCCACCTGGTCTGGTCGCCGGGCGGCGCGGAATTGCCGTCGCTGATCGCGCACATCGCGCCGGACCCGATGGAGGCCGCATTCGACGACGCGGCGTTCCTGGCCCGGCTGCGGCTGCGCCGGACCGGGCTGAAGCGGGCCCTGCTCGACCAGTCGCTGATCAGCGGGGTCGGCAACATCTACGCCGACGAGGCGTTGTGGCGGGCCCGGCTGCACTGGGCCCGGGCCACCGACACGCTGACCCGGGCCGAGGCGGCCCGGACGCTGGGCGAGGTCCGCGCGGTGCTGCTGGATGCCCTCAAATCCGGTGGAACCTCGTTCGACAGCCTGTATGTGAACGTCAACGGGGAAAGCGGGTATTTCTCCCGGTCACTGTGTGTATACGGCCGGGAGGGTGAACCGTGCCCACGATGCGGCACGCCGATCCGGCGCGATCCGTTCATGAACAGATCCGCTTACAGCTGCCCGCGTTGCCAGTCCCGGCCACGGTCCGCACGCCGCCATCGTGACCTGCATGATCGCTCAACTTGACCGAATTCCCGCGGGGTGGGACCCTAGGAGTGTCACCTGCGCGCACTCATGCGAGTCTTCGCGTGTGCGCCCACCCTGGTCACTCAGTGTGGAGGACCCACTACAATGGCGAAGGCTCTACTCGGCCACGTCGGCGGGCCTGATCCCCGCATGGTCTCAGAGATGCGCCGCCTTCAGCAGCGAGTACGCGACCT
>DATDIH010000260.1:0-2509 GCA_036521155.1 Streptosporangiaceae bacterium
GACGCGTGCCCCCAGATGAGGTCACCCTGCCCGGCCGCGGCCAGGATCCGTGACGCGGTGGCCACCAGAGCCCGGATCTCCTCGTTCATGAGTCTCCTCGGTGTCGCGAGCCCCCCGCGCCGTCGTGAGATCCATCTTCACCGTCGCGGGCCCGCTCAGCCAGGCCCAGGATCCCTTTCCCTAACGGCTGTCCGTGGTCAGCGTGGCCAGGAGGGAGCAGCTAGCCGCGGGCCTGGTCGAGGGCGCTCTGCAGGGACCCGATGTAGCCCTCGCTGGTGTATTAATGCGGCGGGGGCCAGCCTCAGCTTCCGTGCACGTGCAGCGCGGTCAGCACGACGAGCACGATCGTGACGATGGCGAAGAAGCCGTGCCCGATGACGACCGGCAGCGGGAAATGCCGTTCGGGTGGCCCGGCGACCGGGGGGCTGGCGTCCCGGCCGGCCCCGAAACGATCCGTTGCGGCGGGGTTAAAAAAGCTGGTCCCGGCACTATGCGCGCCGGCCGCGACGACGGCCACCCGCGGGGCCCGCGGAGCCCGGTGAGTCCGGTACACCACGACCCAGCGGGCTGCCATGAGCAGCCCCAGGACCGCGACCACCGCGAGGATGGCCACTGCGGCCCAGACGAGCCGGTCGGAGTCGCTGAACAGGTAGTAGCCCCACAGGCCCAGCCCGGTCACGGCGAGCAGGGCGTGCGTGCTGATCACGGGCACGGGAAGGCGGGTTGCCGCGCCGGACTGGAATTCGTGGTCGTACTCGATGAGCCAGATGATCAGCAGATAGAGCCCGCCGCTGACGGTGATCAGCCAGGAAAACAGGGCAGCAAGCGACATCGGCAGTGTCCTATCGTCCGCAGGGGAGACCCGCCCCGGGCGGGCCGCTGCCGCGTCCGCGGCGCCGGGTGGCGGGACCGGATCCGGTATGCGTGGAAGACCCGGTTTAACCCTGTATGACGGATGAGGCTGCTGCGTAGTTCAGCCGGCCGGGGGATGCCGGCCGGGCGGTGCTGGCCCGGCCAGACCGGGCGCGCCGCCCAGGCCGGCCTGGCTCGCGGCCGAGGGGCCGCGTGACCTGGGCCGCCTGTCCTCGGCCGCCTGTCCTGGGCCGACTGACCTGAGCCGGCGGGGCGGCCGGGCTACTTCTTGCGCGTGCGCGCCGCGGCCTGCGCCTCGGTCCGGGTCCCGGAAGTGGCAAGGGAACCGCTGGGGTCCTCGAGATGGGCCCGGACGAACCACTGGTACTGCTCGAGCTGCCCGGCCTGCTCGATGAGCATGTCCTGGGTGACCGGGTCAGGCTCCTCCGTCGCCCCGATCGCCTTGCGGTGGGCCTCGATGACCCCCGCGAACACCAGGTCGAGCGCACCGAGGTGGGCCAGCGCGCTGTCGCGGCCGAGGGAGTAGTCGTCCCAGGAGCGTGCGGCCACCAGGGCGCCCGGTGTGCCGGACGGCGATCCGCCGAGGGTGGCGATGCGCTCGGCGGTGTCGTCGACCATCAGGCGGACCGAGTCCACCTGCGGGTCGAGCATGGTGTGCACGGAGATGAACTGCGGTCCTACCACGTTCCAGTGGATGTGCTTGAGCGTCAGGGCGAGATCGTTGAGGGCGTTGAGCCGGTCCTGCAGGATCTCGATGACCACGCCCGCGTCTTTCTTCCCCAGGCCGGGAACGCCGAACTGGGCGGTTTGCGTACGCTTGGCGGCTGCCATGGACGCTGCCTTTCGTCAGATTGGTTGCGCGCCGCGGCAGGCGCCGCGGCGAACCCCCCGCTCTACCCGGCGCGGCCGGCGTTATGCAGGCCCCAGGCCGCAGGTAGCGTGCGCATGGCGGGGTAGCGGGCCGGTGGCTGGCCGGTCGTGACGGGCTGGTGGATCGCGGGCCGGGGCCCGGCCTGCCGGGAAGGCGGTGACCCGGCCCGTGATTCGGGCCCCCGATTCCGGGTAGCCACCGCCGAGACAGCACAGTCCAGACAGCACAGTCCAGACAGCACCACCCAGACAGGACCACCCAGACAGCTCAGAGCGATGCTCGGGGAGCGCAGGCATGCCACAGGACTTTGGCGGGGAACCGCCGCCGCCGGGCCGGCGTTCCGCCGGCCGCGCGGCGGGCCCGCGGCCGGAGCCTGAGCGGCCAGAGCCTGAGCGGTCCTCGGCCGCGACGTCCCCGGAGATCCCCGTCCCGGGTGACCTGTTCCCGGCGGCCCAGCCGCCCGAGACCCACGTGCCGGATGCCCCGGTGCCGGACCCGCTGGTCCCGGGCGCGCTGCCCGTGCTGCCGCGGCTGCGGCTCTCGGCCTGCCGGCGGCCCGCCGCCGAACGGGACGCCAACGGTGACTGGCTCGACGTGCTCGTACTGCCCGACGGGACGACCGCACTGGTCATCGGCCATGTTGAGGGTTCCGGCGGGCCGGCGGGGGCCGCCGCGGCGCGGCTGCGGGCCGCCTTGCGGGATGCGCTTCGGGGTGGTGTGGCCCTGGTGGTGGCCCTGGCCGCGGGGGGTGCCGCGGCGGCCGGG
>DATDIH010000261.1:0-21815 GCA_036521155.1 Streptosporangiaceae bacterium
CACCGATGTCGTCTTTGAGCACCTTGTGCCCACCGCTACCCAGACGGCCTGCCCGTACAAAGGTGTCACCAGCGGCTACTGGTCAGTGCGCACCGGCGATGAGGTCCGCGACGGCCACCAGGATCTGGCGTGGGCATACGACTACCCAACCCGCCAGCTGCTGCCCATCGCCGGCCTGATCGCCTTCTACAACGAAAGATCGACCTCGACGTCGACGGCCTCCGCCTGCCCCAGCCCCGGACCCATTTCTTCAAGTGACCACCACGGTCGCATTGCGGCCACCAAGCCGCCTGCTGCGGCGCGCCCGGTATGTCTTCAGTGGCACTTTCCGCAGCGACAGCACAGTGGCACACGTCAGACCCAGCCAAACAATGACCACAAAGAAAGGACCGACCATGCTCCGGATTTCCCAGCACCCCGCGAGAACGGCCGTGGCGGCAGAACACCCAGTGGCTACCGTCGGCCGGTATCTAGTCCGGTACACGCTCGTCGTCGTGATCGCCTGGATCGGCGCGCTGAAGTACTCGTCGTATGAAGCCACCGCGATACAGCCACTAATCGCGCACAGCCCGATCTTCAGCTGGCTGTACAGCACCTTCAGCGTGCGCACCTTCGCGGCCGTGCTCGGCAGCCTGGAGATCGTCGCGGCGCTGCTCATCGCCGTCCGGCCGCTGTTCCCGCGGCTGTCGGTCATCGGCAGCGCGATGGGCATACTACTGTTCCTGAGCACGCTGAGCTTCCTGTTCACCACGCCCGGAGTAACAGCTGCCGGTGGGTTGCCGGTGCTGTCGGTGTTGCCCGGCCAGTTTCTGCTCAAGGACCTGGTGCTGGTCAGCGCCTCACTATGGACGCTGGGCGACTCGCTGAACGCCGCCCTGCCGTGGCGCGGCGCGCATGACAGCGGGGAACGTAGCTGACTACGGAAGCCGACGGCGGGGTTCCCACCGATGAGGAGGCCCGCCGTCCGTCTCGGGCTGCGGCGAGGCAGGTTCGCTCCACGGCATCTCAGACGCTGGCGGTGCCACGCGGCGCCCGTCCGGCTCCGGCCGGCCAATAACGTCGTCCTGGTCACCGGCAGACAGGCCGGATCCATTGCCCTCGGCGTCCTGCCGGGCCAGGCCGCCACCCGCCTGCGCTGCGCCCGCCTCCCGGTCCCGGGGCACTCATGAACGGCTGGCCGGAACTGGACCGGTTCTTGGGGACTGATCCGCGTGACGTGGGATGCGCCCAGGCGATGGATATGCTGCACGTCTACGTCGACCTGGTGGTAGCGGGCGCCCCAGTGGAGGAGCGGTATCCGGGTATCGCGGCGCACCTGCGCGCCTGCGGTCCATGCGGCGAGGACTTCGAGGGGCTGCTGGCTGTAGTCCGCGGCGAGGCCCACTGACCGGCCTGCGTTCTCGCCGTCGGCAGCGCCGGACCTGGTCAGTCCTTTCCCGATCATCGCAGGCCGATGGCCATGCCTGCGCTCGTGGACCGTCCGGCGAATCCTGACCAGGCCGCGCCCGATCCCTGGCTCCCTGCTGTCGTGCTAACCGCCGCCCCCGATGTCGGCCGTGGACCGGGCCCGCGGGCGACATCCCGCCCGAGGACCACCACATCCGCTGCGGCGCCGGCATGACACCCCCGCTTGCGGCAGGATCCCGGCGCCGTCTGCGCCGCTCTGGCCACGTTCGGGACGTGTTCGCCCGGGGTGGGCGAGCCCATCGCGTTCTCACCGGTGCGCCGGCGAGGACGTAAGACACCTGCCGCTGCGGACGCCAACAAAGAAGTGAACCGCACAGCGGGGCGACCGTTGGCCGCCGGCCAGGTTGTGGTCCCGCCCCGGAGGAAAGGACAGCACATGAAGATCTTGACACGGCGATGGTGGCTGGCAGGGGCCGCCGCCGTGGCGGTCGCAGCCTCTGCGGTGGGCGCCACGGTGGCGTCGGCCGGGGCGGGCGCCTCCACGGCCAAACCCGGCGGCTTGGGGCAGCTATCAGGCCTGCTGCCCCGGACCCACCTGACCGAGGAAAGCGCGATTAACGTCAACCTCAGCAAGGAGACGGTACGGCTGCCGCTGTACCCGGGGACGGCGTACGCGGGCACGCCGCACGCAGAGAAGGTCTGGTACGTGCTGCTAGACGCCTCCGACGCCGGGCTGGCGCACGACTTGGGCGTGAACTACGCACCCAAGCTCGCCAACATCGCGATCGGCGACCCGGCCGCGGTGCAGACGGTGACGCTGACCAATCCGTCACCCCTGCAGAACCCGTTCGGGCCCGGGGTGGTGAACTTCGCCGGCGCGCCGAACTTCAGCCCGACCCGGATCGCGGTCCCCGGGCCGACCGGGTTCCCGCTGAAGAAGTTCCAGCCCGGCGCCGTCGCGGGCCCCGGGTACAGCCCGTTCATCAAGTTCGCCGGCTCCGACGTCGTCTACAACGCGCCGATCGTGGCCACCGGCAACGGCCCCTTCGACGTGACCCACCACACCAACACCGGCGACCGCGTGCTGGGCATCCACATCGCCGGCAAGTCCAAGCCCGGCCAGTTCGCCGAGTCGTGGGTGGACATGCTGGTCACCAAGGGCTTCGACGGCAGCCAGCCGATCGTCTACCTCTCCACCGACGCCGGCCAGCCACTGACCGCGGTGCTGGAACGCTCCACCTACGTGCCCGCGCTGAACAACGCCTCCTTCAACGGCGGCGACGACTTCCTCGGCTCCGCCCGCGAGCGGCTGTTCGGCTTCATCAACGGCCAGACCGGCGCCCACAACCCGCAAGCCCAGGGCTTCCAGCACCTGGTCCTGGACGGCCACGCCTCCCAGGACGCCTCCGCCGGCAACACCGCGATGATCAACGCCCTGCGGCACGGCGGCGACCTGCTGAACGTGTTCGGCGACTTCCCCACCCTGCTCGACCCCCGGCACGCCGACGCCTACAGCCCACTATGGGACGCCCAGCTCGGCCTGTGGACGCCCAAGGCGGTCAAGGAAGGACTCAACACCCGCCAGATCGACGAGGTCCAGGTGTTCAACCTGGCCGCCACCCGCCCCGACCTGCTCACCGGGGTCAACCCCGCCACCGGCCAGCCCGAACCCTACGGCTCAGTCGGCGTCGACATCAACTGCGCGGTGATCGGCTTCACCGCCAAGGCCCCCACCGTCAACCTCGCCACCCCCGCCCCGCACTCACAGTTCCCCCCGCGGTAGGCCAAAGCTGGCCGGAGTGGGCGGGCCCCGCTAGGGTCCGCCCACTCCTTCCCGCCGCAGCAGGCGCGGGTGGCACGTCCTGGGCCTGCCTGCTGCGGTCCGCGGCGGCTCGCAGCCGAGAGCCTCCGACCGCATCCGATGAAAGGCCCGGCAGATATCTGTCTGGGCCCGGGACAGCCGGGCGAAGATATAGCGAGGACCCGCCAAATAGCAAGGAGACAGCACATGGTCACTGTGGGACTGCTGGTTACGCTGCAGGCCAGGCCGGGAAAGGAAGATGAGCTCGCCGCATTTCTCGCCAGCGCCCTACCGCTGGCCCAGGCTGAGCCCGAGACGACCGCCTGGTTCGCGATCAAGATCGATGACTCGACATTCGGCATTGCCGACTTCTTCCCAGCCGCGGCGGGCCGCCAGGCTCATCTTGACGGGCCGATCGCCGCGGCGCTGCTGCAGCGCGCCGAGGAGCTGCTCGCCGCGCCCCCTGACATCAAACCGGTCGATGTCCTGGCGGCCAAACTGCCGACCTGAGCTGGCGCCTCGCCGGGAAACCAGCAGCATGCACCCAGCACCGACGCCAATCAGGGACGCGGCCAGGACAGACCCTAGCAGCCGAGGCGTGACAGGGAACGACCCCATCTGCGCGGCACCGCTGGCCCATCCCCGAGCTGGCGCCGCCGTACAGAACCGATAGCACAGCACAAGTCGCGGGCCGCATCAACCACAGTCCGTGACGGGCGGACGGCGGCGCTCCGCGCCGGATCGCCAAATACGCGTGGCTCTCGCCAGGTTGCAGACCGAGGCTCGGACCGGTTGCTCCAAGGAAGAGCTGACATGACCCGGGCCCAGGAGTTCGAGCAGCTGCGGCAGCTGCTGTTCTCGATCGCCTACAGGATCCTCGGCAGCGTGAGCGAGGCCGAGGACGCGGTCCAGGAAACCTGGCTGCGCTACGCGGGCACCCCCACCCAGCCCCGGTCGGCCAAGGCGTTCCTGGCCGCCACCGTGACCCGGATCTCGATCGATGTGCTGCGCTCGGCCCGGGTCCGGCGGGAGGAGTACCCGGGGCCCTGGTTCCCGGAGCCGCTGCTGACCGACCCCTACCAGGACCCCGCGCGGTCGGCCGAGCTGGCCGACTCGGCGTCGATGGCGGCCCTGCTCCTGCTCGAACGGCTGACCCCGCTGGAACGGGCCATCTTCGTGCTGCGGGAGGTGTTCGGGTTCGGCTTCGGTGAGATCGCGGCCGCGGTGGACCGGTCCGAGGCGGCCTGCCGTCAGCTCGCGGTGCGGGCCCGGCGCCACGTCGACGCCGGCCGGCCCCGGTTCGAGGCCGACCGGCGGGAGCGGGACGCCCTGGCCGCCCGGTTCTTCGCGGCCCTGCGGGACGGCGATGTCGGGGGCCTGCGGGCCCTGCTGACCGCGGACGTGGCCCTGGCCGGGGACGGCGGCGGCCAGGCCCCGGCGCTGGCCCGCAGCATCGTCGGGGTGGACAAGGTGGCCCGGGTGCTGGCCTCGGTGTTCCCCGGGCTGGTCACGATCGGGGTGACGATGGAGCTTCGCGAGGTGAACGGCCAGCCCGGCGCGATCTTCCGCGACCGCGACGACCGGGTGCTGTTCATCATGTCGCTGGACGTCCTCGACGGGCAGATCCAGGCCATCCGCTCGGTGAACAACCCCGACAAGCTCGGCCACGTCGGCCCGGTGGCGGACACCCGGGCGGTCCTGCACGAGCTGAACCGGGCCCGCCGCCCTTCTTGATTCCCACTCTTGATTACCCGGCTTGTTCGTTGGTACCTTACTCAAGTAATGAACCGATGAGCCACGGAGGAGGTGGGAGCCGTGCCCGAGATGGCTGGTCTCGACGAGGGAACGCCGCTGTTCACGCAGATCGCCGACCGGCTGGCGGCGGAGATCGCCGACGGCGGCCTGGCCGAGGGCGAGCGGGTGCCGTCCACCAACGAACTGGCCGCCTTCTACCGGATCAACCCGGCCACCGCGGCCAAGGGCATCAACCTGCTCGCCGACGACGGGCTGCTGGAAAAGCGCCGCGGCATCGGCATGTTCGTGGCCGGCGGTGCGCGCCAGCGGCTGCTCGGGCAGCGCCGCGAGCAGTTCACCGAGCGCTACCTGCGGCCGCTGCTGACCGAGGCGACCCGGCTGGGCATCGACGCCGGGGAGCTGATCGAGCTGATCTCGGACTTCGCCCGCCAGCAGGCCGGCGACACCACGGCCAGCCCGGCCCGGGGAGGTGTGCCGGTATGACCCCGGCGATATCGGTGGCCGGCCTGACCAGGCACTACCGCGACCAGGTCGCCCTCGACCACGTGAGCCTCGAACTCGAAGCCGGATCGATCACCGGGCTGCTCGGCCGCAACGGCGCGGGCAAGACCACGCTGCTGCGCATCCTGGCCGGGCAGGAGTTCCCGTCCACGGGCGACGTCCGGGTGCTCGGCGCCCCGCCGGCCGAGAACGACCAGGTGCTGCGGCGGATGGTGTTCGTCCGCGAGGACCAGGCCTACCCCGACTTCAAGGTCGGGCACGCGCTGCGGGCCGCGTCCTGGTTCTACCCCAACTGGGACCGCGAGCTGGCCGGGACGCTGGCCGAGGACTTCAACCTGCGGCCGAAAAAGTCGATCAAGAAGCTGTCGCGCGGTCTGCGGTCCGCCCTGGGCATCACCATCGGGCTGGCCGCGCGGGCCGAGGTGACCTTGTTCGACGAGCCCTACGCGGGTCTCGACGCGGTGGCCCGGCAGATCTTCTACGACCGGCTGCTGGCCGACTACGCCGAATTTCCCCGCACGATCCTGCTGTCCACCCACCTGATCGACGAGGCCGCCGCGCTGTTCGAGAGCGTGGTCGTCATCGACCAGGGCCGGGTCGTGCTCGAGGCCGCCGCCGACGGCCTGCGCGGTGTGGCCACCACGGTGAGCGGCCCGGTGCTGGCGGTCGACGAGTTCACCACCGGCCGGGCGGTCTGGAACCGGCGCCGCCTGGGGTCCCAGGCCTCGGTGGTCATGGTCGGGCCGCTGGTCGAGGCCGACCGGGCCGAGGCTCAGTCGCTGGGCCTGGACCTGGTGCCGCTGACCCTGCAGCAACTGGTGGTGCACGCGGCCGGCTGGCCGGGCGCCGCTGGGCCGGGCGCCTCCGCGCCGGCCAACCCGGAAGGGGTACGCGCATGAGGACCTTGGTCAAGGTGGCCCGCTACCACCTGGTGCAGCCGTGGCAGTACCTGGTGGTGCCGTGGGGGATCCTCACGTTCAGCTTCCTGGTGTCGCTGATCGTCTACGCGATCGTCCCGGCCGACCACCACACGGTGGTGACCGCGCACGGTTCCGTCTCGGTGCTGAACTCCCGCTACACCGGCGCGTCGTCCAGCTTCTTCATCTACTTCCTGGTCCTGGGCATCCAGAGCATCGGCCGGTCGCTGCCGTTCGGCCTGGCCCTGGGCATGAGCCGCCGCACCTACTACACCGGTACCGCCCTGCTCGCGGTCGGGCTCTCCTTCGTCAACGGGCTGATGCTGGCCATCTTCCAGATCATCGAGCAAGCCACCAACGGCTGGGGCGTGCAGATGAGCTTCTTCCGTATCGCCTTCGTGCTCATCGGGCCCTGGTACCTGACCTGGCTGTCCACGTTCGTCGGGTTGACCCTGCTGTTCGTGTATGGGATGTGGTACGGGATCGTCTACCGGCGCTGGGGCGCGCTCGGCACCATCGCGTTCATCGCGGCCCAGGTCACCGTGGCCCTCGCGGCCGTGGTCATCATCACCTGGGCGCACGGCTGGACCGGGGTCGGGCACTTCTTCACCGGCCTCACCGCCGTTGGACTGACCGGGCTGCTGGCCGTGCTGGCGGCGGCCCTGCTGGCGGGCGGCCACGCCACCATCCGGCGCGCGGCGATCTGACCGCGACGAGCTGAGGAGCATGATGATCCCCGTCATCCCGGTGCCGGTCTTCCCCGCGTCTGGCCTGGACCCGGTGTTCGGCGCGGACCTGCGGGCATCGGACTTCGACCGCGACGTGGCCGCGGACATGCTGTGCGCCGCGGTGGCCGACGGCCGCATCAGCCTGGCCGAACTGGACCAGCGACTGGAGAACGTGCTGTCGGCGCGGACGATCCGGGAGATCGCCCGGGTCATGTCCGACCTGCCCAGTGACGGGCCGCCCGCGTCGCGCCGGCGCGGGCAGCCCGCGCCAGTAAGGCCAGCACAGGTCAGGCCAGCACAGGTCAGGCGCGCACGGCTCCCGGCCCCGAAGCCTGTCCCGTCTGAGCGCTGGATGCTTCTGCAGTCCCTGCTGACTCCCGCCCCGGCTGCCGCGGCCGGGCCAGGATGAACACCGCGACCGCGGCCAGCAGGCCGAAGCCGGCCGCGACGGCGTAGGCCAGGTCGAGGCCGTCGGCGAAGGCCCGGTGCACCACCGGGGCCAGGGCCGGCGTGCGGGCCAGCACAGCCCGGGCCTGGCCGCCGCTCAGGGCGGCCGACAGCCCCGGGCCGGCCGCGCGGGTCAGCCCGGACCGGAACACCTCACCCAGCACCGCGATCCCGAAGGCGTAGCCGAGCTGGCGGAACGCGTTCAGCGCACCGCCCGCCATGCCCGCCCGCTGCCAGGGCACGGCGGCCATGGCGGTCGAGTTGAGCGAGGCCAGGGCCAGGCCGGCCCCGATCCCCACCAGCACCAGTCCGGGGATGACCACGGGCCAGCTCGAGTTCTGCCGGACGATCGCCTGGGCCAGCGCGCCGATCGCGATCAGCAGCAGCCCGGTGCCGACCATCCAGCGCGGTGAGGTCCGGTGCAGGACCCGGCCGACCTGCCCGGCGACCAGAAACACGGCCGCGGCCGACGGCAGCAGGACCAGCCCGGCCTGGATCGCACTCAGGCCCAGCACCGACTGCAGCCACAGCGACTGGTAGGTCATGGGCGCCCAGGCGGCCGCGGACAGCAGCGCCGCCCCCAGCACCATCGCGGTGAAGACCGGGTTCTTGAACAGGCCCAGGTCGAGCATGGGGGTGGCGCTGCGGCGCTCGGCCACGACAAACGCCACCGCGGCCAGCACGGCCACCACGATCAGCGTGATCGTCTCGCCCGAGGCCCAGCCGCCCCGGATCAGGGCATAGGTGAGGGCGGCCACGGCCACGGTGAACGACACCATGCCCGGCAGGTCCACCGGCCGGGGGTGCGGGTCGCGGGACTCGGTGACGACCCGCAGGGTCAGCGTGACCGCGACCACGCTGACCGGCAGGTTGACCAGGAAGATCCACCGCCAGCCGAAGCTGGCGGTGAGCAGCCCGCCGAGGATCGGCCCGATCGCGGACGCCGCCCCGGCCACCGCCGACCAGGTCCCGAAGGCGATGCCCCGGTCCCGGTCCGCGTAGGTGGTGCTGATCAGGGCCATCGTGGTGGCGAACATCGCGGCCCCGCCCAGGCCCTGGACCCCGCGGGCCGCGAGCAGCACCCCGACGTTCGGCGCGAGCCCGCAGGTCAGGCTGGACAGTGCGAACAGCACGAGACCGGCGGCATAGACCCGGCGGCGGCCGAGCCGGTCGGCCACCGCGCCCACGGTGAGCACCAGGGCCCCGAGCACCAGCGCGTACAGGTCGATGACCCACTGCAGGTCGCTGAAGGTGGTCTTCAGCTCCCGCGCCATGTCCGGCAGCGCCACGTTCACGATCGTCACGTCGACCAGGAGCATGAACGTGCCGGTGCAGACCGCCACCAGCGGCCACCACTTGCGCATTTACGGGTTCCTTTCCCGGAGACTCCCCTAGTTTCCTCGACACACGATCGGCCACGCCAGGCCCTTTTTGATAGCTACTTCCGTATCGACGCCGGTTCTCGACATTTGTTAGCGTTCCTGGGTGGAAAGCATCACGATCGACGATCTCGACCGCCAGCTGGCCCAGTGCCTGGCCACCGAGGGCCGCGCGTCGTTCAGCGCGATCGCGGCGCTGCTCGGGGTGTCGGACCAGACGGTGGCCCGCCGGTACCGGCGGCTGCGGTCGGCGGGCCTGCTGCGCGTGGTCGGGCTCAAGTGGGACCGGTCCCCCCAGGCCGGGCACTGGTTCCTGCGGCTGCGCTGCGTGCCCGGCTCCGGCGAGACCATCGCGGCGACCCTGGCCGAGCGCCGGGACACGGCCTGGGTCCAGTTGCTCTCCGGTGACACCGAGGTGCTGTGCGCGCTGCGCGAGGACGGCTCCGGCGGCTCCGGGTCGTTGCTGGCCCGGCTGCCCCGGTCGAGCCGGATCGTCGAGGTCAGCGCCTACTCGCGGCTGCACATCTTCACCCGCGGCGAGGACGCGCTCGGCTTCATCGACGCGCTGCCCGGCGAGCGGGTCGAGTCGCTGCGCTTCGCCGCCTGCGCGGGGCCGGACGGACCCGGTTCGCAGGCGCCCATCGAGGTCACCGAGCTGGACCAGGCCCTGTTCGCGGCGCTGGCCCTGGACGGCCGGACCCCCTACGCCGACCTGGCCGCCGGGACCGGGTGGTCGGAGACCAGGGTGCGGCGCCGGATGGACCAGCTGCGCGCGGCCGGGATGCTCTACTTCAAGCTGGAGCTCGACCGGCCGACGTTCGGTTTCCACAGTGCGGCCTGGCTGTGGCTGTCGGTGCCACCGTCCTACCTGGCCGAGACCGGCGCCGCCCTGGCCAAGTTCCCGGAGATCGCCCACGCCTACGCCACCACCGGGCCGGCCAACCTGGCCGCCTGCGCCATCTGCCGCGACGAGGAGTCGCTGTACCAGTTCCTGACCGCCAAGGTCGGCGGCCTGCCCGGGGTCGAGCGGCTGGAGACCTCGCCGGTCATCCGCACGGTCAAGCAGGCCTCTCCCATCATGCTGCCCGGGCGGGCATCATAGGGATCATGGATCCTGATGCCCGGACCCGGGCCGCGATCGAAGAACACTGGCAGGCTTCCGAACGCGGGGACTCCGAGACCGAGCACGCCATCTACGCCGAAGACGGCATCCTCGACTACCCCCAGTCCGGGGAGCGGTTCCGGAGCCGGGCCACGATCGCGGCGCAACGCGGCGGGCACCCGGCCGAGCGGCATTTCACCGTCCAGCGGATCACCGGGCACGGGGACCTGTGGGTCAGCGAGTGCATCATCACCTACGACGGTGTGCCCACCCACTCGGTGAGCATCATGGAGTTCGCCGGCCAGCACGTGACCCACGAGACCCAGTACTTCGCCGACCCGTTCGGCGCTCCGGCCTGGCGGGCCGACCTGGCCGAGCCGATGCCGGGCCGGACGATCACCCGAGCCTGACCGCGGCCGGAGCCGCCCAGGTCAGCAGCCGAACTCGCGGGCGGCGATGACGGCCTGGATGTGGTGACCCGGATCTTCCCAGCACTCACGTGCTGGTCCTGGTGGTCGGGGTGTCGCTGGCCCTCGGGTTCCGGTCGTCGGCCAGCCCGCTGGCCTGGCTGGCCGCCGCCGGGATCCTGGCCCTACAACAACCGCCGGGCCGCCGACCCCAAGTAAGGGTGGGCGCCCCCGGCGGCCGGGTCGCCGGGTGACAATGGCGGGGTGAGCGACGAGGTGCTGGCCGGCCAGGTTGACTACTACCGCCGCCGGGCGGCCGAGTACGACGAGACCGCCTACGGCGACGTGGCCGCGGCCCGAACCCGGATCGCCCGGCTGGTCGCGGACATGCGCCCGGCCGGCCGCGTGCTGGAGATCGCCTGCGGAACCGGCCTGTGGACCGAAGCGCTGGCGGAGTGGGCCGGCCAGGTGACGGCCATCGACGCGGCGCCCGAGGCGGTGGCCATCGCCCGCGACCGGGTCCGGGCGGCCAACGTCGGCTTCGAGGTGGCCGACGTCTTCTCCTGGCGGCCCGGGACCCGATTCGACGTGATCTTCTTCTCGGCCTGGCTCTCGCACGTGCCGGCCAGCCGGTTCGAGCCGTTCTGGCGGCTGCTGCGGGACCTGCTGGCCGACGACGGCCGGGTGCTGTTCATCGACGAGCACGTCGATGAACGCGGCAAGGAGGTCTACCTGCCCGGCCGGGACGACGTGGTGGAGCGGCGGCTGAACGACGGCCGCCGGTTCCGGGTGGTCAAGAACTTCGTGGACCCCGCCGACCTCGAACGCCGGCTGGGCGAGCTCGGCTGGGACGGCGAGATCGGCCGGGACGGCCGCGATTGGGTCCGCGGCGAGGCCCGCCCGCTGCGATAACACCGCGCGATAGGCGCGGGCGGTCCGGGCTGGCCGGGCCGGCTTGCGGTCAGGTGCGCGGGTAGCCTGGGCCGGTGTTCTCGCCCCGGGGCCCGTCGCTGCGCGAGCTGGCGACGCAGGCGCTGTCCTCGGTCGAGGGCGGCTACGACCGGCTGGCCCCGAAGTTCAACCACACCCCGTTCCGCACCCACGACGCCATCCTCGGCGCCACCGCCGGGGCCCTGCGCCGGCTCGGCCCGTTCGGCCCGGGACTGGACGTGTGCTGCGGCACCGGCGCGGGCCGGGCGGTCCTGGCGTCGGTGTGCCAGGGGCCGGTCACCGGGGTCGACTTCAGCGCGGGCATGCTGGCCCAGGCCCGCCAGGCGGACCCGGGCCCGGGCCCTGGCCCGGCCGCCGCGTGGGTCCGGGCCGATGCCCGGGACCTGCCGTTCGCGGCCGGGTTCGACCTGGCGGTCAGCTTCGGGGCGCTGGGACACTTCCGGCCCGCGGAACGGCCCGCGCTGTTCGCCGGCGTGCACCGGGCGCTGCGCCCGGGCGGGCTGTTCGCCGTCCCGCTGGCGGCGCCGCCGCCCATCGGGTCCCGCGGGTACTGGGCCGTGGGCGGGTTCGACCTGGCCATGCGGGCCCGCAACGCCGTGTGGCGGCCCCCGTTCGTCATGTACTACCGCACCTGCCCGTGGCCCGCGGTCCGCGGCGACCTGGCCGCGGCCGGGTTCGCGGTGACACTGGTTTCCCTGCCCGAACTGGGCCAGCGCCAGGATGGCAGCCCGCGGTACGGGCTCGCCCTCGCCCGCAAGCCGGCCTGACACCCGATCGGGCGTCATGACAGGCCGCCCCCGGTCGTGGATTCTGACTGTGCGCGAGCCCGCGACCCTAGGGCGTAACGGTGACTGACCTTGCCGACCGGTGCCGGTGCGTCCTGGGGGCAGCTCTGGGGAGGGGGGCTTGGGTGACCTGGGCCATTCACTGACCCGGGCCACCCAAGCTGGGCTTTTCCGCTACGTCGGGCTGGCCGGCGGGGGCGCGGGCGAACGATTCGTACGGTGTGATCTCGCCTGGTTTGATCACGCCGTCCTCGATCGCCCGGGCCAGCAGCGCGTCCTTGCTGGCCGCGGCCCGACCGGTGGCCGCGTACTTGGCCCGGGCCCGGCTGATGTACTGCCGGACCGTGTTCTCGCTGATCGACATGCGCCGGGCCACCGATGCCTTCGACATGCCCTGGAACCACAGCAGCAGCGCCTGCAGCTCCTGCTGCGACAGCGCCGGGCGGGCCGGGCGCTGGTCGGCCAGCATGGCCCGGGCCTGGGACCGGGTCACGTACGGCCGGTCGGCCGCCGCCGCCAGCACGGCCTCGACCAGATGATCGCGACCCTCGTCCTTGGACACGTAGGCGTGGGCGCCGTCGTCCAGCGTCTCCATCACGATGGCCGGATCGGTGTGCCCGGAGAAGGCCACCACCCGGTACCCGGACGCGACCAGCCCGGGGATCTGCGCGGTGACCAGCTCGCCGGACAGCTCCAGGTCCAGGATGACCACGTCCACCGACGGCGGCGCCCCGGCCTGGAACCCGGTCAGGTCGCGCGCCGTCTGCACCAGCTCGACCCGCTGGCCGGGATCGGACCGGATCCAGGACGCCACTCCCTCGGTGACGACCGGGTGGTCTTCCACGACCGCCACGGTCACGTGCTGTCCCATCGCACCTCCGCCCAGAGCATGCCACCGTCTTGCTGCTGCTGGATCGCGACCCCCTCGCCGCCCGCGGGCAGCGCGACGGCCGTGCCGGTATCGGCCACGAAGCTGACCGCGATGCCGGCCGCCACCGCGGCCAGGGTGATCCGCGTCTGGCTGCGGGCCGCGGTCAGGATCGAGATGGCCGCGTCGGTGATCACCCGCCGGGCCGGGCCCGGCACCGGGGGCAGCGGCCCGGCCGTCTCGATGTCGACGGCCACCCCGCGCCGCTCGGCCACGTCGGCACTGGCGTGCAGTTCGTGCACCAGCGACCCGGGCACCTCGTCGCCCTCGGCCAGGAGCCGGCGCAGCCGGGCGGCCTGGATCGCGCACCGGCTGCGCACCTGCGCATCGCCCGGGTCGGCCGTCCCCGCCGCCAGCTCGGCGACCAGCGGGACGGCGCTTTCCTGCAGGGCCAGCCAGCGGCCGCGCCGGGCGGCCGCGATGAACTCCGCGGTGGCCTGCCGCTCGCGGGCCGCGTGCTCGCTGCGGGCCGCCGCGGCCGCCTGGTCGGCGGCGACGTTCAGGGCCCGGACGCCGGCCGCCACCGCCACCTGGGCCCCGGTCGACCAGGCCAGCAGGGCCAGGAAGCCGGCCAGGTCGGTGCGATGCAGCCCGTCCCACACCTGCACCCCCAGGGTGGCCAGCGCCAGGGCGGCCAGGAACCAGGCCAGCTCGGCGAACCGGCGGCGGAGCAGCACGAGCACGCCGGTCCAGCCGGCGCTCCCCCAGGCCCAGTTGAGAGCCAGCATCTGGTGGGCGGGGCTGGCCGCCGCCGCGGCCGTGCTGGCGGCCAGCGCCACCAGGGCTATCAACCAGGCCAGCCGCCAGCCGGACGCGTCCCGCAGCGCCAGGACCGATCCGGCCGCGATGGCCACCGCCATGATCAGCCACATGGCGACCTGGAAGGCGAACGAGCTGTAGGACGGCCGGTCGTGCAGCAACTGGCCGCCCGCTCCGGCCAGATGCCAGCCCGCGACCAGGAAGACCACCGCGATGGTGAAGGCGCGCTGGTAGCGGTTGGACAGGACCGCGGTCGGCTGGACGGCGGCCGGCCCGGTGGCAGTGGCCGGCCCGGTGGCAGTGACCGGGCGGGTGGCGGTGGTCATGCCGGCCAGCTCAGGGTGACGGTGGTGCCCGCCCCGGGCCGGCTGGCGATGGTGGCCTGGCCGCCGGCGGCCAGCATCCGCCCGGTGATCGACTCGCGGATGCCCCGGCGGGAGGCCGGGATGGCGGCCGGGTCGAAGCCGCGGCCGTGGTCGGTGATCTTGACAATGGCCCAGCCCGCGTCGCCGGTGACGGCCAGTTCGGCCTGGCTGGTTCCGGCGTGCCGGGCAATGTTGCGCAGCGCCTCGCCGGCGCAGGCGGCCAGCTGGTCGGCGACCAGGGACGGCAGCGATACCGGGGCCAGGTCCAGCCGGACGGCCAGGTCGCCGGTGCTGGCCGCGGCCTGCGCCAGCTTCGGTCCCAGGTCGGTCAGGGGCGCCGGCCCGGCCGGCTCGGCCGCAGTGTCCGGGGTGTCCGCCAGTCCTTGCAGCACGCGCAGGTCGCGGGCGGCCTGCGCGGTCAGCGCCGGGGATGGCCCGGCGAAGGCCCCGGCCGCGACCATGGTCAGGGTGGACAGCACGGTGTCGTGCAGCTGGCGGTGCTGCTCCCGCTCGTCCGCGCGCCGCGCCTCCTCAGCCCGGATCTGCCGCTCGGTCTCCAGGCCGGCCGCGACGACACTGTCCGCGTCCCGGGCGCCGCCCCGGATCACCGCCACCAGGCCGGCCGCGACGATCGTCTCCACCACCAGCAGCCAGGCATCGGCCGGGTGACCGGTCCCGAACCCGTAGGCGACGACCACGATCGCGGCCGCAGGCAGCCCCAGCCACGGCCGCAGCGCGATCTGCAGCATGTACACCGACGTGCAGGCCAGCGGGAGGATCCAGGACGTGTCGTCCCTGATCAGGATGGCCGGGACCAGGTGCTGCTGGGCCAGCGCCAGCACCGCGATGACCACCGCGTCGGCCAGGACCAGCGCCATCGCCAGCCCGGAACGCCGGACCCACCAGGTGAAGAAGACGGACCACAGGCACAGCACGGTCAGCAGCGCGCCCAGCCACCAGCCGGAGATCTGCCGGGTGGTGGCGAGCACGGCCACCGCCGTGAACAGGACCGTGCCGCCGAGGCGCAGGGCGATCGCGTACCAGCCCGCCAGCCGGTGCAGGGCCTGGTCAGAGGGGCCGGCTAACGGCGGGCGGCGTGCCTGAGCCCGGCCCCGCGCAGAGAGCTGGATCCGCTGCCGGACGGAATCAGCTGCCGATTCCACCGGACCAGTATGCGGCAGCTACAGGCGGGCGGTCAGCTCGGCCACGATGTCGGCGGCGGGCTGCCGCTGCTTCATGAGGGCGACGCTCTGACCGGCCCACATCGAAAGCGCCTCGATGTCACCGGTGGTCCCGGCCATCGGCGGCGCGGGCTCGTAACGGACGATCGCCTCGCCGGAGGCCAGGTGGGCGATAACGTCGCCCACGCCGGGCCGCTGCGCGAGCGGAGGCCGGCCCGCGGCCTCCCAGGCGTCGCCGGTGGAGTTACGGAGCGCTCGATGAGGAGAGTCGGGCCACCCGGCCGAGTACAGGTTGGGGTACCGCATGGGATCGGTCTCGGCGGCGGCGATCAGCCGGCGCCGGTAGTCCTCGTGGATCGGCATCTCCTCGGCCAGCAGGAACCGGGTACCCAGCCAGGCGGCCTGGGCGCCCAGGGCGAGCACGGCGGCCACGCCGCGGCTGTCGCCGATCCCGCCCGCCGCGATCACCGGCACCGGCGCCACCGCGTCCACCACCGCGGGTATCAGCGGCAGGGTCGCGATGGTGCCCCAAACATGCCCGCCAGCCTCCCAGCCCTGAGCGACAATCACGTCCACGCCGGACCCCACCGCCCGCCGGGCTTCCTCGGCCGTGCCGACCGTATGCAGGACGATGCCCCCGGCGTCGTGGACCTGTTCCACATAACTGGCGGGATCGCCCATGAAAAACGACACGATCCGCAAGCCGGCCGCAAGGGCCTGGTCCAGCCGGCGGTGATGGTCGCTGGTGAGCACGAAGTTGCCGCCGAACGGCCGCGAGGTCAGCGCGGCCACCTCCCGGACGACGGCGGCGGTGTCGGCCGACCAGGTGAGGGTCACCATGCCGAGCGCACCAGCGTTGGAGACCGCCGCCGCCAGCGGGACGATGTCGGACATGGGGGCCTGGACGATCGGCCGTTCGATGCCGAGCAGCTCGCACAGCGGCGTGGTCACTACTTTGACCCTTTCGCTGGTCCTTCGACGTAGGACGTCGGCGCCGACGTGGGGGCCCGCCGGTCCCAGCCGTGGAACTTGGAGTAGTCACCGGCGTCCCAGGCCGCACGCAGCCCCGGGGTGGCCAGGTCCCAGTCGGGCCGGATCTCGGCCGTGGCCGCCCGCAGGTCAGTCCACAGCTCGTAGAACGACGGCCGGCCCCAGAACCAGTAGCCGTTGTAGATGCTGTGGATGACCAGCCCCGGCTTGAGCACGAACGTGTGCGGGATCATCGGGTTGTGCTCGGGGTCGGTGTACTCGGCGATGTCCAGGTCCTGCTGGACGGTCCGGCCCGGGTCGGCGAAGAACGGCCACTGGGCCCCGGTCGAGGCCCGGAACTCCTGCGACGTGTGGTGATCGTCGGTGGAGATCGTGGCCACCTGGGTGTAGGCCACCGCGATCTTCGGGTAGTTGGCGGCCAGTTCCAGGTGCTGCTGGTGCTCTTTGGGGCAGTAGTTGCCGCGAGCCAGGGTCAGGATCAGCGGATCGCGGCCCTGCACCTCGCTGAGCGAACGCACCGTGCCGGTCTGGTCCGGGAGCGAGTAATCGGGGAAAGTGCCGCCCGGCCTGATGTCAGATCGCATACGAGGTCCCCTCTTAGAGCTGGCTAGCGGACGTGGGCCCGCAGGAAGGTGCCGATCTGGTCGGTGGCCTGGGCCGCCTCGGGGGTGCCGGCCATGATCGGGTAGACGTGGGGCAGCCCGTCGCCGACGTGCAGGGTGACGTCGACCCCAGCTTTGGTGGCGGCCGCGGCCAGCCGCTCAGAATCACTGAGCAGCACGTCGGCCGTGCCCACCAGCACCAGCAGCGGCGGCAGCCCGGCCAGCGGCGCGAACAACGGCGAGGCCAGCGGCGTCCGCGGGTCGGCCCCGCCCAGATAAGCGGCCGCCAGTTCGGCGAGCAGGGCCGGAGTAGAGATCGGATCCTGGTCGGCGCGCTCGGTCATCGAGGCCCCCGAGCTGGTCAGATCCACGGTCGGGGACATCAGGACCGCGGCCGCGGGCCCGGCGTCCCCGGCGTCACGGGTGGCCACCAGCAGGGAGACGGCCAGGCCGCCGCCGGCCGAGTCACCGGCCACCGCCACCGAATCAGCGCTCAGGCCCTGATCGGTGCGCAGCCAGTCCCACACCGCCCGGACATCATCCAGGGCGACCGGGAACCGGTGCTCGGGCGCCAGCCGGTACTCCGGAAACAGCACCCGCATGCCGGCGGCCCGCCCCAGCCGGGCGGCCAGTTCACCGTCGCTGGCCACCGACCCGAACTCGAAGCCGCCGCCGTGCAAGAACACCAGCACCCGGCCCGGGTCCACCCCCGGCGCGTCCAGCCAGTGGGCCGGGACGCCGGCCGCGGTCACTTCGGTCACCTGCACGTCGTCGGGGACCGGATGCGGGCGGCCGGCCGGGGTGAAGGTGGCGCGGCGCTCAGCCAGCGACGGCGGGGGCTGGCCCGCACTCGCCCGCTGCTGTTTCCGCAGCAGGTCGAGCACGTCCTGCATGGCCGGGCTGGGCATGATCCCACGATCGCACACGCGGGTCAGGATCAGGCCCGTCAAAGTCCCCGGTTCGCACCCTGGTGGCCACGATCCAGGAGCAGCCGGATAATAGCTATAGCTAATTATCCTGCCTTCCATTATATATTGAAGGTATGACGATCAGGTCCCTGACCGGACAGGCGTTCTACATACTGACCGCGCTGGCCAACGGCCCTCGGCACGGGTACGGCATCGTGGGCGACGTCGCCGACCTGTCGCAGGGCCGGGTCAAGCTGAAGATCGGCAGCCTGTACGGAGTGCTGGACCGGCTCTCATCCGAGGGGCTGATCGAGCCGGACCGGGAAGAAGCCCATGACGGCCGGCTGCGCCGCTATTACCGGCTGACCCGGGACGGGCGCGGCGCGCTGGCCGACGAGGCCGACCTGCGGGCGGCCAGCGCCCGGGTGGTCTGGGCCCGGCTGGGCCTGGGCGGCGCGGAGGCGGCCGGATGAGCGGCCGGCCGGCCCTGGAGCAGCGGTACCGGCGGGTGCTGCGGCTGCTGCCCGGCTACTATCGGGCCACCTGGGAAGAGGACATGGTCGCCACGTTCCTGGACAGCTGGCTGACCGGCGACCCCGAGACCGACCAGGCCGTGCTGACGTACTGCCGGCCCAGCGTGCCCGAGGTCGCCAGCGTGGCCGGCCTGGCCGCCCGGCTCTACCTGGGCGGGGCGGGGGCGCCGCGCCGGTACTTCGCCTGGGGGCAGGCCGTGCGGGGCGCGGTGCTGGCCGTGCTGCTGGGCAACGCGCTGCTGGGCCTGGGGCAGCTCCTGCTGCTGGTCCGGAGCGACCACCTGATCGGCTGGCTCCCCGCGGCGCCGGGCGGCGTGTGGTTCGACCTCTCCTACGGGGTCGGCATCGGCTGGGTGGTGATCTTCGTGGCCGTGGTCCTCGGCGATCTCCGCACCGCCCGGTTCATCGGGGCGCTGGTGATCGTGGCCCAGGTGGTCCTGGTGCTGCAGGCGCAGCTCGGGGACCTGCTGATTTCGCCGCTAGCGACCTGGACGGACTGGGTCCTGATCGATCTGATCCCGGTCCTGGCCCTGGCCGCGTTCCACCGGGACGCGCCCCCGCGCGCCCGCCGCCCGTGGCTGCTGGGCCTGCTCGCGCTCTACCTGCTGGTCTCCCTGCCGCTGACGGCGGCCGACCTGACCGGCCATCAAGCCTGGGTGCCGGACAACCCCGGGGTGGGTTGCCTGCTGGTCGCGCTGCTGTGCCTGGCCCACGTGCCCCGGGCCTGGTCGCGGCGGCCGGGCCCGGGCGTGTGGTCGCTGACCCTGGTCCTGCTGGCGACCCTGGCCGGGCTGAACCGGCTCATCACGCTGGCCTACTACCCGCACGACCCGCACCTGGTCAAGGTCGGCCTGGTCGAGCTGCTGATCATGGCGGCCGCGGCCGCGCTGGTCGTCCCGGATGCCGGACGGGCCCCGAGCGCCGTGCCATCGCCACCACCGTCAAGGAGCCTGGGATGAAGCGCACGCTGGGCCCGCTGGGTCTGATCGGCCTCCTCGGCCTGACGCTCGCGGTGGCCGGCTGCTCGGGTTCGGTGCTTCCGCTGGGACCGGCTCCGGCCCCTACCCCCTCACCGCGCCAGCTGGCGTCGGCGATCGTCATGGAACCGGGGCTGGCCCAGCCCGGGGCGTCGCCGCGTGACTGCCCGGCCGGCTCGGTCGTGCTCACCGGACCGGGTACTCCCATCGCCGCCCCGGTCGGGGACCCCGCCGCGGGCACCCACGCCGGCCTCTGTTTCCACCCGCTCGGTAAGCCGGTGACGTTCACGACCGCCGGGGTGGCGGTTTACGAGCAGCCGGCCGGGACCAAGCCGGTCAGGCATCCCGCCCTGTGGCTGGTCCGCGTCACCCTGCCGGCCGCCGAGGCCAGGGAGCTGACCACGGTCACCACCAAGGTCGCGGGCACCCAGGACCAGATGGCCATCATCGTCGGCGGCCAGACCTGGGGGCTGCCGCTGACCAAGGCCCCGCTCAGCCAGGGGCAGTTCGCCATCGGCGCGCAGAGCAAGAGCCAGGCGCTGCAGTGGCAGCGCACGCTGCTCCCGCCCGCCTGACTCAGGCTGACTCAGCCGGCGGTCAGGTCGCGGACCATCCCGGCCACGAAGTCGGGGCGTTCCTCCGGCGCCCAGTGGCCGCACCGGGTGATGACGCCGCCCTCGGCCGCGGGGGCCACGGCGCGCACCGAGGTCAGGGTGAGGTCACCGAGGCAGCTGTCCCCGCCGAAGGCCCGGACCGGAATTTCCAGCGGCGTCTTGGCCAGCACGCCGACCTGATCGGCGGTGGCGAAGAACTGCTGGTAGACCGCGAGGCCGGCCCGGAGCGCGCCGACCGCGGTGATGGCGTTCACGTATTCGTCCAGGTCGGCCGCGCTGATCGCGGCCGGGTTGTAGGCGAAGTGCTCGAAGAACCAGCGCAGGTAGGGCCGCTCCTTGCCCGCGATCAGCAACTCGGGCAGGTCGGGGACGGACTGGAACCCCATGTGCCACAGGAAGTTGCCGTCGGGCTGCGGGGCCATGGCCTGCTCCATGACGCCGACGCCGGGCAGCGCCATTTCCACGATTCCCAGCGCGGACACCTGGGCGGGAAACTGAGCCGCGTAGGCGTAGGCGAACACCGCGCCCCAGTCGTGGCCGACCACGGTCACGTCGTGCAGGCCCAGGTGATCCGCCAGCGCGGTCAGGTCGGCGGCCATCGTGGCGGCGTCGTAGCCGGTGGCCGGTTTGGCCGAGGACCCGAAGCCCCGCAGATCGGGCGCCACCACCTGGTGGTCGGCGGCCAGCAGGTCGGCCACGTGGCGCCACTCGTGGCTGGTCTGCGGCCAGCCGTGCAGCAGCATGACGGCGGGCCCGTCGCCCGCGGTGACGTAGTGCAGCCTGGTCCCGTTGACCTGGGCGGTGTGGTGCGTGGTCATCTGGCGATCCCTCGGTGTTATCGGAACAGGGCTCAGCCGGTGCCGAAGACCGCGGCGGCGGCTTCCTGCCAGGCCGGGTCGGACGTGTCGATCAGGGTCGGGTTGCCGTCGCACCACTGGAACGTGTGCTTGAGGCGGCTGATCTTCCAGCCGTCGGCGGTGCGGCGGAACGAGTTCTCGTACCAGCCGTACTGGGTGTAGTGATCGTCCCCGAACCGGTTCGGCATCCGGTGCCGGGAGATGTGGTAGAAGACGCCGTCGGCCTCATCGCCGCGCAGGGTGATGTGGAAGTTGGAGTACTGGTGCATGACCACCAGCCGCTCCAGGCAGGCGCGGGCGAACTGGGCCCAGACCTTGGGCGTGGTGACCGCGGCGGGCCGCCCGGTGAGGTCGAAGAAGTCGACCTCGAACGGGTCGGTCAGCGTGGCCGCGTACAGCTCCCAGTCGTGCAGGTCCAGGCCGCGGCCGAACCGCAGCATGACGTCACTGATCTGCTGGCGGTCCCACAGCTCACGGACCATTTCGTCCACACTGGGGCGGGCTGGTGAGGTCACGGCGAAGCTCCTTTCCTGAACCCTCAGACGAGCACGTGGGCCGGGTCGGGGAGGAACAGCGCGCTGACCTCGTCATCGAGCTGGCTGCTGGCTCCGACGCGCCGGATGATGTCGGCCACGGCCACCCCCCGTACGCCGGCCAGCGTGATGGTGTCCCGGTACTTGGTGGTGATGCAACGGCTGACCCGGGCCGCGTGCACCGCCGCGCAGTGCGCGGCGACCGGCCCGGCCGTCTGCGACCACACCGGCGAGCCGGCGAACTGGGCCAGCGCGCCGTCGTCGGCCACCACGACCTCCAGCGCGGCCTGGTACTGACGGTCCAGCGGCTTGGACATGCGGACGCCGGGATGATCGAGGGTGACCTCGACCTCCTCGAACAGGTGGCGGCGCAGCTTGAGCACCTCGG
>DATDIH010000262.1:0-2568 GCA_036521155.1 Streptosporangiaceae bacterium
CGCACGGTCTGCGTGGTCATCGTCGGATCCTCCTTTCCGAGGCCCTTACCAGGGCCGGCCGTGCAGGATAACGGTCTTGACGTCGGTCATCTCGGCCACCGCGGAGCGGGGGCCTTCCTTGCCGATGCCGCTCGCCTTCAGGCCGCCGTAGGGCATGAGGTCGGCCCGCCACAGCGGGGTCCAGTTGATGTGCACGGTGCCGGCGTCGATCTCCCTGATGGCCCGGACGGCGCCGGACACGTCGGAGGTGAAGATGCCGGCGCCCAGCCCGTAAGGCGTGCCGTTGGCCTGCGCGATCGCGCCTTGGAAGTCCTCGGCCGAGCTGACCGCCACGGCCGGGCCGAACAGCTCCTCCTGGCTGAACGGCGACCGCGGGTCGACCCCGGCGACCACAGCGGGGGACACGATCGCGCCGTCGCGCTCGCCGCCGGTCAGCAGCTTGGCTCCCTGGTCTACGGCGCTGCGGATGGTTTCCTCGACCCGTTCGGCCTCATCTGCCGTGATCAGCGTGCCCATGGTCGTGTCCGGGGACCCGGGATCGCCGGTCCTGATGGCCTCCACCTTGGGTACCAGCGCGTCGAGGAAGTCCGGGCCGACGGCCGGGTGAGTGATGACCCGCTGCACCGAGATGCAGACCTGGCCCGCGTTGATGTAGCCGCCGGCCGCGACCGCGCTGGCGGCCAGCTCGATGTCCGCGTCGGGCAGCACCACGACCGGGCAGGAGGAGCCGAGCTCCAGGGACAGCTTCTTGATCCCGGCGATCTGGGTGATGCGCTGCCCGGTGGCGGTCGACCCGGTGAACGAGACCTTGCGCACCCGCGGGTCGGTGACCAGCGCGTCGCCGAGGCCCCCGCCGGGCCCGGTAACCACCGACAGCACCCCGTCCGGCAGCCCGGCGTCGGTGAGGCAGCGGGCCAGGGCCAGCGCGGTCAGCGGGGTCGTCCTGGCCGGCTTGAGGACCACCGCGTTGCCCGCGGCCAGCGCCGGCGCCAGCTTGTGCATGACCAGCAGGGCCGGGTAGTTGAACGGGGTGATCGCCACCACGATGCCGACCGGCTGGTGGATGGTGAACCCGATCTTGTCCAGGCCGGTGCCGCGGTTGGCGTCCAGGGGCAGCGCGTCACCGTACAGCTGGGTTCCCTCGAACGCGGCCAGCCGGATCAGGTCGCCCGAGCGCGCCGCCTCGCCCCTGGCCTCAATGATCGTCTTCCCGGCCTCCGCGCTGATGATCTGCGCGGTCTGCTCGGCGCGCTCGTCCGCCAGCTCGGCCGCGCGGAGCAGGATGCGCATCCGCTCGTGGGCCGGCGTGCGCCGCCAGGTGACCGCGCCGGCCTCCGCGCGGTCCAGCGCGGCGCGGACGTCGGCCGGGCCGGCGACCGGCACCGTCCCGGTGACCGTCCCGTCGAACGGCGAGGTCACGTCCTCGGTGCGGCCGCTCGCGGCCGCCTGCCACGTACCGCCGATCAGCATCTTCATCTCTGCACACCAGCCTGTCAGCGGGTCGAGGTCGATGAACTCGACACTGCATGACCCGAATCACCAAGTCAACAGCTTCAGAGCCATCAAAAACCCATCATTTAGATGGTTATGCCATCGTGCTGCTATAGAAGGCTGGCTGGTCTATTCACGGACTGATGAGGTACATTTAGCCGAACGGAGCTGGGTTCGTGTCCCGGCTATGACCAGGGGCCGATCGATCCATTCACCATCAGTAACCCATCAGGATGGCGGCATGTCCCACCCTTACCCGATCCGGGAGATCGCCCGCCAGGCCGGCGTGAGCGAGGCCACCGTGGACCGGGTCCTCAACCACCGCGGCGGGGTTCGCCCGAGCACCGTCAACGACATCAGGCAGGCCATCGCCGACCTGGACCGGCAGCGCAGCCAGCTGCGGCTGGCCGGCCGGGTGTTCATGATCGACATCGTGATGCAGACGCCCGACCGGTTCTCCTCGGCGGTCAAGGCCGCACTGGAGCAGGAGCTTCCGTCGCTGCGGCCCGCGGTCGTGCGGTCGCGGTTCGACTTCCGCGAGACGGGCCAGGCGGGCGAGATCGTCCGGGTGCTGGACACGATCGCCCGGCGGGGATCGCGCGGGGTGATCCTCAAGGCACCGGAGGCGCCAGAGGTCAACGCCGCGGTCCTGCGCCTGAGCGAGGCCGGCATCCCGGTGGTCACGCTGGTGAGCGACCTGCCGTTCAGCAAGCGGGTGGCCTACGTGGGAATGGACAACCGGTCGGCCGGCGCCACCGCGGCGTACCTGGTCAACCAGTGGCTAGGCGAGTCCCCTGGCTCGCGGGGGTCTTCGGGTTCTCCGGGTCGGGGCAGCCGCATCCTGGTCGCGCTTAGCCGCAGCGTCTTCCGCGGCGAGGAGGAGCGCGAGATCGGCTTCAGGTCCGCGATCCGCGAGCGGTGGCCGCACCGGCGTCTCACCGAGATCACCGACAGCGACGGGCTCGACACGTCGGTCTACCGGCTCGCGCTCGACGCCCTGGACCGGCACGACGACATCGAGGCGGTGTACTCCATCGGCGGCGGCAACCGGGCCATCCTCGACGCCTTCGACGCGCG
>DATDIH010000263.1:0-21207 GCA_036521155.1 Streptosporangiaceae bacterium
TCCCGGTTTCCCGCCCCGGCACCGATGCTAGCAACGCAGCGTTACGCCATGGGCGCGATCGGTGACGGGCCTACATGCCGGCGATCAGCTTCTCGACCCGCTCGTCCACCGACCGGAACGGGTCCTTGCACAGCACGGTCCGCTGGGCCTGGTCGTTCAGCTTCAGGTGCACCCAGTCCACGGTGAAGTCACGGCGCCGCTCCTGGGCCCGGCGGATGAACTCGCCGCGCAGCCGCGCCCGGGTGGTCTGCGGCGGCACCGACTTGGCCTCGAAGATCTCCAGGTCCCGGCACACCCGCTCGACCGCGCCGCGCTTCTGCAGCAGGTAGTACAGGCCGCGCCCGCGGTGCACGTCGTGATAGGCCAGGTCCAGCTGGGCCACCCGCGGCGAGGACAGGGACAGGTCATGCCTGGCCCGGTACCGCTCGATGAGCTGGTACTTGATGACCCAGTCGATCTCACGGCCGATCTTGCTCAGGTCGCCGCTCTCGACGGCGCTCAGCGTCCGCCGCCACAGGTCCAGGACCCGGCTGGTGATCGCGTCCGCGCCCCGGCGGTCGGTGAACTCGGTCGCCTTGTTCAGGTACTCCTGCTGGATCTCCAGCGCGCTGACCTCGCGGCCGTTGGCCAGCCGGACCTTGCGCCGCCCGGTCATGGCGTGGCTGGCGTCCCGGAGGGCCCGGACCGGGTTCTCCAGGGTCAGGTCGCGCATGACCACGCCCGCCTCCACCATGCGAAGCACCAGGTCCGTCGCCCCGACCTTCAGCAGCATGGTGGTCTCGCTCATGTTCGAGTCGCCGACGATCACGTGCAGCCGCCGGAACCGCTCGGCGTCCGCGTGCGGCTCGTCGCGGGTGTTGATGATGGGCCGCGACCGGGTGGTGGCCGAGGAAACGCCCTCCCAGATGTGCTCGGCCCGCTGGCTGACGCAGTAGACCGCCCCGCGGGGCGTCTGCAGTACCTTGCCCGCGCCGCAGATGATCTGCCGGGTGACCAGGAACGGGATCAGCGCGTCGGCCAGCCGCCCGAACTCGCCGTGCCGGCCGACGCTGTAGTTCTCGTGGCAGCCGTAGGAGTTGCCGGCCGAGTCGGTGTTGTTCTTGAACAGGTAGATGTCGCCGGCGATGCCCTCTTCGCGCAGCCGCTTGTCCGCGTCGACGAGCAGACCCTCCAGGATCCGCTCGCCCGCCTTGTCGTGCGCGATCAGGTCGGTGACGTTGTCGCACTCCGGGGTGGCGTACTCCGGATGGCTGCCCACGTCCAGGTACAGGCGGGCGCCGTTGCGCAGGAACACGTTGCTGCTCCGGCCCCATGACACCACGCGGCGGAACAGGTAGCGCGCCACCTCATCCGGTGACAGCCGCCGCTGCCCACGGAAGGTGCATGTCACGCCGTATTCGTTCTCTAGCCCGAAGATGCGCCTGTCCACAGGCACAGGCTACGTTGCGCCGGGGCCCACGGCGACACAGGACGGGGTGTCGGCTGCCATTTGCCCGCAACAGTGCACGCCTGGCGTCCCATCAGCCTCACCATTCAGCGGCGATGTACTTGGTCTCCAGGTACTCGAGCAGGCCGTCGTGACCGCCCTCGCGGCCCAGCCCGGACTGCTTGACCCCGCCGAACGGGGCGGCCGGGTCGGACACCAGCCCGCGGTTGAGGCCGACCATGCCGGTCTCCAGGGCGTCCGACACGCGCAGGCCGCGGCGCAGGTCCCGGGTGTAGACGTAGGACACCAGGCCGTACTCGGTGTTGTTGGCGAAGGCCACTGCTTCGGCTTCGTCGGAGAACCGGATCACCGGCGCCACCGGGCCGAAGATCTCCTGGCCGGTGATCGCGGCGGTGGCCGGCACCTGGTCGATGACGGTCGGCTGGTAGAAGTAGCCGCGCCGGTCCGGGGCCGAGCCGCCCAGGACGACCTTGGCGCCGTCGCCGGCCACCCCGTCCACCAGCCCGGCCACCTTGCTGCGGGTCTCCTCGTTGACCAGCGGCCCGACGTCGGTGGACTCCTCCAGGCCGGGGCCCAGGGTCAGCTTGCCGAACCGGTCGGCCAGCCGGGCGGTGAAGTCAGCGGCGACGGCCTCGTGCACGTAGAACCGGTTGGCCGCGGTGCAGGCCTCGCCGCCGTTGCGCATCTTGGCGATCATCGCGCCCTCGATGGCGGCGTCGAGGTCAGCGTCGTCGAACACGATGAAGGGCGCGTTGCCGCCCAGCTCCATCGAGCAGCTCAGCACGGTGTCGGCGCCCTGGCGCAGCAGTTGCCGGCCGACCTCGGTGGACCCGGTGAACGACAGCTTGCGGACCCGCGGGTCGGCCATCATGGCCGCCACCACCGGTCCCGGCCGCGACGTGGACACCACGTTGACCACCCCGGCCGGCACTCCGGCCTCCTCCAGCAGGGCGGCCAGGGCCAGCGCGGTGAGCGGGGTCTCCCCGGCCGGCTTGAGCACCACCGAGCAGCCCGCGGCCAGGGCGGGCCCGAGTTTGCGGGTGGCCATCGCGGCCGGGAAGTTCCAGGGCGTGACCAGGATCGAGACGCCGATCGGCTGCCGGGAGACCAGGATCTTGTTGCCCGCGACGGGGGCGGTGGTCAGGTTCCCGTCGATCCGCACGGCCTCTTCGGAGTACCAGCGGAAGAACTCGGCGGCGTAGGTGACCTCGGCCCGCGCGTCCCGCAGCGACTTGCCGTTCTCGGCCGACATGAGCTTGGCGAACGCCTCGGCCCGGGCGGTCATCAGGTCGAACGCGCGGCGCAGGCACTCGGCCCGCTGCCGCGGCGGGGTCGCGGCCCATTCAGGCAGGGCCGCGTGGGCCGCGGTCACCGCGGCCAGGCCGTCCTCCTCGGTGCCGTCGGCCACCTCGGCCAGCACGTCCTCGGTGGCCGGGTCGACCACGGCCAGCCGCTGGCTCTGGCCGCTGGACCACTCACCCCCGATCAGCAGTCCGGTGGGCACGTCAATACCGGTCAGGGCAGCGAGGTCAGCACTCATGGAGCCAGGCTAACCCCGCCGCGGCCACGCGGCGCGGGTGGATGTACAGCCCGCTGGGATTGCGCCACGGGACGGGCCAGCGGTTCGCCCAGGGTTCACCGCTAGGCATCCCGGAGCCGGAGCACCAGGGCGCCGGCCAGCAGGGCACCCGCGGCCCAGGCGGTCAGCACCCCCAGGCCGGCCCAGGGCTGGATGGGCAGGTCGTGCAGGCGGGTGGTGGCCTGGATGGCCAGGCCGGCCGTCATCGGGCCGGCCTGCTCCAGGTGACGCTGCCACTCCTGGCTGACGGCCACGTGAGCGACGATCGGAAACAGGAACAGCAGGGCCAGTACCAGCCCGATGGCCACCGCAGGCTCCCGGACCGCGGTGGCCAACCCCAGGCTGAGCAGGGCGATCAGCATCAGGTAGAGCACGGACCCGGCCGCGGCCCGCAGCACCGGCCCGTCGGCCAGCGACAGCGGCGCGATCCCGTGCGCGGCCGTGAAGCCGTGGCCGGGCAGCAGCAGCCGCCCGGCCAGCACCGAGCCCAGGACACCGACGGCCCCGGCCGCCAGGGTCAGGCCGGCCACGATGACCGCCTTGGCGGCCAGCACGGTGATGCGGCGCGGCATCGCCGCCAGCGTGGTGCGGATCATGCCGGTGGTGTACTCGCCGCTGATGGCCAGCACGGCCAGGATGGCCACCGCCGCCTGGCCGAACGCCACCCCGGCCAGGCTGACCCGGGCCGGGTCCTGGCCGCAGCCCGTAGCCGGGCAGTGCGCCACCGCGGCCGCGGCCGCGCTGATCACACCGGTCAGCACGGCCACGGTCACCAGCAGCCAGCCGGTCACGGCCAGCGTGCGCTGCTTGGTCCACTCGGCCCACAGGGTGTCTTTCATGCGTCGCGCCGGCGGATCAGCACCACGGCCAGGCCGAAGGCCAGCGCGGTCCAGCCGCACAGCACCGCGAAACCGGCCCAGGGGGCCAGCGGGTAGTACCCGGTCGTGGGCAGGTACACGTTGTCCACCTGCGGGTAGGCCGGGATGCTCTGCTGGATCGCGAACGCCGCCGCCGGGGTGATCCGCAGCACCCACTGGGCCGCCCCGCCGGGCAGGATCGCGGCGACCCCCAGGATGTAGGGCAGGACCAGGACCACGACGCCCACGGTGACCGCGGCCGCGGTGCGGCGCAGGATCGTGCCGACGGCCACGGCCAGCACGGCCGCCACGGCCAGCAGCAGCGCGCTGCCGGCCACCACCCGGACCCAGGTCAGCCCGGTCACCGGATACACGTAGCCGAACTGGCTGTGCACCACCGCGACACCGCCGATGACCGCGATGACCGCCGCGATCAGGCCCGCCACGAACGTGACCGAGCCGATGACCACCGCCTTGGCCGCCAGGACCCGGCCACGCCGCGGGCTGGCGGTGAGGGTGGTGCGGATAAGGCCCCGGCGGTACTCCACGGTGATGAACAGGACCGCCACCATGATCACCACGATCAGCCCGGCGAACACGCCGATCAGGTGCTGCTCGATGGTCTGCTCCCGGCCGCCGGGGCCAGGCACCATCGGTGCGATGTCACCCGAGCCGCGGACCGTGAACCGCCCGCCGGCCTGCTGGTAGCCGACCTGGGACAGGTCCGGGCCGCCCACGGCCGTGCCCTGCCAGCGGCCCGTGGTCCAGCCGCCCGAGGCGGAGACCTGGTCCAGGGTCGCGGTGGCCAGGCTGGGACCGCCCTGCCCGTTCTCGCCGCCGCCGACGTTCGTGGTGCTCTGCTCCCAGTCCGGGGCGGCGGCGAACAGGCCGGCCCGGACCGTGGCGGCCAGCCCGGGCAGGCGGACGGTGCCGACCGTGGCCCAGTGCACGCCGTCGGCCGAGTCGTACCCGGTGACCGTGTCCCCGGCGCGGGTCAGCCGCAGCCAGCGGGGGCTGGCCGCGGACGCCGCCCCGGTCAGCCCGGCAGTGTCCCCGGTGTAGTCGTGCTGCATCCGCACGCCGTGGCTCTGGGACACCATCACGGCCGCGTACGCGGCCCCCGGCCGGGTGCTGGCCGTGATGATGATGCCGGACTTGGCCCAGGCCACCGCGCCCGGCTGCAGGGTGATGTTCTGACCTTGCGGCCCGCTGGGGAGGCCGTGCTCGGTGGCCAGCGAGGTCACCCGGGCGGTGAGCGTGCCGTTCCCGGCCAGGGCCTGGCCCGCCAGGTAGTAGGTGTCCTGCACCGCCTCGCCGCCCGGCCCGGTCGGGACCTGGGGGGTGCAGGCCGCGCCGGTCTGCGGTCGGGCCCCCGGCCCGGTGATGCACGCCACATTGCTGAAGCCGCCGCCGAAGATGCCGAGCAGGTCGGTCACCACGATGACCAGGAACAGGCCGATAAGCCAGCCGCGCACGGTGCGCAGCTTGGTCCATTCGGCGTGCACCAGCTGGGCGAAGCCGTCCCGGCCCGCCGGCTCCGGCGACTGGTACGGGGCCACGGCGGGCGCCCCGGGCGTGGTCACCGGGCCACCTCCGCCCCGCGGAACTCGGTCACGTCCCGGGTCAGCTCCATGTAGGCCTCCTCCAGGGTGGCCCGATGGGCCGACACCTCGCTGAACGGCACCCCGCTCTCCCCGAGCAGGGTCACGATCTTCTGGGACGGCAGCCCGGTGACGGTGAGCGTGTCCGGGCCGGTGGCGGCGACGGTGGCCCCCGCGTTGGCCAGCACCGTCATCGCCCCGGACCTGGCCTCGGTGCGCAGCGCGACCCGGTCCCCGGACGCGGACGCGATCAGGTCGGTCACGCTGGTGTCGGCCACGACCTTGCCCCGGCCGACCACCACCAGGTGATCGGCGGCGTCCTGCAGTTCGCTCATCAGGTGGCTGGACACCAGCACGGCCCGGCCCTCGGCGGCCAGCGCCCGCAGGAACCCGCGCATCCACACGATTCCCTCGGGGTCCAGGCCGTTGAACGGCTCGTCCAGCATCAGCACCGGTGGGTCGCCGAGCAGGGCGGCGGCGATGCCGAGCCGCTGGCGCATACCGAGCGAGTAACCGCCAGCCTTGCGGGTGGCCGCGCTGGCCAGCCCGGTCAGCCCGATCACCTCGTCGACCCGGCGTGCCCGCAGGCCCTGGGAGTGCGCTAGCCACAGCAGGTGATGCCGGGCGCTGCGGCTGGGCTGCAGGGCCGCCGCGTCCAGCAGGGCCCCGACGTGACTGAGCGGGTGCCGCAGGCTCGCGTACGGGCGGCCGCCGATCAGCGCCTGGCCCTGATCGGGCGCGTCCAGGCCGAGGATGACGCGCATGGTGGTGGACTTACCGGCCCCGTTGGGGCCGACGAACCCGGTGACCTGCCCGGGCTGGACCACGAAGGTCATGCCGTCCAGAGCCAGCGCCGGGCCGAACCGCTTACGCAGGCCGCCCACTTCGACAGTTGCTTCCATGCCCGGCACGCTAGGCCGCGGCGGGCCCTGGCGTCGTCACGCTTGAGAGCGGTCTTGGTGGCCGTCCCGGTCAGGCCGGTCTCCCTCCCGCGAGGGACGCCACCGCCCGGCACCAGCGGCGACAATGAAGGCGTGGGACTGGTCGGTTCGGTACTGCTCGGCCTGCTGGCGCTGGCCGAGGCGGTCACGCGTGCGGTGGCCGGGTCCCAGCCCGCGCAGGCCGTGCTGGCCCTGAGCATGCTGGCCCTGGCCGCTACGCTGCCGCTCGCGTTCCTGCGCCCGGCCCCGGCGGCGGTGGCGGTGTGCGCGAGCGCGCTGCTGTCGCTCACGCTGTTCCAGCTGCTTCCGGCGGCCAGCGTGGCCGCGTTGCTGATCGCGGCGGGGCGGCTGGGTCACGCCGGGCCCCCGTGGTGGACGCCGTGGCTGGCGGTGGCGCTGGGGCTCCCGTTCCTGATCCTGGGCCTGACCGGCCCGGTGCTGGCCGTGACCTCGGCCCCGCCGGGGACCGAGACGCACACGGTCACGTTGCTGGCCGCCGCGCTGGTCCCGGTGGCGGCCTGCGCCGGGCTCGCGCTGCGGGCCCGGTCCGAGGCCACCGAGCACACCGCGGCCCGCGAGGCCATCGAGGGCTCGCTGCTCGAGCACACCGTGCGCGGGGAACGGGCCCGCATCTCGCGCGAGCTGCACGACGTGGTCGCGCACCACATCTCGATGATCGCGGTGCAGGCCGAGACGGCCCGGCTCACCGCCCGGGAGCTGCCGCCGGCCACGGCGCAGCGGCTGCGGTCGATCGGCGACACCGCGCGCGACGCGCTGACCGAGATGCGCCGCCTGCTGGGGGTGCTCCGGGAGGACACCGGCGACACACCCGCGGAAAGGCAGCCGCAGCCCGGCCTGGCTCAGCTGATCGAGCTGCTGGATGGGGCGCGGGAGGCGTCCCTGGCCGGGACCCGGCTCATCGTCAGCGGCCTGCCGGTCACCCTGGACCCGGGCGTGGAGCTGGCCGCCTACCGGATCATCCAGGAGGCACTGACCAACGCGCGGCGGCACGCGCCCGGGGCCGCGGTGGACGTGGAGCTGCGCTACGCCGGCGACGGATTGCGCCTGCGGGTCCGGGACAACGGCCCGGGACCGCCGCTGGGGCCGCCGCCCAGCGGCGGTCATGGCCTGCTGGGCATGCGTGAGCGCGCGGCCGCCGTGGGCGGGGTGCTGACCACCGCCGCGGCTCGCGGCGGCGGGTTCCTGATCACCGCCCGGCTGCCCGGCAAGGCGGACCCGGGGTGAGCGGGACCCAGACCATCACAGTGGTGGTGGCCGACGACCACCAGGTGGTGCGGACCGGGTTCGCCGAGCTGCTCGGCACCCAGCCCGACTTCACCGTGGCCGGCACGGCCCGCGACGGCGCCGAGGCGGTCCGGGTCTGCCGGGAACTGCGGCCCGACGTGGTGCTGATGGACGTGCGGATGCCCGGCACGGACGGGATCGAGGCCACCCGGCAGCTGGCCGGCCCGGCCGCGCCCCGGGTGCTCATCCTCACCACCTTCGACCTCGACGAGTACGTCTACGACGCGCTGCGGGCCGGGGCCAGCGGCTTCCTGCTCAAGGACGTGACCGCCGAGCGGCTGTTCGACGCGGTGCGGATCATCGCGGCGGGTGAGGCTCTGCTCGCACCGACCGTCACCCGCCGCCTGATCAGCCAGTTCGCCCAGCAACGGCCCGCGGCGGCGGCCGGCGGCGAGAGCGGACCGGGCCGAGCGCTGGCCTCGCTCACGCCCCGCGAGACACAGGTGCTGCGCCTGGTGGCCGAAGGCCTGTCCAATCCGGAGATCGCGGCCCGCCTGGTGGTCACCGAGGAGACCGTGAAGACCCACGTCAGCCGGATGCTCGGCAAGCTCGGCCTGCGCGACCGCACCCAGGCCGTGGTCACCGCCTACGAGTCGGGCCTGGTGGTCCCCGGCTCGGCACCGCAAGCCCGTCGGCTGTGAATTCGCTGAGAGTTTCTCAGGAACTCCGGCTCGTGTCGAAGCCCTGCTCAGGACCTTGATCAGGTTCGCATTCAGCGCGGATGGCGCTCCCACGTACGGGACCCAGGATCAGTGGTGCTGATCGGATCGACCGCACCCCATTGCCTGGAGGCACCTCATGACGTCCAGCCAGCACGGCACCACCATGGTCATCGACACCGGCCTGCCCACCGGCGCCTTCACCGACCTGATCGAGAGCCACGGCCACCTGATCGACCTGGTCAAGTTCGGCTGGGGTACCGCGCTGGTAACCAAGGACCTGGACCGCAAGGCCGCCGTGCTGGCCGGCGCCGGGGTCGGGTTCTACTTCGGCGGGACGCTGTTCGAGCACTACCTGTGGACCGGGCGGCTGGTGGACTACGTGGCCATGGTCGAGCGGTTCGGGGCCACCCACATCGAGGTCTCCAACGGCACGATCCCGCTCGATCAGAGCGGTAAGGCGGAGTACGTGCGCCGCCTGGCCGGGATCCGCCCGGTGCTGTCCGAGGTCGGGTACAAGGACGCCGACCGGTCCGCGCTGCTCACCCCGGCCGACTGGGTGGACGCGCTGGCCGAGGACCTGTCGGCCGGGGCGTCCATGGTCATCACCGAAGCGCGCGAGAGCGGCCGCAGCGGCATCGCCCAGGCCGACGGGCACATGCGCGGCGACGTGCTGGGCGCCGTGCTGGCCGCGGTCGACCCGGCGCTGGTCATGTTCGAGGCCCCGACCAAGGACCTGCAGGTCGAGCTGATCCGCAGCGTGGGGCCCGCGGTGAACCTGGGCAACATCGCCACCAGCGACGTGATCGGGGTGGAGACCCTGCGGCGTGGGCTGCGCGGCGACACCCTGCTCGACCTCACCACCGGGGTCAGCACGGGGACGGCGGGCGCGGCCCGCACCGCCTCGTCCGCCGCCTGACTCCCCGCCACTACCGAAGGAAACTTGACCATGCGCGACATGCACGACGCCTGCCACATCGCCGTCCCGGCCCGGGACCTGGACGAGGCCCTCGAGTTCTACGTGTTCGGCCTGGGCGCCAAGCTGGCCCGGCGCTACCACGACCGGATAACCCTGGACTTCTTCGGTGACCAGCTGGTGTGCCACCTGAGCGACGACATCCCGGACGAGCCGGTGATGTATCCACGGCACTTCGGGGTCAGCTTCGCGAAAGCTGAGGACTTCGACCGGCTGCTGAGGGTGGTTGAGCACCGCAAGCTGCGGGTGCTGGCCGGCCCGGCGCTCCGGTTCGAGGGCACCGCCGAGGAGCACCGGACGATCGCCCTGGCCGACCCGTCCAACAACGTGCTGGAGTTCAAGAACTATGTCGAC
The DNA here is from genome assembly GCA_036521155.1 of Streptosporangiaceae bacterium. GTDB lineage: Bacteria > Actinomycetota > Actinomycetes > Streptosporangiales > Streptosporangiaceae > Bog-532. Next base: position 9,720 of record DATDIH010000263.1, read on the forward strand.
CCCCGGCTTCAGTTCTAGCCTCTGGCTGGTCCGGCACGGGCAGAGCGCCTGGAACGTGGCCGGCCGGATCCAGGGCCAGTCACCCCGGGCGGGCAGCCTCACCCCGGCCGGGCGCGACCAGGCCGAGCTGGCCGCCCGTCAGCTGGCGGGCCTGGCCCCGGGCGCCCGGGCCGTCGTGGCCAGCGACCTGGCCCGCACGGCCGAGACCGCGGCCATCATCGCGGGCCGGCTGGGGCTGCCGCTGGAGTTCGACCCGAGGCTGCGCGAGCAGGACCTGGGCCAGCTGGAGGGCATCCGCTCGGTCGCGGACGATGGCCCGCGCGGCAGCACCGGCGACGTCATCGACCAGTTCTGGGACGACCCCTACCGGCGGCCACCCGGCGGCGAGACCGTGGCCGAGCTGTACCAGCGCGTCCACGGTGCGCTCAGCGGGCTGGCCGAAGGCCGGTCCGGCATCGACCTGATCGTGGTCACCCACGGCGGCCCGGTGCGGGTGGCGACGGCGGACCGGCTGCCGCTGCCCGGCCTCCCGCTGCCCCGGGCCGCGGTCGGGAACGCCTCAATCAGTTTGTGGCCCGGACTGGCTGACCCAGGCCGGGCGGACGCTCACACCGAGATGGTGGCGCCCTGACCGTCGACGGAGTGGGCGGCCTCGTCGTCGAACCAGCGGCCGCCCTCGGCCAGGTAGCGGAAGCGCAGCGTGCTGCCGGGGGTCGTGGTCACCACCGTGCTGCGGGTGCCGTTGGACCTCTTGCGCAGCGGGTGCGCGAACGGGTCCCAGTTGTTGAAGTCGCCGACCACGGACACCGCGCCCGCGGGCTCGCTGGCGGGCAGCGCGAACGTGACGCGGACCGAACCATTGCGGACGGGCCTGGACACCTTGATCATTGATCTCTCCACCTGAACGTGCTCATACGCTGTCATGGGTATATCACGCTCTGTGATTGAAACCTACTCTGAGTCATCTATCGACATAGAGACATGGAGCTTTGGCGACAGGCCAGCGGCGGAGGAACGCCGGCCTGGGCCTCGTGGTGCCGGCGGTGGCAGCCGGCCGGGCCAGCCGGTGTGTCAGCCGGTGGCGTGCAGCCAGCGCACCGGGGCGCCGTCGGCCCCGCAGCGGAAGGCGTCGAGCTCCTCGTCCCAGGACCGGCCGACCAGGCGGTCCAGCTCGCGGCGCAGGTCCGACTCGGTCTTGGCCATGGCCAGCGCGGTCCGGACCCGGCCCTCCGGCACCATGATGTCGCCGTTGCCGCCGGTCACCGCGGTGAACAGGCCCAGGGTGGGCGTGTAGCAGTGCCGGACCCCGTCACAGCCGGGGCTGGCGTCCTCGGTGACCTCGAAGCGCAGCCGGTTCCAGCCGGCCAGCGCCGAGGTGATGGCGCCCGCGCTGCCGGGGCGGCCCTGCCAGGTGGCCTCGGCCCGCAACGACCCCGGGGACGCGGGCTGGCCGGTCCAGGGCAGGTCTACGGGCACACCAAGAATCCCGGCCACGGCCCACTCGATGTGCGGGCATAGTGCCGGGGGCGCCGAATGAATGTGCAGAACACCTTGAGCAGACACCGTTCCTCCTGACAAGCCGGCGACGAGGTTCGCCTTCCCCTGCGTCCTCGCGCCACTGGCCCTGTCATGAGCAACGGCTATCCGGGCACGTGCAGCCCGCTGCCTGTATCGTATTCTGCCGCATCTCCGCCGGTGGCACCACCCTTCCCGGGCCGGCCGCCGCGCAAACGCCACAGCCCGAGCCCGGCGGCGGCCACAACCACCCCGGTCGCCGTCCACGGCACGTAGTCGCCCAGCTGGTCGTAGATGGTCCGGGAGGCGACCACGGGCAGGCCGAGCGTCACCGTGGTCACGCCGCGCTGGGTTTGCCCCATCCAGGCCAGTTCCCGGCCCCGGCTGTCGAAGGCGTCCGAGTCGCCGGTGAGCGCGGCCTGGACCACCGGGCGACCCGTCTCCGCGGCCCGGAGCGCGTCCAGCGACGCGTGCTGGGCCAGGGCCCAGGTGCCCTGGAACGTCGAATCGGAGGTCTGGTACACGATGACCTGGGCGCCGAGGTCGGTGTCGACCCGCGACATGTCCGGGAACGCCGACTCGAAGCAGATCAGCGGGCCGATGGTCAGGGCCCGCCCGTCCGGCTCGGTGACCCGCAGCACGTGGGCCCCGTCGCCGGGGATCATGTTCTCCGGCGCGGCCCGGCTGATCGCGGTCAGCCAGGACAGTGCGTTGCGGAACGGGATGTACTCGCCGAACGGGACCAGCCGGGTCTTGGTGTAGGTGCCGGCGATGCCGTGCGCACCGACCAGCACCGCGACCTTGGACTTGGCCCCGTCGTGAACCGAATCCTCGTTGACCAGGATCTGGGCCTTCTGCTGGGCCGAGAGCTGCTCGATGGCACGGAGCAGGGCGGTGTCGCTTTCCAGGTGGTAGGCGACGCTGCTCTCACCCCAGACGATGAGGTCGGCCCGGGGACCCCGGCGGGCGTCCGTGGTGAGCCGCTGGCTGGCGTCGACCCGGAGCTTGTCGTTATTGACCACGCCCGGCTGAACCAGCGCGATGGTCGCGGTCCCGCTGACCGGGGCCGGGGCGGTCAGCGCGAATACGGCCGGGCCCGCGGCCACCCCCACCGCCGCCACCAGCGCGGCCGCGGCCCGGGCCGTCCACCGGGCCGAGACCAGCACAATCGTGATGGCCACGTTGGCCGCCACCAGCACCCAGCTGACCAGCCAGACCCCGCCGACCGAGGCCAGGGCGAGCACGGCCGGATGCTGCCACTGGCTGGCACCGAGCACGGCCCAGGGCCCGCCCAGCGCCTGCCAGGAGCGCAGCCATTCGCCCAGCAGCCAGCAGCTTGGCACCACCACCAGCGCGGCCAGGGCCCGCCGGGTCGTGAGTGGCGGCCGCAGCAGCGCCCAGGCCGCGACCGCGAACGGCACCAGCAGCACCCCGAGCAGCACCGCGACCAGCAGCAGACCCGGGCCGATCTCCGGGGCCAGCCAGTACATGGCGGCCATGATGTAGCCGCTGGCCAGCCACCAGCCCCGCACGCCGGCCTCGCGGGCGGAGGGCGCGTTCCGGATCAGCATCAGCCCCGGGACCAGCGCGAACCAGGCCAGCACCGACAGGTCCGGGGCCGGGAAGATCAGCACCGCCGGCACCGCGCCGGCCGCCAGGGCCCCCCAGCGGGCCGGGTGGCGCAGCGCGCGGGGCGGCCGCAGGACCCGGGGCAGGTGCATGCATTTATTGTCCGCCCACCGTCGTCGTCAACGCGAACCTGGAAGGAACGTTCAGCCATTGACCGTTGCCTGAGTCAGCAATATCGTTGACTCAGGCAACCAACCTTCCATGAGATGGAGTGCGGTCATGGCAGCGACGGAAGCGGCGGTACGGCGGCCCGCCATCGAGGACCCGGTCGCGGCGGTGCGCGCGTTCAACCGGCTCTACACCAACGTGATCGGCGTGCTGCGGGGCGGGTACCTGAACACGCCCTATTCGCTGACCGAGGCGCGGCTGCTGTTCGAGCTCGGCCAGCGGGACCGCACCGAGGTGAGTGCGCTGCGCCGCGGCCTGGACATCGACGCCGGCTACCTGAGCCGGATCCTCAGCCGGTTCGAGGGCGACCAGCTCATCACCAGGGAAAAGTCGGATACGGACGCCCGCCGTCAGGTGATCGCGCTCACCGCGGCCGGCCGCGCGCTGCAGCAGAGCCTGGACACCAGGGCCGCCGAGGAGATCGGCGCCCTGCTGGGCCGCCTGGGCGAGGACGCCCAGCAGCGGCTGGTGGCCTCGATGCGGGAGATCACCCAGGTGCTGACCGGCGCGCCGTCGCCCCGGGCCTACCTGCTGCGGGCGCCGCGACCCGGCGATCTGGGCTGGGTGATCCAGCGCCAGGCGGCCGGCTACGCCGCCGAGTACGGCTGGGACGAGACCTACGAGGCGCTGGTGGCCCGGATCATCGCCGACTTCGTGGATTCCCACGACCCGGCCCGGGAGGCGGCCTGGATCGCCGAGGCCGACGGCCAGCGGGTCGGGTCGATCCTTTGCGTGCGCAAGTCCGACACCGTGGCCCAGCTGCGGCTGCTGTACGTGGACCCGGCCGCGCGGGGCCTCGGCATCGGCTCGAAGCTGGTCGAGGAGTGCCTGCGGTTCGCCCGGGCGGCCGGCTACACCGAGATGACGCTGTGGACCAACAGCGTGCTGGCGCAGGCCCGGCGTATCTACCAGCGGACCGGCTTCACGCTGACCGGGGAGGAAGCGCACCACAGCTTCGGCGCCGACCTGGTCGGCCAGAACTGGACCCGCAAGCTCTAGCCCTGGCTGGCGACGAACGGCTCGACCAGGAACGTGCCGGACTCGTTGTAGATGCCGCCCAGGGCACAGGTCGCGGCCCGGACACAGGACACCGCATTCACCTGGCCCTGGTTGCCGGTGTTGAGCGCGGCGGTGCCCGGGACTTCCTGGGCCTTGCGCCACACGCCGGCCGTCTCGTCCACGACCAGGGCCTGGGTGTGGCCCGAATGGAACTTGGCGAAGTACCCGCCGGCCACGCAGTTTCCCGCTGAGGCGCAGGACACCGACCTGATGCCCCCGTTACCGGCTTTGTTCAGGGTGGCGCTGCCCGGCACCTCGATCGCGCTCCCCCACGACCCGCCGGTCTGGTTGATCACGAACGCCTGCTCGGCGCCGGAACTGTCCGTGTAGTAGCCACCGGCCGCGCAGTTCCCGGCCGAGGTGCAGGACAGCGTGTACTCCTGGGCGATCAGGCCGGTGTTCAGCGCGGCCAGGCCGGGCATCGCGGCGGCGGTCCCCCACCCGCCGTTCTTCTCGGTGTCCACGTACAGCTGGGTCTGCGAGCCGGACGAGTTGGCGCCGTAGGTCCCGGCCACCGAGCAGTTCCCGGCCGAGGTGCACGAGAGCGCGTTGACTTCGGCGTCGGGACCTGCGTTCAGGGCCGCGGCGCCGGGGATCGGGGTGGCCGGGCCCCACACCCCGCCGCGTTCGGCCGCCTCGAACGCCTGGTCGTGGCCTGCGCCGTCGAGGTAGGTACTGGCCGCCGTGCAGGCCCCCGCCGCCGGGCACGAAATCGCCAGGGTGGCCCCGGCGCCGGCCCCCTGGTTCAGGGCCGCGATGCCCGGGACCTCGATCGCGCTGGCCCACACCCCGCCGGTCTCGCCGGCCACGAACACCTGCCCGTGGCCGGCACTGTCGGTGTAATCCCCGATGAGGCCGCAGTCCAGGGCCGGTCCCGGCACACAGGACACCGACCAGCCCCCGCCGTCCTGGCCCTGGTTCAGCCCGGCCGTGCCGGGCACCTCGACCGCGGTCCCCCACACTCCGCCGGTCTCGTTGGCCACGAAGGCCTGCATACCGCGCGTGCCCACGGCGTAGTTCCCGGTCGCGGAGCAGTTGCCCGGCGATGAGCACGACACCGACACCGTGCTGTCGCCGCCGTCGCCGGTGTTGAGGGCAGCGGTGCCGGGCACCTCGATCGCGGTCCCCCAGGTGCCGCTGACCTCGTCCGCCACGTAGGCCTGGTCCTGCCCGGACCCGTTGCTGTAGCTCCCGCCGGCCGTGCAGTCCCCCACCGCCGGGCACGAGATCGACGAGAGCGTCCCGAAGCTGGTGTTCACCGGGTCGATGCCCGGCACCTCGATCGCGGTCCCCCACGGACCGCCGGTCCCGGCCAGCGCGCTGACCCCGCCGGTCAGCACGGTCAGGGCCATAGTCAGGGCCGGAGCCAGGGCCAGGGCCAGCTTTCGTCCGCGCGTCATGCCGCCATTATCTGCGGTTGCCGACAAAACCCCGCAAAACTTCGGCAGAAGCTTCGGCCACGACGAGGCGCTGAACGCGGGACGGCCGGGCCGGGCACGGAGCATCATGTGGCCCAGTCATGGCTGAGCGGGCGCAGGCAACGCGTCCCGGCCCGGCCCCGCGGGGGCTGGGCGACCGGGACATCGGCGGCATGCTCTACACCGGCGAGATGTACGGGCTCCAGGCCGACCTGCTGGCGGTGGTGCTGGGCGGCTCCGTGCCCCAGGCCTGGGCGGCGGTGAGCCGCTGGCGCCGCCTGGGCTACGCGGAGTCGGCCCGGCTCGGCCCCGGGCCGGCCTGGATCTGGCTGACCCGGGCCGGGCTGGCCGCCTGCGGGCTGCGGTACGCGCCGATCCCGCCCGCGCTGTCCCGGCTGGCTCACATCCGGGCCGTGACCACGGTCCGGCTGGCCCTGGAGGCCACCGCCGGCTACCAGCGGGCGGGGGCGTTCTGGCGCAGCGAACGGCGGCTGCGGGCCCGGTCCGGCAGCCGGGCCGGGCTGCGCGGGCACCTGCCCGACGGTGAGGTGCACTGGCCGGACAGTGCTAGCAGAGACGGGGCCGCGGTGGCCTGGGCCGGTGAGTGCTGGGCCATCGAAGCCGAGCTGACCCGCAAGACGGTCAGCCGGACCACCGCCATCATGCGGGACCTGCTGGCCCGGACCGGCGACTACGGCGGCCCCGCCGCCGAGGCCCGGGTGCCGGGACGGCCGGCCCGGCACGCACGGGCGCTGTACGTGTGCTCAGCGTCGGCGCGGCCGACCGTGCTGCGGGCCCGGCGGAACCTCGGGCCGGCCGCGGCCCGGATCGAGGTCCGGGACCTGCCCGGGCCGGCGGCCCTGGAGGCGGCGGGGTGATCCGGCAGTATCTGGCCCTGCTGCTGCTGCGCAAGGCCGGGCGCGGGCTCCGGCGGCTGGCCACGGTGGCCGCGGCGGTGACGCTGCTGGCCGCGGCGGCGCCGGTGTCGCTGGTGGCGGCGGGCTCGGCGGTGGCCGCGTGGCAGTTCGGGTGGCCGCCGCGGCGGCTGTACGGGGCGGCGCTGTGGTGCCTGCCCGCGGTCGCGGTCTGGCTGGCCACCAGCGCGCTGGCCCGGCCCCGGGTGACCGATGCGCCGTACCACGCCTGGCTGAGCATGTGGGCGCTGGCCGCCGCCGGGCACCTGGCCGCGGCGGCGGTGACGGTGGCCCCGGCCGCGGTGCCACCGGGCCTGGCCCTGGGCGGCCTGGCCTGGGGTTACCGGATCCACCGGATGGAGACCGGCGCGGGCGGGCTGTCGCCGGGGTCGGCGGCCGGCTTCGACCAGCGGCAGTGGCGGAGGCAAGTGCGCAGCGCCCGGGCCCGGATCGCCGCCCCCGGGGCGGTGCCGCTGACCCGGCGCCACGGCGAGGTGGCGATCGGCGGGACGATCCGCGCCGTCCGCCACCCGGCCCGGCCGATCGCGGTCCTGCCGTACGGCCGCCTGCGTTCGCACCAGGTGGTGATCGGGACCACCGGGACCGGGAAGACCACCCTGCTGCTGAGACTGTGGGCGGGCTTCATGGCGGGCGCGCTGACCCGGCAGGCGGCCGGCACCGGGCGGCGGCCGTTGCTGGTGGTGCTGGACTGCAAGGGCGGCGCGGACTCCCGCCGGATCGCCAACCGGGCCCGCCGGGTGCTGCGCGACGCCGGGGCCCGGTCCACCGCCGTGTGGCCGGATGATGCCTCGCTCTGCCTGTGGGACCTGCCGCCGGGCCGGCTGACCAGCACCCTGCTGGACCTGGTCGAGCACGGCACCGGGTCGGCCGCCTACTACGCGGACGTGATGGAGGCGATCGTGGCCCTGGCCGTGCAGGCCCCGGGCGGGCCGCCGGCCGGGGCCGCGGACTTCCTGAGCCGGCTGGACCTGGACTGGCTGACGGCGGCGTACGCCGGGGCGGCCGAGGCGCTGGCCACCCTGCGGTCGGGCGGCCAGCTGATCGCCGACGTGGCCTTGCGGTTCCGGTCACTGTGGCGGCGGCTGGGCCCGGGGTTCGACCGTCCGGGCAGCTTCGCCGACGCCGACGTCTGGTACTGCATCCTGGAGGGCACCGCCGAGACCCTGGTCGCCGAAGCCCAGGCCCGCGCCCTGGTGGACCTGCTGACTAGCTACATCACCGGGCCGGGCCAGGACGCCGAGGTTCTGCTGGCCGTGGATGAATTCAGCGCCGTTTCGAGGCGGCTGCCGATCTGGGCCCTGTACGAGCGGGCCCGCTCGCTCGGTCTGGCCGTGCAGGTGTCGGCGCAGTCGTGGCCGGGCCTGGCCGCCGACGAGGACGAGCGTTACCGCATCGCGGCCACCGCCGAAGGCGGGATCTGGCTGCTCCGTACGCCGCACCCGGACCCGGTGGTGGGCCTGGCCGGGAATCGTTCCACGGTGGACAGCACCCGGCGGCTGACCGGCGGGCCGGCCTGGAGCGAGGAGGGCTCGTCGCGGGCGCAGCTGATCCCGGTGGTCGACCCGGACCTGGTGCGCGGGCTCGGGGTCGGGCAGGTGGCCTACGTGCACCAGGGCGGGGTCTCCTACATTCAGGTGAAACGCGTGGTGGCGGCCCCGGCCGCGCTGCCCCGGGTCGCCGCTCCCCCAGCCCCGGCGGTCCCGGCCGCCCCGGATCCCGCCGCCGAGCCGGAGGCCGAGCCGGTGGCGTTGGCGCCGGAGGCACGGGTGGCGGCGGAGGTGGCCGCGTTCCTGGACGAGGCGTTCGGGCGGGCGCGGGCATGAGCGGCGACCCGTTCGCCGCCCTGGGCCTGCCCGCCCGGCCGGACCTGACCGACGACGAGGTCCGGGCCGCCTGGCGCCGGGTCGCCGCCGCCACCCACCCCGACCGCGACGACGGCGGCGACCCCCCGGTGTTCGCGGCCGCCGCGGCCGCCTACACCGACCTGCGCACGGCGGCTGGCCGCCGGGAAGCCCTGGCCGACCGGCCCACCCCGCGCCGCCGTGGACAGCGTCGCCGTGGACAGCGTCGCCAAGGCCGTGGACGGGGCCGGGTCCGGCGCGGCCGGCCGCTCATCCTGGGGCTGCGGCTGGCGGTGGCGACCGCGGTGAGCCTGGCCGCGGTGCTGGCCGCCGGCGCTCAGCCCGCGAGCTACGCCGTGATCGCCGCCGCCCTGACCTGGCTCATCCGCACTGCGCGGCGCGAGCTGGCGCCACCGGGCCGGCCGGGCGCGGGGTGAAGTCGCGGTCGGCCCGGCGGCGGCGTGCTGCCGCCACGAAGTGCAGCACGATCCCGGTGACAAGCAGCATCAGGCCCACCATGGCCAGCAGCCCGTCGGCCAGGCCCAGGGGGACGCCCGCGACCTCGCGGCCGAACAGGCTGGCCGTCGACGGCGGCGCCGCGCCGGTCCGGATGGCGGCACCCATCTGCTTGAGGAAGCTGAGGTCGGCCGCGGCGAACGTGCCCGCGCCCACTCCGAACAGCACGAAGCCGGTCCAGGCCAGCCAGCGCGCCCTGGTCCTGGTCGCGGCGACGTCACGAAGGAAGCTCTCACGCTGCTGGCTGAGGTGCTGGAGGTAGTGGTGGCACTGGACTTCGCCGGCCGGCCCGGGCGTGGGCCGGGCCCCGGCCCCGGCGGCGGGGTGAGCCATCGTGCTGGTGTCGTCCACGCTGGCCAGGCTGACCGGGCCGCCCTCCAGGCGGGCGGTCACCGAGGCGAAGGCCAGCAGGTCGCCGGACCGCAGTTCGCGCAGGGCCGTGGTGACGGCTCCGTTGACGAACGTGCCGCCGGACGAGCCGAGATCTTCCACGAAGACCGCGTCGCCGTGGCGCTGCACGGCGGCGTGGGTCCGGCTGACGCCGAGGTCATCGAACCTGACGTCGCAGCCTCGCTCGCGCCCCACGATCAGGCGCTCCCTGGTCAGCGGGATCCGCCGGCCTCGATCCGATTCCGGGGCCAGCACGACCAGGCACGGTGCGCCGCCGCCGTCCAGGTTCACCATCACATCCCCCTTTGCCACGCCCCCCACCGAAGCGGAGGGGCCGGCGCCCCCGCTGATACACCCGGCCAGCGCCGGGCTTCGTCAGCTGACGGCGAGGGTGAGGAGCGGGATCAGCTGGTCGGCGGGGACCAGCGAGCCGTGCATGCCGATCAGCGCGGACTCGCGGGGCTCGGTCTCGGTGGCCACGATGCCCCAGTTGCCGGCGGGCGCGGCCACCACGTCGCCGATGCGCGGGATCATCGCCGGGTCGACCGGGCCGAACCAGTTCTCCTTGATGGCTTCCTCGCGGGACACCACCCAGGCCCGGCTGCCCAGCACCTCACGCCAGGCGGCCAGCACGTCGGCCTCGGCGCCGGGGTGCGCGTAGACGTGCCGGGCCCGCGGCTCGCCGCCGAGCAGCATCACCCCGGCCCGCAGGTCCGGGGTGTCGTCCACGTCGATGCGGTCCTCGGCGGGCACGTCGACCATGCCGTGGTCGGCGGTGACGTACAGGGCGCTGTCGCTGGGCATCGCCCCGGCGATCTGCTCGGCCAGCTTGTCCACGTGCGCGAGCTGGTAGTACCAGGAGTCCGAGCCCACCCCGAGGCCGTGCCCGGTGCCGTCCAGGTCCCCGTGGTACACGGTGACCAGCGTCTCGTCGGCCTCCCGGAGCGCGTTGCCCGCCTCCCCGGCCAGGGCGCCCATGCTGTCGGCGGGCCGGTACTCCGCCCCGCGCATGGCCGCCCGGGTCAGGCCGCTGCGGCGGAACGCCCGCGGGGCCACGTAGCAGGCGGCGATGCCCGCCGCCACCGCGCGCTCGAAGATGGTGCGCCGGGGCTGCCAGGTCTCGGGGTCGATCCGGTCGTCCCAGCGCAGGCCGTTCAGCAGCCGGTGCTCGTCGGGGATCCGGACCTGGTAGCCGAGCACGCCGTGCTGGCCCGGCGCCGAGCCGGTGCCGAGCGAGGTCAGGCTGGTCACGGTGGTGGCCGGAAAGCCGGCCGACAGCGGCTGGGCGTTCATGGCCAGCTCGTTCAGGAACGGCGCCGCGGCCGGGTGGTCGCGGAGCAGCTCCCAGCCGAGACCGTCCACCACCAGCAGGCAGACCTTGCGTGTCGAGGGCAGGCCGAGGGGGTTGCTACCGGACCCGCCGACGGCGGCCAGGACGGACGAACCGAGCTCGGCCAGGGTCCGGGAGCCGTAAGAAGGCACAAGAGGCGCGGTTCTCGGCTCCGGTGTCACCCGGGTCATCCTGTCACTTACGTAAGGCTTACGGCAACGCCCTCAGCGGCTGTTGCCGACGGTCGCGTCGGACAGCGCGGCGGCGAACGACAGCACCTGCCGCACCTGGTCCTCGCCGTCGGCGGCCTCGCTCATCCGCAGGGTCAGGTCGTCGGCGGTGATCGTGCCCATGTAACCGTGGTCGGCTTCGCAGTTCTCGTCGCCGCAATGGGCCGGCTCCAGCTCCACGTGGGACAGCACGTTCCAGCCGATGGTCAGCACGACCTCGGTCGGCATCGTGACCCCGGCCACGTATGAGGCCGGATCGGGCACCACCCGGGTCAGCGCCACCGACGACACCCGGGAGAACCGGACCGCCTCGGTACTGGTCTCGGCCTGCGGGCGGCCGTCCGGCTCCTCGGCCGAGTGCTCGTCGGTGTGGGAGTAGATCAGCCGGGTCGGGGTCAGGGCCAGCACCGTGATGTGCCGCCGGACCTCCATGCCCGGGTCGAAGATCGCGTCGTGC
>DATDIH010000264.1:0-2045 GCA_036521155.1 Streptosporangiaceae bacterium
ACGGAACCGGGGGCCGCCCCGGCCGGCAAGACGGCGATCCGGTCGAAACCGGTGCGGATCACGCTCGACCTGAGCCCGGAACTCTACCGGGAACTCACCCGGTGGACCCACTCGGCCGCGATCGAGCTGGACGTCCCCCGCATCGCGCTGGCCGACGCGGTCCGCGCGATGATCCGGGTCACCACCGAGAGCCCGGATGAGGTGCTGGAGCGGCTCCGCCGCGACCGCGACCAGTAACCGCCGATGTACAGTGCAGGCCAGCACGGTGCGGGCCAGCACAAGCGGGCCAGCACAAGCGGGCCAGCACAAGCGGGCCAGCATCGGGCAAGCCAGCATCAGTCCCAGCCAGGTATGCGGAGGGTGTCGTGGCCGGAGCCAAGTGGAGCGATCTCAGCCCGCGCACGCAGCGGCTGATCATCATCGGAGCCGCCGTGGAAACCAGCCTCAAGGCGGCGGCGCTGGTTGACCTCAAGCGCCGCCCGGCGAGTGAGATCCGGGGCGCGAAGTGGATGTGGGTCCCGTTGCTCACGGTCGTCAACTCGGCCGGGGTCGCGCCGCTGACCTACTTCCTGTGGGGCCGGCACCGGGGGTAGCCGGACGCCGGCGCCGGGCGCGGGTGCCAGGGCCCCGGTCCCGGTCCCGCTGCCAGGGCCCCGGTCCCGGTGCCCGGACCCCGGGTCAGGAGGTGGCGGGCAGCCAGCCGTCGACGTCCGTGGACGCCGCGTGATCTTGCTGGGCCTCGATCTCGGCGAGCCGGGCCGTGAGGGCCGCATGGACCAGGCGGTAAGCATCCGATCCCAGCAGGAGGCGGCGGGGCGGATCCGGGGAGAGGGCGGCGGCGATCATGGCCGCGACCACCTTGGCCTGGTCCCCCGGCATGTCATCCAGCGTCAGGGCATCCCGGTCGGCCGGGGTGCCCTGGTAGGCGCGGCCCGGCGGGACCCGGGTGGCGGCCTGGTAGAAGCTGGTGCGGATCATCCCCGGCTCGACCAGGGTGGTGCGGATGCCGAACGGCTCGACCTCGGCGGCCAGCGACTCATAGAAGCCCTCGATGCCCCACTTGGTCGCGTGGTACAGGGAGAAGGCGGGGAACGCGAGGTGGCCGCCCATGCTCGACATCTGCATCAGCAGGCCGCCGCCCTGGGCCCGCAGGTACGGCAGAACCGCCCGGGCGAGCTGGATCGAGGCGGTCAGGTTGGTCGAGATCACTGCCTCGACCTGGGCGTCGGACAGATCCTCGGCGGCGCCGAACACGCCATAACCCGCGTTGGATACCACCACATCGATCCGCCCGAGATCGGTGAACGCCTCGCGCACGACGCGCCGCGTCTGCCCGGTGTCGGTCACGTCGAGGGCGCGGACCCACAGCCGGTCCCCGTACTGGGCGGCCAGGTCGTCCAGCTGGACAGGCCGGCGCAAGGTGGCGGCCACCCGGTCACCCCGGGCGAGCAGCTGCCCGGTGAGCTCCCGGCCGAAGCCGCGGGAGGCCCCGGTGACGAACCACGTGGTCGAGGAGCTGTTTCCGGGCTGGCTCATCCACCCATGATCCCTTATCGCGGTAACGTCCCCGGGTCGGCCGGGTCGGCCGGGTCGGCCGGACGCTGACCCGATCAGAGCCGGGCTACTTCTGTGTATCCGAACGTCAGCAAGCCGTGAGCGACGAAAGGGAGCCGGGCCAGCTGAGCCTGAACGTTCTCGAGCCTCGATTGGGGCAGACCATGCCGGTGCCGCGTTACCCGTCGTCTCCGGCCGCGCCCAGTCGCGCCGCGAGGTAGCGGGGCGCCGCGGTGCAATCCGCCAGCCATGAAACCCGCGTGCAAACGATCCGGCCAGGGCCATAGTCGCTCAGCCCCGGGTTTTGCGCTGCTGCGATACGAGGAACGCTGCGGGGCGGTCGCCGTAACGCCATGGCCGAACGCCACATATGTGGCATTCTCCTTGTCAGGTTCCCGGCCGCCGGGACCTCTGCCCTGAACCGGCCCGCAGGGCTGACGGTAACAACGCAGTAACAGTAAGGGCGAAGGCTGATAACTAATAGTGCGAGG
>DATDIH010000265.1:0-2410 GCA_036521155.1 Streptosporangiaceae bacterium
GACGCTGATCAAGGGCAGCAACGTGCGGACCGGGGTGACCGCCATCCACCCCCGCGGCCCGGCCGGAACCGGCGACCCGGTGGCGGCCGGCTTCCACTCCCAGAACGGCAACGGCGAGATGACCGGGGTCTCCTGGATCAATGAGTCGGGCACGTTCGACGGGCCGGTCGCGATCACGAACACGCACGCGGTCGGCGTCGCGCACGCCGGGATCATCGCCTGGACGGTCACGCATCACCCCGTGGTGGCCGAGGTCTGGCTGCTCCCGGTGGCCGCGGAGACCTGGGACGGCTACCTCAACGACATCAACGGCCACCACGTCACCGAACACCACGTGGTGACCGCGATCGAGGCGGCGCGCCCGGGCCCCGTCGAGGAGGGTTCGGTCGGCGGCGGCACCGGGATGAACTGCTACCAGTTCAAGGGCGGCTCGGGAACCGCCTCGCGCCTGGTGGACGACTACACGGTCGGCGTGTTCGTCCAGGCCAACTTCGGCGCGCGCCGGGAGCTCGTCATCGCCGGGGTGCCCGTGGGCGAGGCGCTCGCCGACGACAACCCGATGGCCGACTTCAGGCTCGCCCTGCCCGGCTCCGGCTCGGTGATCGCCGTGGCGGCCACCGACGCGCCGCTGTTCCCGCACCAGTGCCAGGCACTGGCCCGCCGGGTCACCGCCGGCCTGGCCAGGACCGGGACCAGCGGGTCGCACTTCTCCGGGGACCTGTTCCTGGCCTTCTCCACCGCCAACCCCGGCGCGTTCCGCCCCGGCGAGGCGGCCATGTCCCGGCTGTCCTTCGTCCCCTGGGAACGCCTCGACCCCTACTACGAGGCCGTTGTGCAGGCATGCGAGGAGGCCGTGGTCAACGCGCTGGTCGCCAACGAGGAGATGACCGGCCGCGACGGGCACCGCACCCCGGCCCTGCCCCGCGACCGGGTTACCGGGCTGCTAGCCGCCGCCGACCGCCTCAGGTAGCCCGAACATCGCCACCGGGTTGTCCCAGCACACCCGGCGCAGCCAGTCGTCACCGAGCCCGATCCCGGCCAGCCCGGCGAGCTGCCGCGCGTACGGGTAGGGGATGTTCGGGAAGTCGCTGCCGAGCAGGATCTTCCCGGCCATCCCGAGCTCGCGCGCGAGCGGCAGGGATCCGGCCGGGAACGGGGCCAGCTTGTCGAAGAAGCCGGTGAAAACCATCGTGGTGTCCAGCGCCACCCGCTCGTAGTCCGCCGCCATCCGCAGGAAGGGACCGTAGTCCGGCGCGCCCAGGTGGGCCACGATCGCGGTCAGTTCCGGGTACCTCGCCATCAGGGCGCCGAACGGTCCTGGTCCCGTGTTCTCGGTACCGACCGGGGCATGCCCGGCGTGGACCACCACCGGCACCCGCGCCTCGGACAGCAGGCCCCACACCTCGTCAAGCCGCGGGTCGTCCGGCGCGAACCCGCCCACCTGCAGGTGCACCTTGAAGATGCGCGCGCCCGCGTCCAGCGCCGCGCGCACGTAGCGGGTCACCCCGGGCTCGGGGTAGAACGTCGCCGACGGCAGGCACCCCGGGTTGGCCCGGCCGAACTCCAGCGTCCACTCGTTCAGCTCGGCGGCCATCCCCGGCCGGTGCGCGTAGGCCAGCGCGCTGAACATCCGCACGCCCATCGATCGCAGGTGCGCCACCCGCTCCTCGTCGCTCCACCTGTAGCGGATCGGCCAGCTCACCCCGACCAGCGGCCCGGCCTCGTCGAAGTACTGCCAGACCCGGCGCAGCAGCCGCGGCGGCAGGAAGTGGACATGGATGTCGGCCAGCCCGGGCACCCCGAGCGCCCGGCAGAACCCGGGTACGTCGGCGTCCTCCTCCGGCGGCAGCGCGTGATCCATCCCCCGATTCAACTCCAGCCCCCGCCCCGCCCCGTCCACCGGGGCCTCCAGATTTTTCCGCGCCGGATGTGTATCAGGGCCGGGCTAGGCCGCCTCTGTCTCAATGTCGGGCACGTGCAAACCGTGTCAGACGGCGCGAACGGGGGGTTACACGGCATCGGAGAGGCGATGCGGGGGACCTCTCCGCTGCCGTGTCCCCGCCGGCTGACTCGCGCCACGCCCCGAGCCGGGCGTTCCAGCAGAGCGATCACGACTACCAGTCCGCCCGGGGGCCGGGCTAGCATGGGTGCCGGTCGTGCTTGCGCCCCTCACCAGATCACTGGCGAGCACGATCCAAGGGCCAGGGCGCCTCACCAAAGGAATGCCATGGTCGTCTCCTTGCTCGCCGCCACCGCCTCTGCCTGGGGCGTGCTGATGGGCCTCTCCCCGGTTCTGCAGATCCGCCGCATGCTGCGCGCGCGTTCCTCGCGCGAGGTCTCGCTCGGCTACTTCTCGATCTTGCTGGCCGGCTTCCTGCTCTGGATCTCCTACGGGATAGCCGCCGGGAAC
>DATDIH010000266.1:0-5761 GCA_036521155.1 Streptosporangiaceae bacterium
GCCGTCCTCGCCGAACTCGATGACCGAGGCGTGCACCGGCTCCTTCGACGCGTTCAGGTACCGGACGAAGTCCGAGATCCCGTTTTCGTACCGGTAGGTGACGACCCGCGGGCCGTCGCCCTCGGTGTCGGCGTCGGTCCGCTCGTCCCGCAGCGTGATGGACAGGCCCCGGTTGAGGAACGCCATCTCCTGCATCCGCCGGGCCAGGGTCTCGAAGTTCCACGTGGTGCTCTCGAAGATCTCCGGGTCCGGCCAGAACGTGGTGGTCGTGCCGGTCTCGGCGGTCTCCTCACCACGCTCCAGCGGCCCGGCCGGCGCTCCCCGCTGGTAGGACTGCCGCCACACGTAGCCGTCGCGGCGGATCTCCTCGTCCAGCTGGGACGCCAGGGCGTTCACCACCGAGATGCCGACGCCGTGCAGACCGCCGGAGACCGCGTAGGACTTGCCGTCGAACTTGCCGCCCGCGTGCAGCGTGGTCAGCACGACCTCGACCGCGGGCCGCTTCTCCACCGGGTGCATGTCGACCGGGATACCGCGACCGTTGTCGACGTTGCGGACCCCACCGTCGGGCAGCAGGGTCACTTCGATGGTGTCGGCGTACCCCGCGAGCGCCTCGTCGACCGAGTTGTCGACGACTTCGTACACCAGGTGGTGGAGTCCGCGCTCCCCGGTGGAGCCGATGTACATGCTAGGCCGTTTCCGGACGGCCTCCAGCCCCTCGAGTACCGTGATTGAGCGTGCGTCATATGACAAGTGGAAACTCCATCCTGCTTAATCGCGCGCAGGGACACCCCCCAGTGTCGTAAGGTGCGCGTACCCCCTATTCTAGCTGGGAATTCGGTATGACACGGGCGTTCCTAGCCGTACGTGTCGCCGTGTCCCCGGCTACCTGGGACGCGCCACCCGCCGCGCTGTCGCGGCCCGGACGGCCCGCGAACTTTGACCCGTTTTACGGTCCCCTCGCCGAGTTCGGCGTTGAGCCTGCGGACGAGCATCGACGCGAGCAGCCTGACCTGAGTGGCCCATGCGGTCGAGTCCGCCGCTATCACCAGCTCGCCGTCGGTGAAACCGTCCGGACGAGTGTGAGCAGCAAGGTCAGACCCGACAAAATCCTTCCAGTTACTAAACACCGCACCGACCGCTGCTTGTTCCTTCCAGCCCTGCTCAGACAGCAGTTTGCCGATCGCGGTGGACAACGGCTGGGGGTCGTCGCGGCGGACCCGCCGGCCGGATCCGAGCGCCCCGCCCACCGACCTTCCATCATCATTTGAAGGTCGGTTTGCTGAGTCCCCAGCTTTGGCCGACGGCCAGTCGCCGCGGGCCCGGGCGTCTCCGACCGCCTCGGCCAGCGCCGCGGCCGCGCGCCGGCGTCGCTCGTCCCTGGGCACGTCGGCCGGGTCGGCCGGGTCAGGCGGCACGGGTGATCGTCCCGTCGCCCACGCTGTACCGGGCCCCGGTCAGCGTGGCGGGCACGTCGGCCGGCACGGCGGCGGTCACGATCACCTGCTCGGCGTCGGCCACCAGGCCAGCCAGCCGGTCCCGGCGGCCCGTGTCCAGCTCGGCGAACACGTCGTCCAGGATCAGCACCGGGTCCTCGCCGTCCGCGCGCAGGAGTTCATAGGAGGCCAGCCGCAGGGCCAGCGCCAGCGACCAGGACTCGCCGTGGCTGGCGTACCCGCGGGCGGGCAGCTCCCCAACTCGCAGCTCGAGCTCGTCCCGGTGCGGCCCGACCAGGCACACCCCGCGTTCCAGCTCCTGCGGGCGGGCCTGCTGGAGGGCCTCCCGCATGGCCGGCTCCAGGTCAGCGGGCTTCTGCTCGCTGTCCGGCTCCGCGTCCGGGGTCGCCGCACCGGGCAGCGGGAACGACGGCCGGTAGCTGATCCCGGCCGGCCCGCGGTCCCCGGACACCGCCGCGTAGGCCGCCGCTACATGCGGGCGCAGCGCCCTGACCAGGGCCAGCCGGGCCGCCAGCAACTCGGCGCCCGCCCGGGCCAGCTGCTCGTCCCAGGCGTCCAACGTTGAGCCCATGGCCGACGGCATCGAGCTACCAGCGGGGGCTTCCGCGTCCCCGGCGGGCGCGCTGGCCCGGCTCGACCGGCCCCGGCCCACCCGCTGACCAGCCGACTTCAGCAACGCGGTCCGCTGGCGGATCACCCGGTCGTAGTCCGACCGGACCCCGGCCAGCCGGGGCGCGGCCGCCACCAGCAGATCGTCCAGGAACCGGCGGCGCTCCCCGGGATCACCCTTGACCAGGGCCAGGTCCTCGGGGGCGAACAGCACGGTGCGCAGCACGCCCAGGATCTCCCGCGGCCGGCTGACCGGGGCCCGGTTCAGCCGCACCCGGTTGGCCTTGCCCGGGTTGACCTCGATCTCGATCAGCGCCTGGCCGCGGAACGAGCTGATCGCGGCCCGGACGATGGCCCGGTCGGCGCCCTGCCGGACCAGCG
Source organism: Streptosporangiaceae bacterium (assembly GCA_036521155.1). Lineage (GTDB taxonomy): Bacteria > Actinomycetota > Actinomycetes > Streptosporangiales > Streptosporangiaceae > Bog-532. Next base: position 2,448 of record DATDIH010000266.1, read on the forward strand.
GGGTGTCGGTGGCGACCCGATGGCTGCCCAGCGTGGCCACGTAGCCGATGGCCTCGGCCAGGTTGGTCTTGCCTTCCCCGTTCGGCCCGCTCAGCGTGGTCACGCCCGCGTCCAGAGTCAGGTCGGCCGAGGTGTAGGACCTGAAGTCGGTGAGCGCGAGCCGGGTCAGATGCACGGCTCTAGAGGGTACTGGCGGGTGTCATTGCGAGCGAAGCTCGCGTCGGGGGGTCTGGGGGGCATTTGCCCCCGAGGCCAACACTGTCATCAGCCCGCGGACCGGATCGGCATCAGCACGTACCGGTAGTCCGGCGGCTCATCCCCGGCGGGCTTGCCCGTGATCACCGCGGGCCGGGTCGGCGTGGTGAACGACACCCGGGCCACGTCGGAGTCGATCGCGCTCAGGCCGTCCAGCAGGTACTGCGGGTTGAAGGCGATCTGCAGGTCGTCGCCGTCGAAGCTGGCCTCGAGCGTCTCCACCGCCTGTGCCTCGTCGCCGGCTCCGGCCTCCAGCACCAGTTCGCCGGCCGAGAACGCCAGCCGGACCGGCGTGTTCCGCTCGGCGACCAGGGCCACCCGCTTGACCGCCTCGGAGAACGGGGCGGCGGGCAGCTCGGCCACGGCGTTGAACTCGCTGGGCAGCAGGCTCTGGTAACGCGGGTACTCGCCGCCGAGCAGGCGGGTGGTGGTCTGGCGGCCGCCGCCTTCGAACCCGATGATGCCCTCACCGTGCGCGCCGTCCTCGCCCGGCGGGGTCAGCGCGATCGCGACCTCGGCCGCCGTGGTCAGCGACCGGGCCGCGTCCACCAGCACCCGCGCGGGCACCAGCACCGCGGCCGACATGTCCGGCTTGACGGGCTGCCAGTGCAGTTCCCGCACGGCCAGCCGGTAGCGGTCGGTGGCCACCAGGTTCACGGTGTCGCCCTCGAGCTCCATCCGGATCCCGGTCAGCGCGGGCAGCGTGTCGTCCCGGCCGGCCGCGATCGCCACCTGGCCGATGGCCGAGGCCAGCACGTCCGCGCCGATCGCGCCCGCCTCCGGCGGCATGCCGGGCAGCGTCGGGTACTCATCGTCAGGCAGGGTCATCAGCGTGAACACCGCGCTGCCGCACTTGAGCGTGGTCCTGGTGCCCTCGGTGCTCATCTCCACCGGGCGGGCCGGCAGGCTGCGGACGATCTCGGCCAGCAGCCGGCCGGACACCAGCACCGTGCCTTCCTCGTCGGTGATCACCGGGACACTGGCCTGCGCCGAAACCTCGTAGTCGAAGGTGGACAGCGTGAGCTGCGCTCCGGCCGCCAGATGCATGCCGGCCAGCACGGGAACCGCCGGCCGGGCCGGCAGGGCGCGAGCCGTCCAGGCGACGGCGTCAGCGAGTACGTCTCGCTCAACCTGGAACTTCACGGAACTGCCTCCTGGAACCCTGTGCTGTGTAGATGTCGACGATAGACCCTTCGCGGGCCGGTGTGTCAGGTCGATGACGGATGGGTATTGACGGCGCGGGCCGGCAGTGCGCGCGTCCCCAGCCTCTACTTGGTTTTGTTTTCTTCCTAGTTAGAGAACCGTCATAGTCATAGGTGCGGTGGACGCTGGGGAGAAGGGCGGTATCCGCAGGTCAGCGGGAGAATCAGCGTCCACAGGAACTGTGCCTACGCGGGGGACGCAGCCGGCCCTATTGTGCCCGGCGAATGCCTGGCCACTTTGTTCCCACCGGTTGTCCCCCACTCTTCCGCTGTCATCCACAATGTTTTCCACAAGCTGTGTGCACAGCCCTGTTGATGGTTTCCGTATACCGGTGTGACATCCAGGTGCGTTGCTTTGTTAAGCCGTCGTTACCCGGCCCCGTTCGCTGGCCGCTCAGCCGGTCCTGGCCTGCTGCTTGATCCGGTTGGTGAGCTCGGTGACCTGGTTGTAGATCGACCGGCGCTCGGCCATCAGGGAGCGGATCTTGCGGTCCGCGTTCATCACCGTGGTGTGGTCACGGCCGCCGAATTGCTGGCCGATCTTGGGCAGGGAAAGGTCGGTGAGCTCGCGGCACAGATACATGGCGATGTGCCGGGCGGTGACCAGCACCCGGGACCGCGAGGTGCCGCTCAGGTCCTCCATGGACAGCCCGAAGTAGGAGGCGGTCTGCCCCATGATCGTGGCGATCGTGATCTGCGGGCCCTGGGCCTCGGGGATCAGGTCCTTGAGCACGATCTCGGCCAGCTGGAGGTCGACCGACTGCCGGTTCAGGCTGGCGAACGCGGTGACCCGGATCAGGGCCCCCTCCAGCTCCCGGATGTTGGTGGAGATGCGGGAGGCGATGTACTCCAGCACCTCCGGCGGGGCGTTCAGGCCCTCCTGGATGGCCTTGCGGCGCAGGATGGCGATCCGGGTCTCCAGCTCGGGCGGCTGGACGTCGGTCAGCAGGCCCCACTCGAACCGGCTGCGGAGCCGGTCCTCCAGGGTGACCAGCCGCTTGGGCGCCCGGTCGCTGGAGATGACGATCTGCTTGCTGGCGTTGTGCAGGGTATTGAAGGTGTGGAAGAACTCCTCCTGGGTTCCTTCCTTGTTCTCCAGGAACTGGATGTCGTCCACCAGCAGCACGTCCACGTCGCGGTAGCGGCGCCTGAAGCCGTCCTGCTTACCGTCCCTGATCATGTTGATGAAGTCGTTGGTGAACTCTTCCGAGCTCACGTAGCGCACCTTGACGCCCTGGTAAAAGCTCTGCGCGTAGTGGCCTATGGCGTGCAGCAGGTGAGTCTTGCCCAGCCCGGAGTCGCCGTAGATGAACAGCGGGTTGTAGGCCTTGGCGGGCGCCTCCGCCACCGCCACCGCGGCGGCGTGCGCGAACCGGTTGCTCGACCCGATGACGAAGGTCTCGAAGGTGTACTTCGGGTTCAGCCGGGCCGCGGCGGGCCGGGGCGCCTGGTGCCCGCTGGCCGGGCGGGCGAGGGGCGGGACCGCCTTCGGCGGCCCGTCGGACAGCTCGTGCGGCCGGTGACCGTTCTGGGTGGCGAGCGGCGGCCGGTCACCGTCCGGGCTGTCGGGCTGCAGGCCCGGCCCGTCCGGGTGCGGCCCGGCCGGGGTGAGGTCGGGGTGGCCCGCGGCCGCGGGCTGGCCGCCGGCGTCCGGCGACGGCCCGGGGTCGGCCGCCGGGTCTACGGTGACCGCCAGCTGGATGGTGCGGCCCAGCTCACGGGACAGCGCGTGGGTGATCAGCGTGCGCAGCCGGGTTTCCAGCTGCTCCTTGACGAACTCGTTGGGCGTGGCGATCAGGGCGGTGTTCTCCACCAAGCCGAGCGGCCTGGTCAGCTTGAGCCAGGCCCGCTGGTGAC
>DATDIH010000267.1:0-5219 GCA_036521155.1 Streptosporangiaceae bacterium
CGGTCGCAAACTATCCCGCTGCGCCGGTACGGCGAAGCCGTGGAGTTCGGCCGGACCGCGGCGTTCCTGCTCTCCCCGGCCGCGTCCTACACCACCGGCGCGATGATCCCGGTGGACGGCGGGGCCATCCGGTCTATCTGAGCGGGCTCACCGGGGCCGGGGGGCCGGGGTTCGGAGGCCGGGGTTCGGAGGCCGGGGTTCGGGGTTCGGAGGCCGGGTGGGCTCACGGGGGCGGGCCGGGCTCGACGCAGAACTCCGCGTTGACCTCCGCGCCCGGTTGACATCTAGCCGTTGGCAAGATTATCTTTCCAATGGTTAGATTCGATCGAGACGGGTGATACGACGGGAAGAGGCGGGGCGATGACGACGACGGGTGATTACGGGCTGACCCGGCGGATGTGGCACCAGCTGGAGCCGATCCACGCGGTGTTCTGGTACGCGCCGGAAGTGTTCGCCGAGGCGGCCAGCCTCGGCTACGACATACAGACCAGGTGGCCGAGCTACTTCGCCTGGCGGCTGGCGCCGCTGGGGGCGGTGGGCCCGCGCGCGGCCGCGTCGGCCTGTTACAGCTTCAGCCCGGACATGGTGACCGCCCACGTGCCGGCCGCGTGGACGGTGGCCGCGCCCGCGCAGGTCCTGGCCGCGCGGGAGCGGGCGGTGGACCGGCTGTACCGGGCCTTGTTCGGCGAGCTGATCGGCTCGCCCGGTCTGGCCGAGGCCGCCGGCCTGGCCCGCGAGGCGGCGCGGGCGGCCAGCACGGCCGGGCGCCCGCTGGCCGCCGCCAACGCCGACCTGACCTGGCCCACCGAGCCGCACCTGGTGCTCTGGCACGCCATCAACGTGCTGCGCGAGCACCGCGGCGACGGGCACCTGGCCGCACTGCAGGTGGCCGCGCTGGACCCGGGCGAGGCGCTGGTGTCGTTCGCCGCCATCGGGGCCGCGCCAGAGGAGGTCTTCGCCAGCCGCGGCTGGAGCGCGCACGACTGGTCGGCGGCCCGGGACCGGCTGGCCGCCCGCGGCTGGATCGATTCCACTGGCCGGGCCACCGAGCGCGGCCGCGACGGACGCGACGAGGTCGAGTGGCGCACCGACCGGCTGGCCGACGGACCGTGGCAGGCCCTGGGCTCCGACCGGGCCCAGCGGCTGGCCGAGCTGACCACTCCCCTGCTGGTGGCCGCCTTCGAGTCCGGCCTGCTGCCCGCGGAGTCCACCTTGGGCATCGCCCACGTGGCCGCGCCTGAAGTGCGGCTGTGAACCAGCGCCGCTGATCGGCGGGCAGGCGCCGGTAGGGCCTGTCTTTAAAAGTTGGTGGTGCGGGGACCTGCGTGTCCTGGCCTGGCCCCCACGGCTTCGGTGGCGGTGCCGGGCGTGCCGGGTGGGGCCGGGCCGGGATTTGTGTGCAAACCCTGCCGCTATCACCCAATGCCGTTTAGCACCCCATCCAGCACCAGCCCCCGGCGGCCCGCCTCATCGGTCACCACCGTCTCACTCAGAACAAGATCCATCCTGGGGGTGCGTTTGCAGTCGTATTCACTGAAACCGCTCCCCGGCAGTGGATCACCCGCACCAGACCGGGGCCCCCGCCATCAAGGCCCCGCACCCACGCACAACCCCGGACCACAGCAAGATCAACTCAAGCTCAACGGCACTGCGCTATCACCACAGAAAATGCCTACTTTCCGGTGTGCAGCCCCGATCCCAGCTGCCCACCGGCACCGGGCCAGGCTCAGGGGTCGTGCTGCTGGATCACGGCTCAGGTGCCGTATCCCGGGACTCGTCGACCAGTCACTCGCCAACGTCGAAGACAACTGCGGCGATCATGCGCTCATCAAAGTAGGACTATTGCCGTCAAGGGGGGATCGGGTGCAATTTCGAATTCAACCAGGCCGAGGTGGCGCTCTATGAGATCTGAAGAATTCGACCGGAAGTTTGACGAAGGCGACGACCTGACCGGCGATCTCGATCTCGGCGCCATCCGCCGGCCCGCCCTGGGCCAGCAGCGGATCCCGGTGGACTTTCCGTTCTGGATGGTTGAGTCACTCGATCGCGAAGCTCGCCGGCTCGGCGTTACCCGCCAATCCGTGATCAAGGCGTGGATCGCGGAGCGCATCGACAGCAGCAATAGCTCCCGTTTGAGCCGGCGAACGTGAATCCTGCCGGAACGGCGGCCGGGTGGGCTGAGGGGCGGGTCGCGGCGGTCCGGGATGATCCGGGCGGGCGGCTGGCGCTGATGGAGCGCTGCTACTACGGGCCGTTCGGGCAGGCGCCGCGGCATCTGCCGTTCCGGCGGGCAGCCCTGTCGTTCATGCGGTGGCAATTGCGGCGGGGGCTGTTGGCCCCTCCGTCCAGCGAGCACCCGGGCAGTCCGTGGTGGCGGGCGGTGAACGAGCGCATCCTGAGGGACGGGTGTGAGGCGGTCGGCCTGAGCGGGGACCTGGCCGGGCCGCCGTCCGCACGGACGGTGGATTACTGGATGTCCTTCGCCGACTATCCGACCGCCCGGGCCTGGTACCGGGCCCACAACGGCAGCGTGGTCGCGGGCTACCTGGGGCACCGCGACCTGGCCGAAGCCGAGAACGAGGCCGAACGCTTCTTCATGAACGTCGTGCTCTGCCGGGTCCTCTACACCCACGCCCTGGTGGCGGCGCCGCGGATGTCGCTGGGGTGGCTGCGGCCACTGGCCCCGCTGCTGGGCGACCCGAGGCTGGGCATGGCCGGGATCTTCCTGCAGTTGTCGCGCATCCTGCCGGACCATTACCCGCTGCGCGGCAGCGCCCGGTCCTACCTCGGCCAGGAACTCGGGTTCGGCCGGCTCCTGGACTACGGGGTGATCCTCCCGCGATTGCAGCGGCTCTACGAGTGGTCAGCGCACGAGCTGTCCGCGCCGGGCCTGCTGGACTGCATCCGGGACGGGGCCCTGACTTACGCCTGGCCGTTCGAGGACCGCGAAGTCTGGCTGCCGCCGGAGTCGTTCATGGTCCGGCTGGCCCGGCGGACGCTGTCGCCCGCCGGACGCGGCTGAGGGCTGGGACCGGGTTACCAGACCTTCGATATAAGAATTTCAGCTTTCGGGGAGGGTGGCGAAATCACGCTTGGCCCTTCGGTACCAGCCCATTCCCTGGACCGGGTGCTTCCACCGGTTCTTCATTTCCTTGAGCGCCGGTTCATGCGCCTGGTCACCGGCGGCGACCACCTCGTTGAGGTGCCGGTCCTGGGCCTTGATGACCTGGTCAGCGTCGTCTCCCTGGTGCGCGAAATCGCACGGGCCGCCCAATTCCTGGCATGTCATGGTTTTCATGTCTCTCGCCTTCCCGGAGTATTTGCGCTATGCCAAAATCGTAAGAGCTCGCATTGGCCGGGCGCTTCTCCAATCCTGATCAGTTCACCCTTCAGGCGGCCAGGCCGGTGAGCAGGGCGGTGAGCACGCGGGTCAGGCGGGGGCCGACCTCGACGGTGGCGTGGGCCAGGCGGGGGTCGCTGCGGTACAGCTGCTGAACCTCGGGACCGGGCGTGGCCATCTGCCAGAGGGCACCGGCCATGCTGGTCGCGGTGGCGATCACGTCGACCGCCTGTTGCTCGGTCAGGTCGCGCAGGCGGGTGAGCTCGGCGCTGATCGCGTGGACTTCTTCCAGGGTGGCCAGCTTGAAGGCGCGGACGGACTCCAGTGAGACGTTGCGTTCGAGGTTGAGCGGGGCCTGGGCCAGCAGGTCGCAGAACATCGGGCGGGTCACCAGCGAGTCCGCCAGCGCCTGCGCAACCGTGGCGGCGGGCGCGGGCGCGGACAGCTCCCCCAGCCGGGACCGCAGGTCGGCCGACCACTCGTGCCAGCCGATGGCGGTCAGCCGCAGGAAGATCTGCTCCCGGGTTTCGAAATAGCGCAGCATGGCCGACTTGTGCATGCCGACGGCTTCGGCGATGTCGGTCAGCGTGACCACGCGGATGCCGCGGAGGGCACCCAGCTCCTGGGCCGCGGCCAGGATGGCCGACTCGCGCTCCTGCTTGGCCTGGGCGGAGCGTGCGCGCTGGAACCCGGTCGTGGTCATGTCCCCATGTTACCGCAACCAAGTTGCGTAAATAATACAACTGTGTTTTACTAAGTGACATGCCACAGGACAAGCAGCAGGTTTGGTTCATCACCGGGTCATCGCGGGGCTTCGGCCGGGCCCTGGTCACGTCGGCGCTGGCCGCGGGCGATCGCGTGGTCGCCACCGCGCGCCGCCCCGAGCAGCTGGACGACTTCACGCGTGAGTACGGCGAGCGGGTACTGCCCCTCGCCCTGGACGTGACCGACGCCGCCGCGGTGCAGGCCGCGGTCAGCGCGGCGGTGGCCCGCTTCGGCCGCCTCGACGTGGTGGTCAACAACGCGGGTTACGCGAACCTGGCCCCGATCGAGACCGGGGACGAGGCCGACTTCCGCACGCAGTTCGAGACCAATTTCTGGGGCGTGTACAACGTGTCCCGGGCCGCCATCCCGCAGCTGCGCGAGCAGGGCGGCGGCATCATCGTGCAGTTCTCCTCGGTGGGCGGGCGCGTGGGCGGGTCCCCCGGTATCGCCAGCTACCAGGCGGCCAAATTCGCGGTCGACGGCTTCAGCCGGGTGCTGGCCATCGAGACGGCGCCGTTCGGCGTGCAGGTCATGGTGGTCGAGCCCAGCGGTTTCGCCACCGACTGGGCCGGCTCGTCCATGACCATCCACGACATCCCGGCCGACTACGACGCGACGATCGGGACCATGCACCGCCGCATGCGGGCCAGTACCGCGGGCCCGGCCGGCGACCCGGAGCGCGGCGCCGAGATCATCGTCCAGGCCGTCAAGCGCGACAACCCGCCATCCCACCTGCTGCTCGGCCAGACCGCGGTGGACATGGCGCTGGACTACTCGCGCAGCCAGCTGACCGAGGCCTCAGCCTGGGAGAACGTCAGCCGCTCGGCCGACTACGGGCAGCCCTACCCAGCCGAGTTCCCGCCCGACAAGCCGCTCGACTAGAGCGTGTTTTGTGGACGGGAAGGCCACGCGCCAGACCGTTCCTGAGGCCTGCTGGCCGGGGCCGGGCGTCGGCTCAGCTCACCAGGGCAGGGGGGTGTCGTAGGAGAAGGTGCCGGTGGGGCCGTCGGCCGGGACGGTGGCCAGGCGGACGATGTATTCGGCGCCTTCTTCCGGGGTCTGGACGCCAGGGCCGCTCAGGCCGTGCAGGTCGGTGGCGGTGAGGCCGGGCTCG
>DATDIH010000268.1:0-23546 GCA_036521155.1 Streptosporangiaceae bacterium
GGCCGTGGTGCGGGTCACCTCGAAGCTGGCCGTGTCCCGGAAGCCGTGCAGGGTGTGGGCCAGGCCCAGCAGCTCGGCGGCACGGGCCGGCTCGCCCCGGGCCGCGGCCAGGGCCGCCCAGCCCTCCACCACGCTGCCCAGGGTGGGGTTGACCGGGATCGGCATGACACCGTCGAGGTTGTCGGCCAGCAGTTTGGTGGCCCGGCGGTGCCAGCTCTCGGACTCCTCCAGCTGGCCCTCCTGTTCGGCCAGGCAGCCCAGCTTGCTGAACGCCTTGACCGCGGCCAGCCGGATGTCGAGCCGGGTGGTCCGCGGCTCGGCGACCTGGCGGGCCTGTTCCAGCAGCCGCCGGGCCGCGGGCAGGTCGCCGTCCCGCCGGGCCAGCTCGGCCAGCTCCACGTAGCCGCCTATCTCGTCGTCGTACTCGCCGAACTGGCGGGCCGCCCGCACGCCCCGCTCCAGGTCGGTCCGGGCCGTGGCCAGGTCGCCGGCGGCGGCGCGGGCCCGGCCGAGCGGGATGAGGTGCATCTCGCCCCAGTGGGTGGCCCTGCCCTCGACCGCGTACTCGTGGGCCTCCTCCAGGGCACGCACGGCGGTGGCCGGGTCGTCCTTGGCCATGGCCACCTCGGCCTGGCCGCCGAGCACCACGATCAGGCCCCACCGGTCCCCCACGGCCTGAAAGGCGTCGTATCCCAGCCCGAAGTAGCGGGTGGCGACGTCCACCGCACCGTCGTTCATGGCCAGGTGACCGCCCAGGGCCAGCCCGGCGGCCCGGACCCAGGGGTCGCGGTGCCGGGTCAGCTCGTCCATTGTGCTGCGGGCCAGGTCGTGGTCCCCGCTGAACATCGCGGTCAGGGCCGGGGTCAGAGCCAGCACCGGGTGGACCGGCTCGGCCTTCACGAGCTGGACCGCGGACCGCTCCAGGGCCTGGCGCAGCAGGGCCACGCCATCGGGGCCGCGCAGGGGAGAATCGTCGTCAGCGGCCCCGCCCACCGCCGCCGCGAACTCGCTGATCGCGTACTCCTCGACCAGGCCCGGCGGCGGCGTGGGGCCGACGATCTCCCGGACCTGCCCGGCCCAGTTCCCGCCCTCGGCGTCGAAGTCGAGCATGACCCAGAACCACATCAGGTTCGCGACCAGCCGCAGCCCCAGCGGCGCGTCCCGGTGGTCGACGGCGTACTGCAGCGCGGCCGAGAAGTTGTCGTGGTCGGCGTCGAGCCGGTCCAGCCAGCGCAGCTGCTCGGCGGTGCGCAGCCGGGGCTCGGCCTCCTCGGCCAGGGCCAGGAAGTGCGCGGCGTGCGCGGCCTGGACCGGGTCCTTCTCCCCGGACTCGGTCAGCCGCTCGTCGGCGTAGACCCGCACCGTCTCCAGCAGCCGGTACCGCACGTCGGTGTCGCCGGTCGCGGTGACCAGCGACTTGTCCACCAGCGAGGCGACCACGTCGATCACGTCATCGGGGTTCCGGCTGATATTGCCGAGGGGCCCGCACACCTGCTCGGCGGCGTCCGGGGTAGCGCCGCCGCGGAACACCGCCAGCCGCCGGAGCACGGTCCGTTCCGGCTCGCTGAGCAGGTCCCAGCTCCAGTCGACGATGGCGCGCAGGGTCTGGTGCCGGTCCGCGGTGGCCCGCGGGCCGGTGGCCAGCAGCCGGAACCGGTCGCTGAGCCGGTTCTCCACCTGGGCCAGGGTCAGTGACCGCAGCCGGGCGGCGGCCAGCTCGATGGCCAGCGGGATGCCGTCCAGCGCGGTGCAGATGGCGATGGCCGGCCGCACGGTGTCGGCGTCGACGGTGAACCCGGGCCGCACGGCCGCGGCCCGGTCCCGGAACAGCCGGATGGCCGCGTAACCGGTGGCCTCGGCGGCACCCGTGCCGGGCGGCGGCAGCGGCAGCGACGGCACCGGGCACAGCGTCTCCCCGGTCACCCCGAGCGGCTCCCGGCTGGTGGCCAGGACGCGGACGCCGGGAGCGTCAGCCAGCACCCGGGCCGCCACCCGGGCCACCGCGTCGATCACGTGCTCGCAGTTGTCGAGCACCAGCAGCAGCCGCTGGCTGGCCAGGGCGTCGGACAGCCGGTCCAGCGGGGGCGGGGCCAGGGCGCGGCGGGCGTCGGACACCCACACCAGTTCGGGGATGCCCAGCGCGGCCAGCACGGCGGCCGGGATCTCGGCGGCGTCGCGGACCGGGGCCAGCGGCACGAACCAGGCGCCGTCCGGCATCTCCGGGGCCTTGACCGCGGCGGCCTCCAGGGCCAGCCGGGTCTTGCCCGCTCCCCCGGGGCCGATCAGGGTGACCAGCCGGGTGTCGCCGAGTTGCTTGCCGACCCGTTCCAGTTCGTCCTCCCGGCCGACGAAGCTGGTCAGCTGGGCGGGCAGGTTGCCGCCGCGGTCCGATCCACGGTCCGATCCACGGTCCGATCCGCGATCCGATCCGTGGGCCGGTTCGTCACCGTCGGGCCGGGCTGGCCGGGATCCGTTGGCGCCGTCCGGAGCCGGAGTTTCGTTTTTAAGATCTGGAAGGTCGGTCGCGGGGCTGGCCAGAGCAGGATCGGCGCGCAGGATGGCCAGGTGTACCGCGGCCAGTTCCGGTGACGGGTCGACGCCCAGCCGGTCGGCCAGCAGGCGGCGGGTCTGGTCGTAGACGCTCAACGCCTCGGCCTGGCGCCCGGCCACGTACAGGGCCCGCATGAGCTGGCCGCACAGCCGTTCCCGGAGCGGGTGCGCGGCCGCGAGCTCTTCCACGTCGGGGACGAGTTCGGCGCCCTGGCCCAGGGCCAGGCGGGCTTCGGCCAGATCCTCGGCCGCGGCGACCTGGAGCTCTTCCAGCCGGGCGACCGAGCCGGCCGCGAACGGGGCGTCGGCCACGTCGGCCAGGGCCGGGCCCCGCCACAGGCCCAGGGCGTCGGCCAGGAAGGTGGCCGCGCGGGGCGCCTCCCCCGCGCTGAGTGCGGCGCGTCCCCGGCTGACCAGGTGCTCGAACGCCACCGCGTCGATCCCGGCCGGGTCGATAGCCAGCCGGTAGCCGCCGCTGGTGTACTCGGCCAGGTCCCGGCCCGCGGCCTGGCGGAGCCGGGAGACCAGGGCCTGCAGGGCGTTGGCGGTGTCGGCAGGCCGGTCGGCCGGGCCCTCACCAGGCCACAGGTCATCGGCCAGCCGGTCCGCGGTGACCGTTTTGCCGCCGGCCACGGCCAGCCGGATCAGCAGGGCACGCAGCCGCGGCCCGGCCAGCGGGGCGGGCTCTCCGGCTGCGTTCCGCACTTCCAGCGGGCCCAGGATGCCGACGCGCACGCTCGTCACCCCCTTCGGCCTTCATTGTCCCAGAAACGTGGGGGTGCCTGGGGAGGCTGACACGGGGGTGCAGGGTACGGCGCGGGTGCCGGCGGGCCGGGCGGCGGGCCGGCTGTCGGCGGCCCGGGCGGCGGGGCGGGTCAGGCCATGCGCTGCAGGCTGCCCAGCACGCGGTCCAGCAGGGCCAGGTCCGGCGGCTGGTGGCGGACGGCAGGCACCGGGCTCGGGGTCCGGCGCGGGTAGGCCTCATCGCCGGGAGCGGCGGGGTAGGGCACGGCCGGACGGCGGCGGGGCAGGAACGCGTCGCACGACTCAACCTGCTCGGGGGTGGCTTCCTCGATCGCCGACCGAGGGTAGGTCTCGGCCTCAGCCTGCGCGGGAACGGGCGTCTCCAGCGCGGCGTGCACAGCCGCCGATACTCCCCAGTTCACTGATCCCCCAATGCTTCCCGCCACCTGCCTGCGCAGCCAGGCTATGTGCCGATTCGGGGTGTCGCCAGGACCATCCGGAAAGAATTCGGTAAGTAGAAGATTTCGTAACATTTCATGACCAACAGTCAGGCCACGGCCACATTCAGCCAGGTAGGAAGGCTGAGTTGTGTACCGGGGCCGGGAGGTTGGCGGTAACCATAACCGGTTGGACGTTGCCGATTACCGGCCGGGGCTGCCGGTTACCGGCAGGCCGCGGCGGCGCGGGTGAAGGCCTCGCCGCGGTCGCGGTAGTCCTTAAACTGACCGAAGCTCGGCGCGGCCGGGGACAGCAGCACCACTCCGTCCGGGCGGGCCCAGCCGAAACCGCGCGCGACCGCGCGGTCCAGATCCGCACACTCGACAATGCCGTCGAGCGAGGACGGGACACCGTCCAGGGCGGCGTCCAGTTCGGCGTGGATGCGGGGGCCGCTGTCGGGCAGGGTGAGAACCAGGGTGGGCGCGGAGCGGTCACGCAGGCCGGCCGCGAGCGGCGTGTAGTCGATGCCCCGGTCATGCCCGCCCACGATGAGAGCCACCCGGCGGTCCGGGAAGGCGTCCAGGGCGGCCAGGGTGGGCAGCACGTTGGTGGACAGGCTGTCGTCCACGAAGGTCACCCCGTCCACGGTGCCGGTGACCTGCAGACGGTGGGCCAGGGGCACGAACCCCCCGGCGGCGGTGCGCAGCGCCTGGTCGGTGGCCCCGGGAATGCCCATGGCCTGCAGGCAGTGCCGGGCGATCAGCGCGTTGCGGCGGCTGTGGCTGCCGACCAGGCCCAGCGGCTCCATCCAGGTGGCACCGGGGTCGTCGGTGGCGTGCACCCACTCCACCCGCGGGCCGAGCAGGGCGGCGCGCTCCCGGATCAGGTCGCTGTCGCCGTTGGCCACGGTGAGGTCGGCGCCGGGCAGCGAGCAGATGGACAGCTTGTCGCGGTAGTAGCGGTCCACGCCGCCGTGCCAGTCCAGATGGTCCGGGTGCAGCGAGGTCACCGCGACCACCGGGGTGGAACAGGGCAGGTCGGTGGCCTGGTAACTGGACACCTCGATGACCCAGTAGACCCAGTCCTGCGCGGCCACCTCGGGGTCGTAGGGGGGCTGACCGATATTGCCGCCGACCAGGGTCCGGCCGCCCAGGCCGTTCAGCAGGTGCCCGGCGATCGACGCGGTGGTGCTCTTGCCCTTGGTGCCGGTGATCAGCAGCACCCGGCGCTGATCGGTTTCCTGCAGCCACAGGCCGAGGCCACCAGCCACCGGGACGCCGCGCTCCTCCAGCCGGGCCACCTCCGGCCGGTAGCGGCTGATGCCGGGCGACTTGACCACGGCGTCGCACTTCTCCAGCGCGGCCAGGCCGCCGTAGCCGGTGGTGAGCACGGGCAGGCCGTCGATGGCCACCGTCTGCGGGCGGTCGTCGACCAGGACCGGCTCCACCCCCAGGCTGATCAGCTTGCGCACGCTGGCCAGGCCCTCACGGCCCAGGCCCCAGACGCCGACGCGAGCGCCACGCAGGTCCGACCAGGACAGCTTGGGGCGGGCCGGTGCTGGCCCGGTGGTTTCGGCGGGGGTTTCGGTGGGAGTCACGCCAGCAGTTCCTTGGTCGCGTACGAGGCCGGGATGAAGTGCTCCCCGGCCGGGTGGAGCAGGCCGTCGGTGGACGGCTGGTCGGGCAGGGAGCGGACTTCGGCGGCCAGCTGGTCCAGCAGGCCATCGGTGGAGGCCCGGTCCGGCCGGTCGGCGGCCAGCAGCACGGCGGCGCGGCACTCGTTGACCTCGCCCACGCACTCGAACGGCTTGCTGAGGTCGGCGTCGCCGAGCAGGGCGCGGAACCGGCCGGCCAGGGCCGGGTCGGTGAGCGGCTCGTGCCCATCGAAGATCCCGGCCAGCTCGGCGGCGGGCAGGAACGGGGCCAGGATCAGGTCGATGAAGCAGCACTTGTCGCACTGGCCGCACCAGTGGTCCAGGCGCCGGGCCGGGTCGATGTGGAAGGCGCGGTTACAGCTGCGGAACGTGGAGTGGTACTGGGTGAGGTGGGCGAACTGGTCCGCGATCCACAGCTCGGTGCGGGCGCGGAGCGCCGAGAAGTACTCGGGCAGGCCGGGGGTCTGGGCCAGCACCCCGCGGAACGCGGCCTCGAACGACGCGCTCTTGGAGTACTGGTGATTGACGGCGTGATCGCCGGCCTGGACCGTGGGCACCGACGCCGACCACTCGTTGGACATGATCACCGCGTCGCGGTCCTCGAGCACCGCGGCCAGCACCGCGATGGCCGAGATGATCCCGGTCACCGGCACGTGGCCGTTGAGGAAGCCGAGCTCGCGCGAGCGCAGCAGCTGCGGGTCGATCTCCCGGGCGGCCCGCACCACCGGCAGGCCGGTCACCGCGGCGGGCTGCTCGATGGCCTCGAACCGGTCACCGGGGCGGCTGACCACGAACAGCGCGATGTCGGCGCTGGGGCGGACCAGTTCCACCGTGACGATGGAGTCGATGCCGCCGCCGAACGGGACCAGCGCGCGGCGCGGGGTCTCCGGGGCTGGCTGGGCCGCTGAGGTTTGCGGGACCGCTGAGGTTTGCGGGGCGACGGGAGCGGGGGCCTCGGGACCCTCGATGCGCAGGCCGGACAGGTCGAGGCCGTTCCGGTAGGCGAATTCGCCCAGGCCGTCCAGGTAGAACTCGCGCAGGAAGGCCCGCTCGCGACGGGTCAGGGCCAGGTCGCCGGTGTGGATGACCGGCGGGGCCGCGGTCTTGTAGTACGAGACGCCGGCCAGCAGGAACACCAGCCGGGCGGCCGCGGCCGCGGCCGGGCGGTCCCAGCCGCCACCGGGCCGGAGCGTGATCCGCTCGGTGAACCGCCGCCCGTCCACGCTGTAGTGGCAGGCCAGTTCGCCGGTGGCCGGGTCGATCCGGTAGGAGTCGTAGCGGAACTCCTGGCCCCGGGGCGCCTGCGGGGCGGACTCCATGGAGACGGCCTGGATGCTCATCGGGTTTCCTTCCGGTCCGTCCGGTCCAGCTGGCCCGGCCGGTCCAGGCGGGCGATGGCCGCGAACCGGCCGCACGGCTGCTGCGCGCGATGGCTGAAGAACGAGCGGCCCGCGGGGTTGGTGCTGCTGGAGTCCGGGCCGGTGGGGACGTCGGTGACGTGGATGTTGGTGTCCTGGATGCCGGCGTCCCGCAGGACCAGCCGGTTGGCGGCCCACAGGTCGAACCGCCACTGGCCCTCGCCGGCCGGCTGGAGCACCTCCGGAGCCTGGTCACCGAAGGTCTCGGTGGCGGCCTCGGCCACCTGGGCGCCGACCTGGTAACGGGCGGCCGGGATGGCGGGGCCCACGGCGGCGACCACGTCGGCCGGGCGGCTGCCCAGCGACTGCATGGCCCGGACGGCGACCGCGGCGGTCCGGGCCACCGTGCCCCGCCAGCCCGAGTGAGCGCAGGCCAGCACGTGGACCCGCGGGTCGTAGAGCACGATCGGCACACAGTCGGCGGCCAGCACGGCCAGGACGGTGCCAGGGTCCGCGGTGACCAGCACGTCGGCCCCGGGCACGGCGCCGGCGGCGGACAGCGCGCCCCGGCCCCGGTCGGCCGCCCCGACCACCTGGGCCACGTCGCCGTGGACCTGGGCCGCGAACACGAAGTCGGCCAGGTCGGTGTCCAGCGCGGCCGCGGCCCGGCGCCGGTTGGCCAGCACGTTCTCCGGGTCGTCGCCGACCATGTAGCTGAGGTTCAGGGAGCCGTAGGCCCCGGCCGACACGCCACCATCGCGGCTGGTGACCAAGGCCGTGAGCGGGAAGGCGTCAAAGACCGGCCAGGTGAGCACGTCGAGACCGCCCACCTGGCGGAACACGGAAGAAGTGCTGGGGGGCGCGATCATCGCGAGCGATCCTAGCCGTCCCCGGGTACCGCCGAGGCCTGGTTGGCCGCCTCGCTCTCGGCCGCCTTCAGTACCCGCAGCACGTTGCCGCCGGCCAGGGCGGCGCACTCGTCCTCGGTCCAGCCGCGGTCCAGCAGCTCGGCGAACAGGGCCGGGTAGCGGGACACGTCGGCCAGGCCCGCGGGCATCCGGGCCGAGCCGTCGTAGTCGCCGCCGATCCCGACGTGCTCGATGCCCGCCACGGCCCGGATGTGCTCGACGTGGTCGGCCACCTGAGCCAGGGTGGCTTCGGGGAACGGGTGGGCCCGCTCGTACTCGGGGCTCACGCTGCCCCAGGCCGATATGTCCCGGCGGTCCAGGCCCCGCCGTTCCATCTCGGCCAGCAGGCCGAACTGCCACTGGGCGCACTCCGGTGAGACGAAGTTAGGGACGAACGTCGCCATGCACACCCCGCCGTTGTCGGCCAGGGAGCGCAGTATCTCATCAGGGACGTTGCGCGGGTGATCGCACACGGCCCGGGCCGACGAGTGAGAGAAGATGACCGGCGCCCGGGCCACGTCGAGGGCGTCGCGCATGGTCGAGGAGGCCACGTGCGACAGGTCGACCAGCATGCCCAGCCGCTGCATCTCCCCCACCACTTCGCGGCCGAAGTCGGTCAGCCCGCCCGCCTGCGGCCGGTCGGTGGCCGAGTCGGCCCAGCCCACGTTGTTGTTGTGGGTGAGCGTCATGTACCGGACGCCCAATGCGTACAGCGACCGCAGCACGCCCAGCGACGAGGCGATGCAGTGGCCGCCCTCGGCGCCCAGCAGCGAGGCGACCTTGCCCGCCGCGAATACGCGCTCCACGTCGGCGGCGGTGGTGGCCAGCTCGAGCCGGTCCGGGTAGGCCTCGATCATCCGGTGCGCGGTGTCGATCTGCTCCAGCACCGCGGTCACGGCACAGTGCTCATTATTGGGCTCATTATTGGGCTCATTATTGGCCCCGGCCAGGGAGGCGGGCACGTACACCGACCAGAACTGGGCGCCGACCCCGCCCGCGGCCAGCCGGGGCAGGTCGGTCTGGGTCTGCGGGACCGGCTCGGCCAGGCGAGCCCCGACCGGATCCCCACCGAACTGCTCGCGGATGGCCCACGGCAGATCGTTGTGCCCGTCCACCAGCGGGTGGCGGCGCAGCAGGTCACGCGCGCTGGCCTCCAGCGGGGCGGAATCAGTCGTTTGGTCGGTCATCGCTTCACCCTAGCCACACCAGGAACAGAATGGCTGACAAGGATGTCAGCACGATCCATAATGCCCGCAAAGCCCGATGTGTGACGTTTCCGGGGGTAGCGGGGCTGTGTTCTGTGGAGCGGGCACATGCGAGGTGGTGACGAGCGACGATGACGACGCCCTACGACACGCGGCCCTGGCTGCGCTACTACCCCGCGGGGGTGCCGGCCGGGGCCGAGTTCCCGGACGCCCCGCTGACCGACGTGCTGGACGACGCGGTGGAGCGCTACCCGCGCCGTCCGGCGCTGATCTTCCTGGGCCGCAAGATCACCTACCGGGAGCTGGCCGACCTGGTCGACCGGTTTGCCGATGCGCTGCGCGGCCTCGGTGTGCACCATGGCGACCGGGTGGCGACCGTGCTGCCGAACTGCCCGCAGGCGGTCATCGCGTTCTTCGCCACCCTGCGGCGGGGCGCGATCGTCGTGCAGAACAACCCGCTGTACACCGCGGCCGAGCTGCACATTCAGCTCCTGGACAGCGGGGCCAGCGTGGTCGTGGTGTTCGACCGGGCCTACGAGACGGTGGCCGAGGCGGCCCGGGGCACGCAGGTCGAGCACATCATCGTCACGTCGCTGACCGAGTTCCTGCCCTGGTCCAAGCGGGTGGCGCTGCGGCTGCCGCTGCGGGCGGCCCGGGAGAAACGGGCCGAGCTGACCGCCGACCTGCCGCCGGACCTGGAGTCCTACCCGCTGCGGTTCACCGAGGTCATGGCGGACGCCCGGCCCCGGCACGTCCCGGTCCAGGTCGATCCGGCCCGCGACCTGGCCGCCCTGCAGTACACCGGCGGGACCACCGGCACGCCCAAGGGCGCGATGCTCACCCACGCCAACCTGCTGGCCAACGCCTACCAGACCGCGGCCTGGGACCCCGGGTACGTGCCCGGCCAGGAGGTGACGCTGGCCGTGCTGCCGCTGTTCCACGTGTTCGGGCTGACCCTCGGGCTGACCACGACCATGCTGATCGGCGGCACGGTGGTGCTGGTGCCCAAGTTCGACCTGGACCTGGTCCTGCACGAGATCAAGCACCACCGGCCCACGATCCTGCCCGGGGTGCCGCCCATCTACCAGCAGATCGCGGAGTCACCGGGGGCCCGGGCGGCACACCTGGACTCCATCCGGACCTGCGTGTCCGGGGCCATGAAGCTGCGCCGGGAGACCGTGGACAGTTTCCGCCGGGCCACCGGGGCTCAGGTGGTGCAGGGCTACGGCATGACCGAGACCGCGCCGGTGATCATGGCCAACCCGCTGAACGGGAACGCCCGGCACGTGTCGGTGGGCGTGCCGATGCCGGGCACCATGGCCCGCGTGGTCAGCGAGAGCGACCCCGGCCAGGCCCTGCCGGTGGGCGAGGCGGGCGAGCTGCTGGTCCGCGGGCCGCAGGTGTTCGCCGGGTACTGGAATCAGCCGCGGGAGACGGCCGAGGTGCTGTCCAACGGCTGGCTGCGCACCGGGGACATCGCGATGATGAGCCCGGACGGCTTCTTCACCCTGATCGACCGCAAGCGCGACGTGATCATCCTGGACGGCCTCAACGTGTACCCGTCCGAGGTCGAGGAGGTGCTGAACTCGCACCCCGGGGTCAAGGAGAGCGCGGTGATCGGCGTGCCCGAACCGGCTCGCGGCGAACGGGTCACCGCCTACGTGGTGCTGGTCCCGGGACTGGCCCCCGGCCGGCCTGAGCTGCTGGCTTACTGCGCGGAGCGGCTGGCCGCCTACAAGGTGCCCAGCGAGATCACGGCGCGTGACGAACTTCCGCACAACATGATCGGCAAGGTTTTGCGCCGGGTCCTGCGCGATGAGGCGGCGGCGGCGCATTCCGGTCACTCGGCTAGCTAGGTACGCTCATGTACTTGTGAGGTCCATGCAGCTTGACGGGGCCCAGAACGTACGGGACCTCGGCGGGTACCGCACCGCCCACGGGCGCGAGGTGACCCGGGGCGCGGTGTTCCGGGGGGATGCGCTCAGCCAGCTGACCCCGGCCGACGTGACTACGCTCGGTGGTCTGCGCCTGCGTACGGTCGTGGACTTCCGGCTGCCCGGAGAGGTGCTGGTCAACGGGGAGGACCGGCTGCCGGACAGCGCCACCCTGGTCCGGCTGCCGGTGCCCGGGGCGGACATCGGCAACTTCTACGACCTGATCGCCAGCGGCGACCACGGCCGGCAGCAGGCCGAGCTGGGCCAGGGCCGCGCCACCCAGTTCATGCTCGGCGTGCACCGCGGGTTCGTGGCCGACCAGCGGCAGCGGGACGGGTTCGGCATCGCGCTGCGCATGATGGCCGACGGCCAGCGGGGCCTGCCGCTGCTCTACCACTGCACCAGCGGCAAGGAGCGCACCGGCTGGATGACCGCGATCGTGCTCACCGCGCTCGGGGTCCCGCACGCCACCGTGGTCGCCGATTACCTGCTGGCGAACGACATCTACCAGGCCCGCTACTTCAAGCTCGGCAACGACCTGGCCAAGACCGGCATGATGCGCGATCCCGGCCTGCTCCGGCCGATCATGGAACTCAACCCCGGGTACCTGGAAGCCGCCTTCGACGAGGTGGGACACCGATACGGGTCGTTCAACGAGTTCATGTACCGCGGGCTGGGCATGGACGAACAGGCCGTGGCCCAGCTCCTGGCCGCCCTGCTGATCTGACTCCCTGCTTGCTACTTGCTGCTTGCCTACTTGCGGCGGCCGGGGCTGAGGCGGTTCAGCCGCCACCAGGCGATCACCACGACCACGATGGACAGCACGATCATGCCGCCGATGTCGGTGAGCCAGGTGCTGGCCGAGTGCTGCCACAGCGAGTTGGCCAGGTTCGAGCCGCGCGGCATCAGCTGGTTGAGGTTCGCGGTGGAGGCCACCGCGGCGTAGCCCCAGCGCCCGGGTATCAGCCAGGAGATCTGGTTCACGCCCACGCCACCCACGGCCACCACGCCGCCGCACAGGATGATCTGCACGAACACGACCAGGGCCAGCAGCATCATGGCCAGCTCGGTGGTGCTGACCAGGGCCGACACCATCAGGCCGACGCAGGTCGAGGCGACCGCGAACACCACCAGGGCGATCAGCAGCTCGACGAACGGCGCGCCCTTCAGCACCGAGCCCTGGGCGGGCAATGGCCGCAAGGCCAGCCCGATCACACCTATGATCGCCGCCTGCACGACCGAGACGAGCCCCAGCACGATCAGCTTCGACCCGAGATAAGCGGCCGACGACAATCCGGCCGCTCGTTCCCGGATGTAGATATTTCGTTCCTTGACCAGCTCCCGGATCGACCCGACCGTGCTGGACAGGCACACGCCGACGATGACCAGGATCAGCAGCAACTGGGCATTGGCGTTGCTGCCGAGGGGGCCGCTCAGACCTTGCTTGCCGGCCAGGGCGTAGATCAGGGCGCCGACGATGATCGGGATCAGCGCCGCGAACAGCGCGTACCAGCGGTCAGAGGCGAGGACCCGGGTGTACCGGCGGACCAGCGTGCCGATCTGGCTGAAGGCGCCGCCCCGGACCGGCGCCGGGGTGCCCGCGGCCTTGGGCCCGGCGGACACCGCCGACATGGCCTGGGGCCGGGTGACGTACTCGTCGTGGGCGCGGGAGCCCTTGAACTCGGCGGCCCAGTCCCGGTTCGGCTCCCGGTCGAAGGTCTGGAACACTTCGGCCCAGCCCGGCTCGCCGAAGTAGGCCAGCCCCTCCCCGGGCGGCCCGAAGAACGCCACCCGGCCGCCCGGGACCAGTACCAGCAGCCGGTCGCAGACGTTCAGGTTGGCCACCGAGTGGGTGACCACGATGACCGTGCGCCCGTCGTGGGCCAGGTCCCGCATCTGCTCCATGACCGACTTGTCCAGGCCCGGGTCCAAGCCGGAGGTGGGCTCGTCCAGGAACAGCAGGGACGGCTTGGTCAGCAGCTCCAGCGCGACGTTGACCCGCTTGAGCTGGCCGCCGGAGAGCCGGTCGGCCCGGGTGTCGGCGTGCCGGGTCAGTCCCAGCTCGCCCATGACCTCCTCGACCCGGCCGTTGCGCTCGTCGGACCCGGTGTCGGGCGGGAACCGCAGTTCGGCCCCGTACTGCAGGGCCCGCTGGGTGGTCAGCTGGGTGTGCATGACGCTGTCCTGCGGCACCAGCCCGATCCGGGTCCGCAGCTCGTCGTAGTCCTTGTACAGGTCGCGGTTGTCGTACAGCACCACGCCCCGGTCGGCCGGGCGCATCCCGGTCAGCGCGCCGAGCAGGGTCGACTTGCCCGCGCCGCTGGGCCCGATGATGCCGACCAGGTTCCGCTCGCCGAGCGGGAAGCTCACGTGGTCGAGCAGAATTTTGCCGCCGGAGACTTCCACGACCAGATCCTGCGCCACCAGCGAGACGTCACCGGTATCGATATATTCGCGCAGTTCCCCGTCGGTCAGCCGGAAAGTGGCGTGGCCGATACCGACGATGTCTTTCTCGGTCAGCGTCGCTGACGTAACACGCTGCCCATTGACAAATGTGCCGTTATGGCTGCCCAGGTCAGCGATCTGGTACTTTCCGTCACTGGTTTTGCGCAATTCAGCGTGGTGCTTCGACACGCTCAGGTCGGAAAGGACGAGCTCATTGTCGTCGGTCCGGCCGATACGCATCCGGGACGTGGGCAGCGGCAGCACCGCGGTCGGCCGCCGGTCGACGCTGAGCCGGTAGTCGTCCGGGACCTGCGGGGTGGCGGGGCGTCCGGTGCCATTGGCCGGGCCGGAGCGGCCGCCGGCTGGCGGCCCCGAGCGGCCAGACGGGGGACCTGCCGGGGGCGCCGGAGGCGCCGATGGCGCGGCCGGGGGCCGGGCCGGGGCGGCGGGCGGATCGGCGCGCGGGGTGAAGCGGGCCGCGGGCCGGTCATCACGCACCGGAGGCCGATCGTCACGCACTGACGGCCTGACCTCGGGCGTTACCGGCTGATCAATCCGGCCGGGGCCGCCCGGCGGCCGGACCGGAGCCGGGTTTTCGCGGACCGTGCCCAAGTC
Source organism: Streptosporangiaceae bacterium (assembly GCA_036521155.1). Taxonomy (GTDB): domain Bacteria; phylum Actinomycetota; class Actinomycetes; order Streptosporangiales; family Streptosporangiaceae; genus Bog-532. The sequence continues at coordinate 13,852 of DATDIH010000268.1, forward strand.
GTCGCGCACCGGCGCCGCATCCTCGTGGACCGGCGCGGGCGGGTCGACCAGGACCGTGGTCATGCCCGCCGACGGACCCGGGACCTGCGTGGGCGCGTGCACCGGCTGGGCGGCCGGTTCGCAGCGCAGCACCGGGCCGTCGTCCGCGTCGCCGAGCCGAATTACACACTCGGAACTAATGGTGATGCGGTCCACACGCCGGGTATCGACAAATGTCCCATTCGTACTTCCAGTGTCCTCAAGTATCCAGACGTCCTGAACATGGCGAAAGACGGCATGACTCCAGGACACGCGGGCATCAGTGAGGACGATGTCGGACGCCGGATCCCGGCCCAGCCGGTAGTCGGTTCCCGCCTGCAATCGATGGTCAGATTGACGGGTGCGAACAACCAAGACCGGGCCAGCCCCCGCCGGTCCGGAACGCAGCGACGACATGTCTACCGAGTGTAGGGGTGACGTGCATAAACCGGAATACGCCGATTGTCTTTTCTCAATTGCACGTTTATTACATTAAGCTTCGTCAGGCCCCCTTCGAGTGGAGCTGATCAGCGTGAGCGATGACCCGACACGGCCGGTTCCCTCGGGCTGGCCGGAGCAGCCGCCGCGATACAGCCCTCCGGGCGGGCGCGGACCGCAAGACCCGTACGGGCCGGGCGGCCCGGACGGCTATCCCGGCGGCCAGGCCGGCCGCGGCCGGCATTCGGGCGGATATCAGGACCAGCGCGACGGGTACCAGGACAACCGCGGCGGCTACCAGAACGACCAGGGCAGCTATCGCGACGACCGAGGTCGCGACGGCCAGGGTAACTACGCCGGCGAGTGGGGCCGGACGCCCCAGCCGCCGGCCCGGCCGTCCCAGTCCACCGACTGGTCCGGCTGGGAGCAGGGTGGCGGCGAGCGGCCCCGGAAACGGCATCGCGGGCTGAAGATCCTGGCCATCGTGGTCGTGGTCCTGCTCGTGCTCGCGGTCATCATCGACCGGGTGGCGGTCAAGCTGGCCGAGAACGAGGTCGCGGACCAGATCAAGTCGGCGGGCTTCCCGGTCAAGCCGTCGGTCTCGATCGCGGGCTTCCCGTTCCTGACCCAGGTGGCGGAGAAGAACTTCCACCAGATCAACATCTCGGCCAATAACGTCCAGGAGGGCGTGCTGGAGATCGCCAGCGTCAAGGCCACCATGCACGGGGTGCACGTCAACTCGAGCTTCAACGGGGCCACCGTGGACCAGACCAACGGCACCGCGCTGATCACGTTCGCCGGGCTGAGCAAGGCGACCGGGCTCGGCGACGGTATCCAGCTGTCCAACGCGGGTCACAACGAGCTCAAGGCCACGCTGAGCCTGGGCCCGATCAGCACCAACGCGCTGGCCCAGGTGCTACGGACCGGGCCGCACACGATCGAGGTCAAGATCGTGTCGACCGGCGGCGACCTGCCGATCTCGGCGCTGGGCAACAACCAGGAGTTCACGTTCAGCATGCCCAACCTGCCCGCGGGCATGACCATCAAGAACGTCAGCGTGACCGGGGCGGGCGTGCAGATCTCCATCTCCGGCACCCACACCACGTTCAGCCAGTAGGGCGGGCGTGCAGGAAATCAGACCCGGCGGAACTCGAGCACGCGCTGGGGCAGGACCCGGCCCGGGCTGGTCACCGGCACCTCCCGGCTGAACTGATAACCGGCCGAGGTCATCAGGGTCTGGAAGTCCTCCCGGGTCCGCTCCCCGCCCGCCTCGACCGTCATCATCAAGACGTCCATCAGGTAGGACAGGGACGGCTCGGGCGGGGTCGGCAGCAGGTACTCGATCACGACCAGGCCGCCGCCCGGCCGGCTGGCCCGGAAGCAGTTGCGGACGATCTGCAGCGCGATCTCGTCATCCCAGTCGTGCAGCACGTGGCACAGCACGTGCAGGTCACCGTCGGGCACTTCGGTCATGAAGTCGCCGGTGACGATCTCGGCCCGGTCCTCCACGCCCGCCTGGGCCAGCACCGACGGGGCCAGGGTCAGCGCCTCGGCCCGGTCGAGCAGCACGCCCCGCGCCATCGGCGCCACCTGGAGCAGATAGGACAGCAAAATCCCGCGGCTGCCACCGACGTCGACGATCCGCTGGCAAGGCGGCGGGGCGTAGCCGGCGGTCCGCAGGTACCCGGCCAGCGCCGTGGTCTGCACCCCCATGGCCCCGGCGAACCGCGCGGCCGCGTCGGGATGAGCCTGGACGTAGTCCCACATCAGCTGGGTGTCGGCGGGCTCGCCGGTGCGCACCAGCCCGGGCAGCCGCCCGACCGCGTCCCAGGTCGGCGGGAGCATGAACCCGATGACCATGTCCCGCAGTGAGCCGGGCACGTCCGCGCGCAGCCGGTCCGACATGGCGGTCGCCGCGAACGTCCCGTCCGCGTCCATCCGGACCAGGCCGAAGGTTCCCGCCGCCCGCAGCAGCCGGGCCAGCGGCCGGGCCGGAAGGTCCAGCGCCTGGGCCAGCTCGCTGGCCGTCCGCCCTGTCTCTCCCAGTTTCTCGGCGATTGCCAGCTGCGCGAACGTGGTGGTGATCTGGGCCGGCAGGAATCCGCCGACCAGCAGGGCCAGCCTCCGCCCGATGGCATCGTCCGGCCGGTCAATGGCGGGGTCGTGCACGGACACCAATTCCGGGGGGAGGTCCGCGTCGGCGGGAGGAGCAGGTTTGTCCTCCGGGGGAATGGTCTGGCTGGCCATCTGAAGCCTCCCGCTGGCTCATCCCCCCACACCGATAACGACTACATCACGGCGAGGCGGCCGCATCAAGATCAATCCGATGGTGGTCCGCACCCCGTAATAGTGGCCAGTAGGGTGAGAATCCCGGTGCTGAGGAGAGCCCATGCCGCGTCCCGCCGATGTCCGCAACCGGTTCGCGCAGGGGCTGTTCACCCCGCTGCCCGGGCGGTACGACCAGCTGGCCGAGGTGCTGTCCATGGGGCAGAACGGCCGCTGGCGGCGGGCCATGGTGGACCGGATCGCCGGCCCCCAGGGGGCCGGCCGGACCCTGGTGCTGGACGTGGCGTCCGGGACGGCCGGGGTGGCCCGGCAACTGGCCACGCGGACCGGGGCCCGGGTGGTCGGGGTCGACCTGACCGAACCCATGCTGCGGCAGGGGCAGGCCAACGTGGCCGCGGCCGGTCTGGCCGACCAGATCGCGCTGGTCACCGGGCGGGCCGAGCGACTGCCGTTCCCGGATGCCAGCTTCGACGCGCTGACCTTCACCTACCTGCTGCGGTACGTCGAAGACCCGCAGGCCACCCTGGCCGAGCTGGCCCGGGTGGTCAAACCGGGCGGCACCGTGGCCAGCCTGGAGTTCTGCGTGCCCCCCAGCCCGCTGTGGCGGGCGGCCTGGGAGGTGTACACCCGGGCCATCCTGCCCGCGGGCGGGCTGCTGCTGGGCGGGCCATCGTGGCTGCGGGTCGGCCGGTTCCTGGGCCCCAGCATCACCGGGCACTACCGCCGCTACCCGGTCGCGTGGACGGTCGAAGCCTGGCAGCGAGCCGGATTCACCGGGGTGGGCACCCGGCTGATGAGCCTGGGCGGCGGCCTGGTCATGTGGGGACAGCGAGACGGTGGCTGAAGCGGGGCGGCCGGCCTACTACGCGGCCGGGCCGGGCCGGTGGCGGGACTGGTGGACGCTGCTGCACCCGCCGTACACCGCGTGGCACCTGTCCTACGTGGTGATCGGGGCGTCGCTGGCCCCGCAGGTGTCGCTCAGCCATCTCCTCTACGCGGTGGCCGCGTTCTTCCTGGCCGTGGGGGTAGCCGCGCACGCCCTGGACGAGTTGCACGGGCGGCCGCTGCGGACCGCGATCCCGGCCTGGGCGCTGGTGGGGGCGGCCACGGTCAGCCTGGCCGGCGCGGTCGGCCTCGGCGCTTACGGGATCACCCAGACCGGCTGGCTGCTGCTGCCGTTCATGGTGGCGGGCCCGGTCCTTGTGGTGGCGTACAACATGGAATTCTTCGGCGGGATTATTCACAACGAATTGGGCTTTGCCGCCGCCTGGGGGGCCTTCCCGGCGCTCACCGGTTATGTGGCCCAGCACGGCACGCTGAGCCTGGCCGCGGTGGCCGTCGCGGGCGCGGCGCTGGCCCTGTCGGCCGCGCAGCGTCGGCTGAGCACCCCGGCCCGCACCATCCGGCGCCGGGCGGTCCGGTTCGACGGCACGATGACACTGGCCGACGGGACCCAGTCGCCGATCGGCCCGGAGCTGATCCTGGCCCCGCTGGAAGGCGCCCTGCGCGCCATGTCCTGGGGAATGGTCCTGCTGGCGGCCGCCCTGGCCATCGCCCGCCTGACCTGACCCGGCTGAACTGCCCCATCCGCACCACCATCCACTGGGCAAAAGCCCAGCCCAGCAGGCCAGCCGGAAAATCTGAGCGGCTCCCTCTGGCCTGGATAGGTCACTACGTGTAATCTCGCAATTCCGGCATGGGTGCTGAGCTGCCTTTTTGTCTGGCGGCGGCGCGGCACCGGCGCCGGGGGGAAATTGCGGGGCGAAAGGTATTCACCGGGCTTAAGACGCGTTCCTGGATCTGCTGCCTGCGAGCCATCGTTGGCTCATAATTGGGCTAAGAGGGCCCGGCGAATGGGTATGAGGGCAGCATGATCAGCTCTATGCCCAGGGCACCCATTTTCCGGCCGCGCCGCGCAGCCGGCGGGTGAGACGCCGACAGGAGAGCAGCAAGTGACAACCGGCATGACGGTCGACAGCAGCGCGCCACCACAGAATGCGTCGGTGCGGACCATCATCCTCGGTATCGACCATTCCGGTCGCATCGTTCAGCACGACCGGAACGCGCCGACGGTGCTGGGACGCCCGGCCGACAAGCTGGTCGGATCCAATCTGAGCGATCTGCTGCTCGACCCGAGCCCCGCCGACGATTCTGACGCCAAGAGCACGGACCGCGAGCGCACGGACGCCAAGAGCGCGGACAGCAAGCGCAGCGGATCCAACGGCGCCAAGAAGGCCGAATCCAACGGGACCGTACCGCCTCCGGCCGTGGCCGGCGACGACGTGGTGCAGCCACTGCTCGACGCGCTCAAGGCCGACCGCGAGGGCACCGGCATGCTGTCGATCCGCACCGAGAGCGGCAGCACCCTGGACGCGATCGTCACCGTGCATCCGATGAAGGCCGGCGAAGGCGACGGAGACGTCGCAGCCACCGTCCTGCTCCGCATCCCGTCCCCGGTGGCCCCGCGGTTCGTGGACCCGGCCCTGATGCGGCAGACCCTGCTGGACGGCACGTTCAAGCGGATCGGCGACAGCCTTGACTTCGATCACGTGGCCCGCGAGCTGATCACCACGCTGGTGCCGCACTTCTGCAACTCGGGCGGCGTCGCGGTGCTGGAGAGCCTGATCGGCGACGACGAGTTCCCCTCACACGGGCCGGACGGCACCCAGCCGCTGCGGCGACTGGCCGTGGCCAACGACGCCGACGATGCGGCCTGGGAGGCCACGTTCCCGATCGGTGAGATCCTCCGCTACCCCAAGGGCTCGCCCTACGTGCGGTGCATGGACACCGGCAGGCCGGTGATGGAGAACCGGATCCCGGCCGCCGAAGCGGCGAAGCTGGCCGACATGTGGCAGCGCCCGCCCGTGGCCGAACTGCTCACCGAGACCTCGATGCTGCTGCTGCCGCTGATCGCGCAGGGCACCACGCTGGGCTTCTTCGTCTGCGTGCGGAAGGCGGGGTACCGGGCGTTCGACGCCTACGACCAGGAAATCGGGATGGAGTTCGCGTCCCGGGCCGCGATGTTCATCGACAACGCGCGCCGGTACAACCGCGAGCACGCCACCGCGCTGACCCTGCAGCGGAGCATGCTCCCGACCGGGCTGTCCGCGCCGTCCTCGGTCGACGTCCGGCACCGCTACCTGCCGGGCAGCAAGCTGATCGAGGTCGGCGGCGACTGGTACGAGTCGATCGCGCTGCCGGGCGCGCGGGTCGCGCTCGTCGTCGGTGACGTGGCCGGGCACGGTGTCCGGGCCGCGGTGACCATGGGCCGGCTGCGGACCGCCATCCACACGCTGGCCCGGCTGGAACTGCCGCCCGCCGAGTCGCTGCAGCAGCTCGACGAGCTCATGCACACGCTGGGTGAACGCGAACCGCACTTCGCCACCTGCACCTACGCGATCTTCGACGCGGTCAGTGGCACCTGCGAGGTGGCGGTGGCCGGTCACCTGCCGCCGCTGCTGGTCCAGCCGGACGGCAGCAACGAGTACCTGGACGTCTCGCCCGCGCCGCCACTGGGCGTGGGTGAGGGCCCGATCGAGAGCCGCCAGTTCACCATCGAGGATGGCAGCCTGTTCGTGCTCTATACCGACGGACTGGTCGAGAACCGCACCCGGGACATTGACGACGGCCTCGGGCGGCTGCAGAAGATCTTCAGCGACAGCCCGGCCGAGCGGTCTCTGGAAGACCTGTGCAAGGCCATGCTGGACGGCGTGTACGCCGACCACCAGCGCGACGACATCGCGGTGCTGCTGGCCCGGTTGTCCCGCATCCCGGCCGACCACCACGCGACCTGGACGCTGGGCCGCGAGCTGACCTCGGTGGGCCAGGCCCGGTCGCTGATCCGGGAGCCGATGGAGCGCTGGGGCCTGGAAGACATGGTCCCCATCACCGAGCTGCTGGTCTCCGAGCTGGTGACCAACGCGCTGCGCTACTCCCCCGGTGCCGTGACCCTGCGCATCGTCCGCGAAGGCGCCCTGGTCTGCGAGGTCGGTGACAACTCGGCCGCCCTGCCCCGCCTGCGCCAGGCCGGCCGCGACGATGAGAACGGCCGCGGCCTCCAGGTCGTCAGTCAGTTCGCCTCCCGCTGGGGCGCCCGCCGCACCCGCACCGGCAAGGTTGTCTGGTGCGAGCAGCCCCTCCCCGGCCCCGAGGGTGAACCTCACGTCCTGCCCCTGCACTGATGCCCGGGCAAGAGGCGGCCTTCCGCGCCCTGGTGGACCGGGTCCAGCACGGCGACGGCACGGCGTCGCCGGAGCTTCGGGCTCAGGCCTTCGGTAATCACGGGCTCACCCCGCCGCTGGACGCGCTGATCGCCAAGGTCGCCACCGCCCCGGCGTCGGTCACCGAGGCCGATTTCGCGGCCGCCGAAGCGGCGGGCTTCAGCCAGGACCAGCTGTTCGAGCTGGTGATCTGCGCCGCCGTCGGGCAGTCATCGCGCCAGTACGAGGTGGGCCTGGGCGCGCTGGCCGAGGCACTGGGGTCCGGCGATGCGCCCTGACATCCTCAACAACGGATACCGGCCCGGCACCAAGCTGCTGTTCGCGGTCATCGGGCTGTTTTCCCGGCAGCCGCTGCCGGACGCCGCCAAGCTGGTCTTCTACCGCCCGGACTTCTACGGCACCAAGGCCAAGGCGTTCACCCACGAAGCCATGCGGGGGCCTTCGGCCTGGTCGGTCGGCGACCGGGAGCTCATGGCGGCCTACGTGTCCCAGGTCAACAACTCCCCGTTCTGCATCGGCGCCCACACCGCGACCGCGTCGCAGGCCTACGGCGATGGCCCGCGGGTCGCGGCCGTGCTGGCCGACCTGGACTCGGCCCCGATCGAGGAGCCGCTGCGGGCCACCCTGCGCATGCTCGGCCAGCTGACCGCGAGCGGGACGCTGAACGCCGACGACGTGCGGACCGTGCTGGCCGTCGGGGTCACCCCCGAGCAGGTCAAGGACGCCCTGGCCGTCGGCGCCGCCTTCAACACCACGGATCGCCTGGCCGACGCCTTCGGCTTCCAGGTCCTCACGCCCGACGGTTTCGCGGCCGGCGCCAAGTACCTGCTGAAGCGCGGCTACCGCTAGCCGCCGTGGACTACGACATCAGCCTGGTTGAGGCGGAGTCCCGGCCCACCGCCGTGGTGGCCGCCACCACGACGTGGCCGGACTTCCCTTCACTGTGGGGGCAGCTGCTCGGCGAGGTGTGGGCCTGCCTGCGCGCGGGCGGGATCGACCGGGGCTGCCGCAACATCATGCTCTACCTCGACAACGTGCCCAACGTAGAGGTCGGAGTCCTGCTCGACCGGCCGTGCCCGCTCACCCCCCGGGTCGTCGCGTCAGCCCTGCCCGCCGGGGCAACGGCCATGACCATTCATCGCGGCCTCTTTGGGGAGGTAAGGGCGGCCCACGACGCGGTCCTCCGCTGGTGCGCCGCAGAAGGCCGCCAGACGGCCGGGGTTCGCTGGGAGATCTACGGTCCCCACCACGACGACCCAGCCCAGCAATGGACCGAGATCCACTGGCTGCTGCGCTAACCAGCCGCGCTCGCAGCGAGTTGGGGACCGCGGCGCGCTCAGCGGCTCTCGCGTCGCACGGGCCTCGTAGGTTACATGATCCATTACCTGGTGGCGTTGTCAGCGCATACGGCTGAACTTGCTGCCCGGGAATGGATCTTCAAACCCGTGGTGTGGGTGAGATCAGGGGAGGTACGGGCGGGCGGCCCGGTTCCGCCTAGCCGCCGAGTGCCAGCTTCTCAAACAGACATTTCCCTGACCTTCACAGGCGCGCCCGCGCAGACTACGAGCCGGGCCTGGTCCATCCCGGAACCGGAGTCCCCCGCCGGAGCCCTGTCAATCGGCCAACGCCTCCCGCACCGCCGTCGCCAGACCACGCCCGTTGGAGCCGTCGGGGTCGAAGTCGGGGTTGTAGATCGCCAGTTGCAGGCCCACTGCCCGGCCCGAGGTGATGGCGGTGCGGAGCACCACGGTCAGCTCGGCCCAGTTCAGCCCGTCCGGTCGAGGGTCGTCGACCGCCTGCATCAGGCTTTCGTCAAGGACGTCAGCGTCCACGTGGATCCAGAAGCCGTCGTCCGGCCCGTCTTCGCGGGTCAGGCGGGCGACAGCCTCGCTGGCCGCGGCCGCCGTCCCGAGCGCGCGGACCCGATCGCGGTCGAAGACCCGCAGGTCCGCGGGCAGCGGCTGGCAGGCGCGCCGCTCGCGGCTGTCCGCGTCACGGCTGGCGAACACGACCACGTCGTCGTCGCGGACCAGCGGCCGCCGGCCTTCGAGGTCGCACACCACGTCCGGACCGCGGCCGGTGGCGAACGCGAGGTCGCTGGCCGAGGCCGCACCGCCGAGCGGGTTCACCTCGGGCTGGTAGAAGTCGGCGTCACCGTCGACGTACAGCAAGCCATACCGCCCACGCCGACGCAGGGCCAGCATCGCACCGAGCAGGATCGAGCAGTCGCCGCCCAGCACGACCGGGAACTCCCCGGCGTCCAGCACGGGCCCCACCGTGTCGGCCAGCGCGCCGGAGTAGCTGTTGAGCGGGCCGGGATTCATGATCTTGGTCTGCGGGTCCCGTTCGGGGCGGTAACCCTCGGCGGCGACCCGGCCAGCGAGGCGAGCATTGAGGCCGTCGGCCAGCCCGGCGCTGAGCAGGACATCGGGCGCCCGCTCAACCCCCCGATGCTCAGGAACATGTCCCAGCGCCGACGGCGCCTCGACGATCGCGTAGTCGAGCACCCCGGAAGCGTTCCCGCATCGGGGGTGCCCATGCCGTACCGAGCCCAATGAGGCAGCGCGGGATTGGCGGCACCGGGGGCGGGGTAGCCGGCGGGGAAGGGCCGGCCCTACTCGACGGTGACGCTCTTGGCCAGGTTGCGGGGCTTGTCGATGTCGCGGCCCAGTTTGGCGGCGGTGTGGTAAGCGAACATCTGCAGCGGGATCGTGAGCAGGATGGGGTCCAGCT
>DATDIH010000269.1:0-15148 GCA_036521155.1 Streptosporangiaceae bacterium
CGCGGGCCGGGGCGGTTCCCCGGGAGCGGCCGCGGGCGGCGGCACTGCCCGGCCGGTGCGGCCCGGGCTGGCCGCGGCCGGTACCGGCTGGGGGCGGCCCGCGGGACGGCGGGCAATCCGCGGTGGCGTCTCCGGGTCGGCCTGGATCAGCCGGCTGGGCGTGATCACGTTGGCGGTGATGCCGCCGTACGGGCGTTCCCGCAGCTGGACCCGGATGCCGTGCCGCTGGGCCAGCCGGCCCACCACGTACAGGCCCATCCGCCGGGTCACCGACGGCTCAACGACCGGGGCCCGCCCCAGCCGCGTGTTGATGGCGGCCAGCTGATCGGCGGGGATGCCGATGCCGGAGTCCTCCACGCTGATCACCATGGTGCCGTCACCGGTCTTTTCGGCCCGGATGACGACGGTGGCGCTCTCGGGTGACTTGGAGGTGGCGTTCTCCAGCAGCTCGGCCAGGATGTGGCTCAGGTCGTCGGCGGCCACCCCGGCGATCCGGATGTCTGGCAGGGACGAAATCGCGGCCCGGCTGTAGTCGGTGATCTCGGAGATCGCGGCTCGGGCCACGTCCAGCAGCGGAATCGGCTCGAGGTCCTGGGACTGGTTGTCGTGCCCGGCCAGCACCAGCAGGTTCTCGCTGTTGCGCCGCATCCGGGTGGCCAGGTGGTCGATCCGGAACAGCAACTCCAGCTGGCCGGCGTCCTCCTCGTTGCTCTCCAGCTTCTCGACCACCTGGAGCAGCGATTCGACCAGGGTGAGGTCGCGCATGGCCAGGCCGCCCAGCACCTGGTACAGCAGGTCGCCATCGTCGTCCGGGGTGGCGGCCGGCTCCTGAGCCTTGGGGATGAACCGGGCCTCGGGTGGCGGTGCCGGGGCCCCCGGGCCGGGGACCCCGGTTCCGGCCGGCAGGGCCAGCGGACCGCCGGCGGCGGCCGCACGCTCGGGGGCGGGAGTCGCGGGCATCGCCGGAGTTTCAGGCCGGCCAGGGGCGCTGGCTTCGGGCCGGAACGCGGCCAGGTGCTCGTGGGCCGCGTGGTCGGCGTCCAGCCGCCCAGCCGGGGCCGGCCCGCGGTGATGGGCGCGGTAGGCCGGGACCGCGGCCGGGTTCTCCTCGCGGACTGTGTCGCTGCGGGCCGGCGCTCTGGCCGCGGCCCAGTCCGGCGTGGTGGCGGTGTCGTCGTCGCGCCGTCGGCTGAACAGGCGGCGCAGCGGGCCGGGCCGTCGTGCCGAGCGATGGCCACGCTGGTAGCCGTCACCGGCGGCAGCGGGGCCGGACGAGGTGGGGGGAGCGACTCCGCCGGGGTACGGGGGCAAACGCGTTCCGTCATTTGCCGTGCGCGGAGGGTATCCACCGGAGGCAGCGGCGGACGGCGGCGTATGCGTCACGATGAATGTCTCCTTGCTCGGCACCAACGGCGGCAGGATGGCGATGCGCCTAATGCACCCCTATGCGAGGAACGCGTGGGGACTAACGCAGTTGTGTGTCCCGCCGCGGCGCCAGCGTCCGGCGCTCTCTCGGCGGTCTCGGCGGCCGGGCGAACAAAGCCCGTAACCCAGCAGCTACTCACCGAAGGTGACTGTAGCAGTATCGACAGTGACATTCGGCCGAAGCGAGTTAATTCGGTGGGATTGCACGAAGGAATTGCACGAAGCGGGCTGTCCGCGCCGGTCCGGGCCGCTGCCGCCGGTCCGGGCCGCTGTGATTGACTGACCCGCGGACCCTGACCCGCGGGAGGATGACGACGTGGACACAGGAATCGGCCTGCCGAACGCGGTGCCCGACACTCCGGGCCCGGTCATAACCGAGTGGGCCCGGCGGGCCGAGCAGGGTGGCTTCAGCACCCTCGGCACGATCGGCCGGCTGGTCTACCCCAGCTACGACGAGCTGATCGCGCTCACCGCCGCGGCCGCGGTGACCGAGCGGATCCGGCTCACCACGTCGGTGCTGCTGGCGCCGCTGGAGAAGAACACCGCGCTGTTCGCCAAGCAGGCCGCCTCGCTGGACCGGCTGTCCGGCGGGCGGCTGGTGCTGGGCGTGGGGCTCGGCGGCCGGGAGGACGACTTCGCCGCCAGTGACGTGCCCATGAACCGCCGGGGCCGCATCCTGGACGAGCAGCTCGATCAGCTCAAGCAGATCTGGCGGGGCGACGGGCTGCACGGGACCGGGCCGATCGGGCCCACCCCGGCCCGCCCCAACGGGCCCGAGCTGATCGTCGGCGGCCAGGGCGAAGCTGGTTTCCGGCGTGCGGCCCGGATCGGCGACGGCTGGATCATGGGCGGCGGCACACCGGACATGTTCGCCCAGGCCTCGGCCGCGGTCGACCAGGCCTGGCAGGAAGCCGGGCGCGAGGGGCGGCCCCGCAAGCTCTCCCTGGCCTACTTCGCGCTGGGGCCGGACGCCCGGCAGGCAGCCGACACCTACCTCAAGCGCTACTACGCCTTCACGGGCCCGGTGGCCGACCAGATCGCGGCGGGTGCCGCGGTCAGCCCGGACCAGGTGCGCGGGTACGCGGCCGCCTTCGAGCAGGCCGGCTGTGACGAACTGATTTTCATTCCCTGCTCGGCCGAGACCGACCAGGTTGGCCTGCTGGCCGAGGTGCTGCATGGCTGAACCGAGGGTCCTGTTCATCGGGGGCAGCGGCGTGATCAGCTCGGCGTCGTCCCGGCTGGCGGTGGCGCGGGGCATCGACCTGTATGTGCTGAACCGCGGCACCAGCCACGACCGCCCGCTGCCGCCCGAGGCCACCGTGCTGCGCGCGGACGCGCGGGATCCGGCCGCGGTCCGGGCCGCCCTGGGCGACCTGGAGTTCGACGCGGTGGTGGACTGGGTGGCCTTCACCCCCGAGCACGTGCGGTCCGACATCGAGCTGTTCCGCGGCCGGACCGGGCAGTACGTGTTCATCAGCTCCGCGTCGGCCTACCAGACCCCGCCGGCCCGGATCCCGGTCACCGAGTCCACGCCGCTGCGCAACCCGTTCTGGCAGTACTCCCGGGACAAGATCGCCTGCGAGACCCTGCTCACCGAGGCGTACCGGGAGGAAGGCTTCCCGGCCACGATCGTGCGGCCGTCGCACACCTACGACAAGACCACCATCCCGTTCGACGGCAAGTGGACGGCGCTGGCCCGGATGCGGGCGGGCAAGGAGGTCGTCGTGCACGGGGACGGGACCTCGCTGTGGACGCTGACCCACCACGAGGACTTCGCCCGCGGGTTCGTCCCGCTGCTGGCCCACCCGCGCACGGTCGGCGACGTCTTCCACATCACCTCTGACGACGTGCTGACCTGGGATCAGATCGCCCGCACGCTGGCGGCCGCGCTCGGGGCCAGCCCGCGCATCGTGCACGTGCCGTCCGACGCGATCGCCGCCGCCGACCTGCAGTGGGGCGCCGGCCTGCTGGGGGACAAAGCGCACTCGATGATCTTCGACAACTCGAAGCTGCGCACGGTGGTGCCGGACTTCTGCGCCACGATCCCGTTCGAGCAGGGCGCCCGGGAGATCGTCGCCTGGTACGGCGAGGACCCGGCCCGGCAGCAGGCCGACAGCCGGCTCGACGCCGTGATGGACAAGCTGGTGGCCACCTACCGGGTGTGACCGCCGGTCCGCCGGTCCGGCGGTCAGTCCGCGGGCGGATAGTCGCCGGACGGGTAGTCGCACTCCAGCGTCACATAGTCCTTGCCGTCGCCGTTCTGGCCCCGGCGGGACAGGGCACCGTGGTCGTCGCCGAACAGCCGGACCTCACTGCTGACCACCACCTGGAGCGGTCCCTCCAGGTCGCCGCCCGGCTCCTCCAGCGGTGCGACGCGGACCGGCATGTCGTCGGGGTAGCCGTCCAGCGCCTTGCGCAGTTGCCCCACGCTCCAGGCACTGACTTCGTGCTTGACCATCTTCATCGGCAGCCCCTCGCCTTCGCGCGTCCCGTTCAACCCTTAACTGGCAGTTTGCCCCGAAGCACTGACAATCGCAGGGTTTCCGGGTTCGGCGCCTGTGTGAGACTGGGCAGATGACGCAGGAAGACATCGACCCGGCGTGCGCGGTGGCGCACGGGGGCCAGGGGACGGATGAGGTGCCGTCGGCCGACGCCATCGCGCACGGAGCGCCCACGCCGGCCGACGATTCGCGCACGCTGGTGGCGGTGTTCGACTCGCCGGTGGCCAGCTACCTGCTGCGCTACGGCGCGGACTGCGGCTTCCGGGCCGTTCTGCTGGAACCGGACGCCGCCCGCGCGGCGGCCGCGGCCGCCGCGGGCACCGAGGTCATCGGCGACCCGAGCGGGTTCGGCCCGTCGGCCGACGTGGTGGTGACCGATCACCACCGGCCCGAACTGGACTCGGTGGTGCACGACCTGCTGGGGGTCAAGGCCCGCTGGATCGGCGTGATGGGCAACCCGCGCCATCCCGCGCCGTACCGCCCGGGCCTGATCGCGGCGGGCGTGCCCGAGGAGGAGATCGCGCGCGTGCACCGGCCCGTGGGCCTCAATATCGGGTCGCGGACGCCGCCGGAGATCGCGTTGTCCACGCTGGCGGGCCTGATCGCTGACCGCAACGGCCGGCCCGGGGGCTTCGACTTCTGACCCCTGGCCGGGGCCTTTGATCCGCCACCGGTGACGGCCCCTGTGCGCCACTGGTGGAGAATCTGCTGCACGTGCGTTTTAGGCAGCTCCATACGTTGCGCGGCAAAATTCGCCGAAAGCGTTGTCCACATTAACTGGGGCGTTCTGAGCCGGTCAACTGGTTTAGTTGCAATTGTGACCCGATATTTCCCAATTGCGTCCGAGCGTCCAGCTAACCAATCGGCATTGCTCTAACCGGCATCCAAAAATAGCGATCCGTAATTCACCGATTACATCATGCTTGCGCGATCTGGGCGGTTGCCCGCACGTGCGTGGCGGTCCTGGCTGGGCGGTCCGGCCGGGCGGACCGGCCGCGTCCAGGCCCCGGCGCTCAGCTAATACCGTTACATATGTGACCACAGTGCTTATTGAGCTTTAGCCGTTCGGCACGTGATTGATGACGTTACACCGGCCGCTCCACTCGATTGCGGGGCGCGGGCCGGGAAACGCCACTAATTCCTGCGGCTCAGAGGTAAAAGGCGCGCGATTCCGGTCATCGGCCCGTCGGCGGCCGCCGCTGCGGACCATCATCGCGTCCGCCCGGTAGCCGGGCTCCGCGGTCAGTGCTCCTCGACGCGCGCTTTCAGGGCGGCATTCAGGGCCTGGAAGCCGTCCTCGGCATGGTCCAGGGCGCGACCGGAAAAGCGCACCAGAAAACCGCTGAACGTCTCGCTCTGCAGGACCAGCGTGCCGCCGTTGGCGGGTTTCAGCGTGAACCGGTGCCGGCCGCTGATCAGGCCGGGCAGGCGGCTTTCCCAGCCCAGTTCGATATCGGCGGTCAGAGCGGTGACGCGGGGCCGGATGGTGGCCGGGAAACCGCCACCTGGAGCGCGGTGCAGCGTGATCCGGTGCCCGGCCGCCAGGTCGCCGGACGCGGCCGGGAACAGCGGGTTCCATTCCCGGTACCGGGCCAGGTCGGTGAGCACCGCCCACACCGCCGCGGGCGGCGCGTCAATCCACGTCGCCGCGGACACCGTCTCCATGCCTGCGTGCCCTCCTCCGGCTCCGGCAGCTCGCTCAGGTGCCAGCTCGCTCAGGTGTCAGCTCTGGGCCAGCGTCCCCTGCCACCGCCGCTCCCCATCGTGCCAGCCGCCGGACGGGCTCAGGCCCACCGCCGCGGCGACCGCGGCCGAGGCGTGATGGTCCGGGTGGATGTGAGCCACGACCGTGGCCACCCCGTGACCGGCCAGCCAGCCGACCAGGCCGCGGGCGGCCTCGGTGGCCAGTCCCTGGCCCTGCCAGGCGGTGCCAACGACCCAGGCGACCTCGGCCTCGCCGCCGTGCTCGCCGGCGGTGATGGTGGCCTGCACGTAGCCGGCCAGCCGGCCGGTCCGGCGGTCCTGGATGACCCAGTTGCCCCAGGTCACCCCCTGCTCGGGCGCGCCCGCGGCCAGGCGCCGGTAGCGTTCGCGCAGGGCCGCGGCGCTGAGCGGGATGCCGCCGGTGAACACGTACAGCGCCGGGTCGGCCAGCACCGTGGCCATCTCGCCGGCGTGCCCGGGCTCGATCGGCACCAGCCGCAGCCGGGTGGTGCCGATGGATCCGGGGGTGACCTTGGTCATCAGTCCAGCGTGCCGCATGGTGCCCCGCAGGCGTGCACCAGCCGGGACCGTGTCAACCGGGACAGTGTCAACCGGGTTAGGGTCGACGGCCGCAACCCGTCGGTCCGGTCCCACAGCTCCCGGCCGGCCGCTTCGCGCTGGGTGACGTGGGCCAGCGGCTCGAACCCGTGCCCGGCCAGCAGCGCCGACATGTCCTCGGGACGCAGGAACGTCCGCCACGGCTCGCCCTGCTCGGCAGCGAACGGCGCCACCAGCCTGGTGTAGGTGCGGCCCTGGTCATCCTGGAGGTCGTCCGGCACCAGATACTCGGCCACCAGTTCGGTGCCGGGCGCGCAGCGGCTGAGCGCGGCCAGGGTTCCGGCCACAGCGTCGCGGCTGAGGTACATGATCACCCCCAGCCAGCTGACCAGCGCGGGCCGGTTCAGGTCCAGGCCGGCCCGGGCCAGCGCGGCGTCCAGCGTCCCGCCGGTCAGGTCCACGGCCGCGAACTGGACGTCGCCCCGGGCCCGCAGCCCGGCGGCGGCCAGCCGGTCCCGCTTCCACTGCTGGGTCCCGGGCTGGTCGGCCTCGATGACGTGGACCTGGCCCGCCAGCGGCGATCGCCAGGCGAAGGTGTCCAGGCCCGCCCCGAGCAGCACGTACTGCGTGACGCCGCGGGCGATCGCGGCGGCCAGCCGGTCCTCGGTGTACCGGCTGCGGCTGGTCACCATGGCCCGGGCCCCGGCCAGGACCTCGTGCCGGCCATGCTGGCGGTGGTAGCCGATCAGCGGACCGGCCTGGTCCCCGAGCACGGTGGCGGCCAGCGAGTCGGCGAAGATCTTCGGTTCGTCGTCGACCAGGAGATGAGCGGCCCGCGCGGCCGCGGCGGTCATGGCCGTCATGCTGGGAGTCCCCGGATCAGTCATGACTTAAAGCTACGACCAACTACGCACAGTATATCACAAAAAGGAATCTTCCGAAAGCGCACCGCTGTCCCGATTGGGATACGACCGTCGCCGCGCCCACCACTGATTTCGTAAGCCGGGAGCCGGGAGCCGGGGCCTCGCTCCGCCGGGTCAGGAACTGAAGCGCTGGCGGAGGACGTCGGCGGCGGTGTCGAGGGCATCGGTGTACTCATCGGTGGCGCTGACCAGGACGGTCTCCAGCCCGGCGGTGCCCAGCGGGGGCGCGGCCGCCCCATCGGCCGTCGCCAGCGATACAGCTGGGTCCGCACTGAAGGCCTGATAGACGGTGGACTGAAGTTCACGCAACGGCGGCATGTCCGCTGGGGGCCGCAGACTGCGCAGCGCCCCGGCCACCACCGCGGCGGCGCGCTCGGTGGCATCGGCGTACTCGGTCACGGCCTTGACTGCACCAGCGGGCAGCGGGTCAGCCGGGCCCGAAGCCGGGTGGGTGCTGTCCAGGGCGGCGTGCAGGGTGAGCGACGCGTGGGCCAGCCGGCGTCCGATGCCGGTCAGGCCGTAGGCCAGCCGGGCGGTCAGCGGCGGGCGGGCCGGCTCGTCGGCCAGCCGGTCGGCTGAGGCCTCGGCGTCGGTGCGGGCCCGCCGGGCCCGGCGGGCCGCGGCCCCCAGGGCCGGGCTGTCCGGTGGCTCGGCCCGGGTGAAGGCCCGCAGCAACTCGGCCGCGAACGCCGCCTGGCTCTCGAACAGCCGGGCCAGCTTCTGCTGGGCCGACTCACCTTCCCAGGACGGCCAGGCCAGGTAGCCGGCCAGGGCCAGGGCCGCGCCGATCCCGGTGCCGATAAGCCGGGCCACCACGGTCTGCTCGGCGGTGTTGCCCAGCAACGCCAGCAAGGTGACCACGAAGTCGGTCAGGAACACCGCGAACAGCAGGTAGTTCACCGCGAACACCGCGTAGGCCACGGTCATGGTCACCCCCACCGCCGCCACCAGCACCCCGGGCCCGGCGTGCAGCAGCAGCGCGGTGGCCAGGCCCAGGCCGGCGCCGAGCACCGTACCGGCCGCCCGCTGGACGCCCCGGTAGATCGTGGACGCATAGTCGGGCCGCAACACGATGAGGATCGTGAGCACGATCCAGTAGCCGTGCGGCAGGCCGGTGGCCTGAGCCACCACCTCGCCGATGGCGGCCACCACGGCCAGCCGCAGGGCGTGCCGTCCGGCTTCGGTCGAGGTCCCGGCGGCCGCGGTCAGGTTGTCGAAAGCGGCGGCGACTTTGGCTCGCCAGGCGTCCCGGCGGCGGCCGCGCCGGGGCAGCAGGTCCGGGGTCGGCCCGGCGTCCCGGTCGTCCAGCCGCCGCAGGATGCGGATGGCACCGCGCAACTCGCCGAGCAGGGCCGCTCCCGCCCAGCGCCAGGGGACGTCGGCGGGCAGCGGGATCGCGGCCACGGTCTGCTCCAGCGTCACTGCCACGTCGTGGTGCCCGCGCCGGGCGTCCAGCGCGCCGGCCAGCCCGTCCAGCACACTGGCGACAGGCTCGAGCAGCCCGCACTGGGAGCCGTACCGAGCCACCGCAGCCAGGCTGGTCCGGATCCGCTCGGCCTGCTCGACCAGGAGCAGGAACCGGTAGCGCTCCTGCGCGGGCAGCAGCGGGTTGGGGTCGGTGACGGCGGCGAAGTCGAAGGCGGGCGGCGGAACCGGGGTCGCGTCGGCCGGACGGGAACAGCTGCTGGTGGCGTACTGGGCCAGCGAGCGGTAGGCGGTGGCCAGCGCGGCGCGTTCCTGCCCGCCGCGGACGAAGGCCCAGCCCGCGATGACCAGTGCGCCCTGCCACAGGCCGCCCGCCAGCACCAGGCCGGCCCGCACGGCCGCGTCGCCGGGCGGTAGCGGGATCGCGCTGGCGATGACCACCTGGATGACCCACTGCAGGCCGACCACGCCGAACCGCTGGCCCAGTCCGGCCAGCAGCCCGGCCAGGTAGGCGAACAGCATCACGGCCGGGAACAGCAGCCAGCCGCTGGCCCAGGCGCAGACACCACCGACCCAGGTGCACACGGCCATACCCAGCGCGGCCAGGGTGATCGCGCTGACCCGGGTCCGCGACGATCCCTGGAACGAGACGATGCCCGCGGGCTGGGCGCCCAGCGCGGCGAACACGCCGTACTCCAGGTGCCCGGTCGCCACCCCGAGGGCCAGTGGGGTGACCATGCCCGCCCCGGCCCGCAGGGCCCGCGGCACATCCACCGCGGACCAGCGGAACGGGCCGAAGTTCAGCCAGCCGCCGTGGCTGAGTTCAGCCGCCAGCATCCGGCGGCTGGACCGGAACCAGGCCCGGAGCGCCCCTCGGTAGTCCCGCACGCAGACGACCCTAGCCCGCTCCTGGCCAGCGGTGTCGTTCGCTGGCTGGTCACCCGTGGTGCCGCAAGCTGTCACTCCACCGTTATGGAACCTCACCAGTAGTGCTGACAACGTTGGATTGTGTCCCTTTCACCGGCACTCCTGTGAGGTGTTGAAGCATGCCGTTCAGACAGCGTGGCCGGCTGGCCGCGGCCGCCGTGGCCAGCGTGGTGCTCACCGCCGGGCTGGCCCTGGGCCCGTCGGCCCTGGCCGCGTCCGGCTCGGCCACGGTCACCCATCCGGAAGACTCATCCGGCATCGCGGGCTGGACAACCGCCGGCAGCTACCTGGAACCCACCTTGACCTCCAACGAGGGCGTCGCCACCGTGGACCCGCCCGGCGGCAGCGCCTATGAGCTGTACCGGGGCACGGCCTCGATCCCGCTCAGCCTGGCCATCGAGGGCTGGACCCACATCGGTGACCCCGACTCGGCCAGCGGCTACATCGTGGACGCCTTCCAGAGCTCGACCAGCACCACCAAGAAGCTGTACCGGGTCACCACCCCGTCCGGCGCGACCTACCAGTACACGCACACGCTGGTCGCGGGCGAGCTGATCAACAACTCGTTCGACACGATCGCGCCCAGCACCCAGTGGATGGTCTCCGGCGAGTGGGGCACCGTCAGCCACCTGCAGGTCTACCCGACCCCGCTGCTCAACAGCTCGACCCCGGCCACCGGCGGGACGCTCAGCCTGGCCGGCTACATCCAGCTCGACCACCCGGTCAACGACGTCCAGAGCTGCGACTTCCTGACCGCGACCGCGCTGATCTGCGCCTCGGACGACAGCAGCCAGACGCTGTTCAGCAACGCCAAGCCCCTGCTGGAGATCACGCTGCCGGGCCCGCTGACCGGCCAGACGGTAACCGGCCACGTGATCGACCTGGGCTCGATCCCGCAGAGCAGCATCTGCTCGGGCAGCTTCGAAGCCGAAGGGGTCGACTACGAGACCGCCACCGGCATCTTGCGGGTGGAGATCATCCAGCCCAGCGTCTGCGAAGTCGCCACCACCGTCTACGAGTACAAGCGGAGCTGAGCCCACGGCAGCGGACTGGCCGGGCGCCGTTTCGGTGTAGCGACGCCCGGCTCCGGTCCGCTAAGCTCACCGTCATGCGAGCAACGAGTCTGCAGTGGTGGCGCCGCTCCTAGGCGGCGTTGCAGCTTGCTCGTTGATCATGACGACCGCCCGTAGCCGGCGGTCGTTTTTCGTACCCGCCGTGGCCGGGCCCGGACAAAGGTGCCAAGTGGACTCCGAACCGCGAGACGTGCGAACCGAATTCACCACCGGCGGCGGCGTGCGGGTCACCTGTACCGCCGGGCCCTTCGACCCCGAGCTGCTGGCCGGGGTCGCCCGCGCCGTCGATGACCGCCGCGGCGGCGTGCTCAGCTCGGGCATGGAGTACCCCGGCCGGTACACCCGCTGGCACACCGCCTACGCCGACCCGTGCCTGGAGATCGTGGCCCGCGGCCGGCGCATCGGCGCCCGGGCCCTGAACGACCGCGGCCGGGTGGTCCTGCCGGTGATCGAAGCCGCGCTGGCCCGGGCCGGGACCCCGGTGACCGGCCCGGCCCGCGGCCTGGGCCCGGGCCAGGACCTGGATGTGGCCGTGGACATCCCCGAACCCGGCCGCGCCTACACCGAGGAAGAGCGCAGCCGCCGTCCCACCGTGTTCAGCGCACTGCGCGAGATCATCGCCGCCTTCGGCTGCGACGACGGGGCCCTGGGCCTGTACGGGGCGTTCGGCTACGACCTGGCCTTCCAGTTCGAGCCGGTGCGGATGAGCCTGGAGCGGCCGGCCGACCAGCGCGACCTGGTGCTGCACCTGCCGGACGAGATCTACGTGCTGGACCGCAAGCGCGAGCAGGCGACCCGGTTCGCCTACGAGTTCACCGTGGACGGCGTTTCCACCGAGGGCCTGCCCCGGCTGACCGAGCGGACCACCCCGGCCTCCCCGCCGCCCGAGGCGGACCTGCCCGAGCAGCCCAAACCCGGGTCCTACGCCCAGGTGGTGGCCGAGGCCCGGGAGAAGTTCGCCCGCGGCGACCTGTTCGAGGTGGTGCCCGGGCACGTGTTCTACGGCCGGTGCACCCAGCCCTCCGCCTTCTACGAGCACCTGCGCCAGCGCAACCCGGCCCCGTACGAGTTCATGTTCAACCTGGGTCGGGGGGAGTACCTGGTCGGCGCGTCGCCCGAGATGTACGTGCGGGTCACCGGGGACCGGGTCGAGACCTGCCCGATCTCCGGCACGATCGCGCGCGGGGCCGGGCCGCTGGAGGACGCGGAGAACATCCGCACCCTGCTCGGCTCGCTCAAGGAGGAGTCCGAGCTGACCATGTGCACCGACGTGGACCGCAACGACAAGTCGCGGGTCTGCGTGCCGGGCACGGTCCAGGTCATCGGCCGGCGGCAGATCGAGATGTACAGCCGGCTGATCCACACCGTCGACCACGTCGAAGGCCGGCTGCGGCCCGAGTTCGACGCGCTGGACGCGTTCTTGACCCACATGTGGGCGGTGACCGTGACCGGCGCCCCCAAGGCCTGGGCCATGCAGTTCATCGAGGACCACGAGGCCACGCCGCGGCGCTGGTACGGCGGGGCGGTCGGCGTGATCGGCTTCGACGGCGGCATGAACACCGGGCTGACCCTGCGCACCGCGTACATCCGGGACGGCATCGCCGCCGTCCGGGCCGGGGCCACCCTGCTGTTCGATTCCGAGCCGGAGGCCGAGGAACGCGAAACGCACATCAAGGCCCGGGCCCTCATTGAAACCCTCAAAGATGTTGAAGGTCTCGTGACCGGCTCCCAGCCCGATGCGGAGTCACCGGGGGAGGGGGACCAGCCCGGGACCGGTCTGCAGGTGCTGCTGGTCGACCACCAGGACTCGTTCGTGCACACCCTGGCTGACTACTTCCGCCAGCTGGGCGCGGAGGTGACCACGCTCCGGGCCGGCTTCGACCCGTCCCTGCTCGACCACTACGCGCCGGACCTGGTGGTGCTGTCGCCCGGACCCGGGCGGCCGGACGACTTCGCCTGCGGCGAGCTGCTGTCGGCCCTGGACCGCCGGGGCCTGCCCGCGTTCGGGGTGTGCCTGGGCCTGCAGGCCATGGTCGAGCACGCCGGTGGTGAGCTGTCCCTGCTGGCTGAGCCCGCGCACGGCAAGCCCGGCCTGGTCCGGGTCCGGGGCGGCCAGCTGCTGGACGGGCTGCCCGCCGAGTTCATCGGGGCCCGTTACCACTCCATCTATGCGTTCCCGGAGCAGGTCAAGGGCGGTTTCGAGGTCACCGCCACCACCCCCGATGGCGTGGTCATGGCCATCGAGGATCCCGAAGCCGGTCGCTGGGCGGTCCAGTTCCACCCGGAGTCCATCCTCACCGCCGCCGGCCGGGCCGGGCACCAGGTCATCGCCAACGTGCTCCGCCTGTGCCGCGACCGAGTGTCTTCCCCGGCCGGCTGACCGGCGGGCGATTAGAGTGCTGTGACATGAGGAGCGTGGAGCCCGAGATCCGGCTGGTGGCGCGGCCGCAGCTCGACTACGACATGATCGCCGAGTACCTGGCCGAGGTGGGCGGGTCCAGCTGGCTGGAGCGGCTCGACCGCGACCAGCTCGACAACGACGCCCAGAACCTGGCCGAGTTCGCGGGCAAGATGTGTTACCGGTCGTGGGAGCCCGGGCTCAACCCGAACGTCAAGCGGGTACGCGACGACCAGGTCGTCTACCTGCAGAACATCCTGGCCCAGGCGCACGGCTCGGTCCTGGAGCACATCAGCTTCACGTTCGTGCTGCACAACGTGAGCCGGGTGTTCACGCACGAGCTGGTCCGGCACCGGCCGGGCACCGCGGTCTCGCAGGAGTCGCTGCGGTTCGTCCGGCTCGCGGACATCCCGTTCTGGTTCCCCGAGTGGGCCCAGGAGGACGAAGAGCTGATGAAGCGGGCGGGCGTCCTGCTGGGAGAGATGGAGAACTTTCAGCGCTGGATGGCCGATCACTTCGGGCTGGACGACGACGGCGTCAAGATGCACGAGAAGAAGCACAAGACGTCGTTCATGCGGCGGTTCGCACCAGATGGCGTGGCCACTGGGCTGGTGTGGACGGCCAACGTGCGGACGCTGCGGCACACGATCGAGGCGCGGACCGATCCGGGTGCCGAGGAAGAGATCCGGCTGGTGTTCGGCAGGATCGGCGAGCTGATGCGGGCCGAGGCCCCGGCCCTGTTCGGCGACTACGAGGTCAGCGCCGACGGTGCCTGGGTGCCGGGCTGGCGCAAGGTCTGAGGTTCGCCGGGACGGTACTGCCTAGAACATCGGGCAGTCGTAGTGGAGGCGCTCCTCGGGGGCGCCGCGGTCCTTCAGCTCGCTGACGGTCTGGGCGATCATCGGGTCCGGGCCGGCCACGTAGACGTCGCGGTCACGCCAGTTGGCCACGGCCACCACGTCCGGGATCGAGCCGAAGATGGCGTCCGGGGCGGCCTCCTCGGAGACGACCGGGATGACCTGCAGCCATGGATAGTTGAGTTCCAGGTGCTGCAGGTCGGCCAGGTCGTACAGGCCGGCCTCGTACCGGGCGCCGTGGTAGAGCACGATCTCGCGGTGCGGCCGGGCTCCCTGAGTGCCGACGATGGCCTCGACGATGGCCTTGACCGGCGCCAGCCCGGTCCCGCCGGCCAGGCACAGCACGTCCCGCCCGGACGCGGTGTCGGCCGTCATCGCGCCGTCGGCCGCGCCCAGCAGCAACGTGTCCCCGACGGTCACGTGGTGCACCAGCGCCGCGCTCACCAGCCCGCCCGGCACCGCCCGGACGTGCAAGGTGAGGGTGCCGTCGTCGCGGGGAGCGTTGGCCACCGAGTAGCTGCGCCACAGTCGCGGCCAGCGCGGGGTCTGGATGCTGATGTGCTGGCCCGGCTGGTAGGGGACCGGCTGGCTGGGCAGCAGCGTCAGCACCGCCAGGTCAGCCCCGCGCACCTCGTGGTCGACGATTTCCGCCAGCCACCACGGCGGTGACTGCTCCGCGTCCCGGTCGGCGGCGGCCACCATCGCCCGGCTGACCCGGTGGTAGAGGTCGTCCCACTCGACCGCCGCGTCGGCCCAGGCACTGGGCGCGTACCGCTGCCAGGTGGCGGTGAGCGCCTGCGCGAACGGGTCGAAATGATCTTTTTGCACCCCGAATTTGCGGTGCGCCCGCCCCAGCCCATCCAGATAGGCGGCCAGGACGTCGTCGTCCCCGCTGGCAACGATGCGGGTCAGCGCCTGATAAAACTTTTTCCGCTGGGTGTCCATGGCGGGCGGGAACATCGCCCGGATCTGCGGCTCGATCGCAAACAGGTGGCCATAAAAATAGGTCATCGCCGAATCGAAGACCGGGTCGATCGCGGCGAGCAGGCGGCCTAGGGGATCGTCGCGGGCGGCCGCCGGGAGGCCCCGGGCCGCATCCTCGCTGAAGAAACTCTGCGCCTGATCGGCGGTGGAGGCGCTGGCCTGATGGGCTGGATGGCCTTCCGGGCCGCCATCGGAAGATGCCATCGGTCAAATCTCCTGCCCAGTGGCCGGCAATTACAGCAGATACCGGCAAAGCCAGCCTTAAGGTACCCAGAATATCCATAATCGACGCCTATTAGTCGCCGAAAACGCGGTGTGACATCGATAACATCGGCCCCGGCGCAAATTGACCCTTTAACTAAAAGCTGATTTT
>DATDIH010000270.1:0-2692 GCA_036521155.1 Streptosporangiaceae bacterium
CCCTTGTGCGGCACCTCCCGGGCCTCGATCAGGAACCCTTCGGCCTTGATCTGGCCCGGGCGTACCGAGCCGAACGTCCAGGCCCCGCGCAGGCCGCGCGGCGTGATCGGGAAGTGCGGCGGGGACATCCCCCGGGCCAGCACGGACTCCGCGTCCGCCCCGTCCTCCTGTTCCGGGAGAAACAGGTCCACCCGCGCGTCCTCGCGGTCACCGCCGCGGAAGAACGGCAGGCCGTGCACGTGATCCCAGTGCAGGTGGGTGAGGAGGATCGATCCATCGAAGGCCTGTTCCCCGAGCAAGCCGGTCACCGCCCGCAGTCCGGTACCAGCGTCCAGGACCAGGGTGGGGGCGGGGGCTCCGTCGTGAGCCACGGCCACGCAGGAGGTCTGGCCCCCGTAACGGACGAAGTCAGCTCCCGGGGCCGGGGTCGACCCGCGGACCCCGCACAGGTGAACACGCATGGCCTCCATGCTCGGGGCCGGCGCGGGCCGCTGGCCAGCGTGCTACCTGCCGTTTCCCGGGGTGGTAGCACCATCAGCGACCGGCGTGGCTGCGCACTGGCCCGGCTCTGCCCCGGTATGCGACAACTGGGTATGTGGAGCACGGCAGCGGATCAGCGCCCACGATCGGGGTCTTCCTGGCGGACGACAACCTGATCGTGCGGGAAGGCGTGCGCGCCCTCATCGAACGGCAGCAGGACCTGCAGGTCCTGGGGGTGGCCGGGGACTTCGACGGCGTGGTCAGCGGGGTGTCCGAGACCCGGCCTCAGGTGCTGGTGACCGACATCCGCATGCCGCCGTCGTTCCAGCGGGAAGGTATCGACGCGGCCAAGGAAGTGCGCAAGCGGCACCCCGGCACCGGGGTCGTCGTGCTGTCCCAGTACGAGGACCCGGAGTACGCGGTGTCGCTGCTGGCCGAGGGGTCGGCGGGCTACGGCTACCTGCTCAAGGACCACGTGGCCGGGGGCACCCAGCTGGCCGACGCGATCCGGGCGGTGGCCACCGGCGGCACCGCGCTGGACCCGGACATCGTGGCCGCGCTGGTCAATCCGGTGG
This sequence comes from Streptosporangiaceae bacterium, assembly GCA_036521155.1. GTDB lineage: Bacteria > Actinomycetota > Actinomycetes > Streptosporangiales > Streptosporangiaceae > Bog-532. The sequence continues at coordinate 1,056 of DATDIH010000270.1, forward strand.
CCACGCCGGGCACGCTGTCCCCCAGCGAGGAGGAGCTGCTGAGCCTGGTGGCTGAGGGCAAACCGGTCAAGGCCATCGCCGCGGCCCGGCACGTCCCGCCCGAGGCGGTGGACGACGAGGTGTCGGCGTTGTTCGTCCGGCTCGCCGAGGGCGTCTCGGCCGGGAACCAGGACGCGCTCAACCGGCTGCGGCTGCTGCACCAGGCCATCGTCGACCGCGAAGAGCAGGGCGAGACCCTGTCGCGGCTGCTGCCCAGCGGCCTGGCCGACAAGCTCCGGCAAGACCATCGCGAGATCGGTGAGACCGAAAGACTGGTGGTCACCGTGCTGATGAGCGACATTAGGTCATATTCAACGATCGCGGAGCGGGCGGACCCGAGCCAGCTGGCCGGCCAGCTCAACACGCACCGGGCCGCGATGAACAAGGCCATCCTGGGGGAAGGGGGGACGGTCATGCAGTTCGTCGGCGACGCGGTCATGGCCGTGTTCGGCGCGCCGTTCCCGCAGCCCGACCACGCGGACCGGGCGGTGGTCGCGGCGGCCGCCATGCACGCCCTGCAAGCCGAGATCAACACCTCCTGGACCGCCAGCGGCCTGCCCGAGTTCGGGCTGGGGCTGGGCCTGTCCACCGGGGAGACCGCGGCGGCCCTGCTCGGATCGGCCGAACGGCTCGAGTACACGCTGGTCGGCGACACCGTGAACCTGTCCCAGCGGCTGCAACAGCTGGCGGCCAGGGGCGAGACGGTGATCTCCGATGCCACCATGCAGGCGCTGACCGTACCGGTGCAGACCACCGCGCTCGGCGCCCAGCACGTGAAGGGGCGCGAGGCCCCGGTCGTCGCTTACAAGATCGTCCCCAATGGGCTCAATGGAGGGGTGGGAGTGGGATGAGTGTTTCTGACATGGGAGCGGCCACCGAGGTGGCCGCTCGCGCCGCCGCCGCGCTGACCGTCCAGGGTGTGCGTAAGACGTTCGAAGCCGAGAACGCACCCGTGCGGGCGCTGCGCGGAGTCGACCTGGCGGTGGGCCAGAACGACTTCATCGCGCTGATGGGCCCGTCCGGCTGCGGCAAGTCGACCCTGCTGAACCTGGTGGCCGGGCTGGACCGGCCGGATGAGGGGCAGATCTGGGTGGCCGACGAGGAGGTGACCGGGCGCAGCGAGGACGACCTGGCCCGGTTGCGGCGCCGTCACATCGGGCTGGTGTTCCAGTTCTTCAACCTGCTGGAAGGCATGACCGTGCTGGAGAACGTGGCCCTGCCCGCGGTCATCGCCGGCCGTAAGCGCAAGATGGCCGAGACCCGGGCCCGGGACCTGCTCGACCTGCTCGGCATCGGCGACAAGGCCACCGCTGTGCCCGGGGTGCTGTCGGGCGGCCAGCGGCCGCGGCTGGCCATCGCCCGGGCGCTGGCCAACGAGCCGACCCTGCTGCTGGCCGACGAGCCCACCGGCGCCCTCGACTCCCAGGGCGGCGCCGAGGTCATGGAGCTGCTGCGCCGCCTGCACCGCGGCGGCCAGACCATCATCATGGTCACCCACGACCCCGAAGTGGCCTCGGCCGCCGGCCGTGTGGTCCGCATGCGCGACGGCCGCATCGAGCCCCAGCCCGCCGACGAGCCCGCCGTCGCGGTCCCCTGAC
>DATDIH010000271.1:0-5558 GCA_036521155.1 Streptosporangiaceae bacterium
CGGGTCACGGCCAGGAACCGGGCCCGTGAGTCTCGCAGCAGCTCGGCCACGCCGTCGGCCTTCAGCATCGTGGAGACCGGGACCGGGACCGCGCCCATCCTCATAGCGGCCAGATACACCACCACGAACTGCGGGGAGTCGGCCATCAGCATCAGCACCCGCTGCTCGGGCTGCAGCCCCAGGGTCCGCAGTGCGGTGGCGGTCCGCGCCACCTGGTCATGCAGGGCGGCGTAACTCACGTCGCCGGCCGCGCCGGTCAGCGCGGTGCGCGGCCCGTCTCCCTCGGCCAGCCGGCGGTCCAGCAGGTACTCGCACGCGTTGAACAGCGGCGGCATTGCGGCTGCCTCCCGGTGGTTGAGGCGATCGGTTCAGGCGAGGTGGACGTAGTCGTAGTCGAACGGCTGGCCGTTGATCCCGTTGCGCGGCGGGGCGATCCACGCGGCGATCTTCCCGCGTTCGTGGACCGGCTGCATCAGCGACTGGACGTGGGTCTTGTCCACGTCGGTGGGCAGCCACCGCCCCTTCTGATCCGCCCACTCCTGCTCCGTCAGCAGCTCGCCGTCCGGGCTCACCTCCACGCTAGCGAACGCGCCTACCTTCCGGTTGAACGCCACGTGCGGCAGCTTGAGGCGCTGCGGCAGGCCGGCCCGGTCGAGGATCCGGTTCCACCGGGTGACCCCGCTCTCGCAGTCGGAGATGTATTCGCGGCGCAGGTCGGTATTGAGGCCGACCAGCGCGGACACCTCGGTCTGGCCGATCTGCCCGTCGACGAGCGCGTCCACCATGAACGAGTCGTCGGTCAGCCGGTGGTCGTCCTTGCGCCGTTCCTCCAGCCAGCGGCCCTTGAGGCCGGCGGTGTAGTAGTTCGCCACGTTCGTGGAGGTCTCCCCGCCGAACAGGTCGAGAGACACGCTGTAGTGGAAGTTCAGGTACTTCTGGATGACGGTCAGCGGGACCGCGCCCAGCGGCCCGGCGTCGTCGGTCTCGTGCTCCACCATGAGCTGCGCGGTCCGCTCCACCACCCGGTCGATCCCGGTGGTGCCGACCATCATGTGGTGGGCCTCTTCCTTGAGCATGAACTCACACGTCCGCGACAGCGGGTCGAACGCGGACTCCTTGAGCGTCCCCAGCTGGTACTTGCCGTCCCGGTCCGTGAAGTACGTGAACATATAAAACGACAACCAGTCGGGCGTCTCCTCGTTGAACGCGCCGAGGATGCGGGGGGACTCTTCACTGCCGGAATTGCGGTGCAGCAGTTCCTCGGCCTCTTCGCGGCCCTCGCGGCCGAAGTAGGCGTGCAGCAGGTAGACCATGGCCCACAGGTGACGGCCTTCCTCCACGTTGACCTGGAACAGGTTGCGCAGGTCATACAGGCTGGGGGCGGTGGCCCCGAGGTTGCGCTGCTGCTCGACCGAGGCCGGCTCGGTGTCGCCCTGGATGACGAGCAGCCGCTGCAGGTCGGCCCGGTACTCGCCGGGCACCTTCTGCCAGGCGGGATCGCCCTTGTGCTGGCCGAACGCGATGTGGCGCTCGGCGTTCCGCTCGGCCAGGAAGATGCCCCACCGGTAGTCCTTCATCGGCACGTGCCCGAAGTGGGCCCAGCCCTCGCGGCCCACGTTGACCGCGGTGCGCAGGTAGACGTCCTGGGTGGGCAGGGTGGGGCCCATGGACTCCCACCAGTTCAGGAAGTTGGGCTGCCAGGATTCCAGCGCCCGCTGGAGCCGGCGGTCGTCGCGCAGCTCGACGTTGTTCGGAATCTTCTCGCTGTAGTCGGGTGCCGAGGACATGCGAATCAGACTCGCTTTCGGTCGAAGTCGGCGCGCTGCCCGGTGCCGTACTTGCGCAGCGCGCCGTCGGGGCCCGAGGCGTTCGGGCGGTAGAAGATCCAGTTCTGCCAGGCGGTCAGCCGGCCGAAGATCTTGGTTTCCATGGTCTCGGGGCCGGGGAAGCGGTAGTTCGCCTCCAGGCCGGTCAGGGCGTCCGGGCTGAAGCTGGCCCGCTCCTCGACGGCGATGCGGACCTCCTCGTCCCAGTCGATGTCGTCGGGGGCGAAGGTGACCAGGCCGAGCGCCTCGGCATCTTCGGCGTCGAGCGGGTCGCCCGCGCTCTTCTCGGCCGCCGCCAGCGCGTCGAGATCGCCCAGGAACCGGGTCTGCAGCCGGGTCAGGCCGTTGCTCATCGGCAGCGGCCCCAGGTTCACCGGGCCAACGGTGATCACGGCGGGTGGGGTGTCCGGATCAACCTCCTCGAACACGCCGTCCAGCATGTAGGAGCGGTCCGCGGCCAGGGCCAGCTCGAGCAGCGAGCCGGCGAAGCAGCTGCCCGGCTCGATCAGGGCCAGCAGGCTGCGGCTGGTCACGTCCAGCCGCTTAAGGGTGCGCTTGAGGTAGAGCACGATCTCGGTGGCCAGCCAGTCATCGCGGCACCCCAGCAGGAACCGGTCGTAGGCCAGGACCCGGGCCGGGTCGCCGTGAGTGCGCAGCACCCAGGTGCCCAGCTCCAGCTCGTTGGTGCGCAGGTCCAGAATCAGGTCGTCGAGTTCCCGGGTGACGGCCAGGGTCCAGAAGCTGGCGCCCTGCTCGTGCAGCCCGGCCAGGCTGGTGGGCGGCATCGTGCCCGGGCCGGACACGGTGATCTCGGCCACCCCCCGCGCCGGGTCGAGCCGGGCCGTCACGTGCTCGTAGCTGATCTCCTCGTCGGTGCGGGTCTTGGCCAGCGGGGCCAGCTCGATGCCGGCGGCTTCGGCGGGGCGGCCGGAGCGCGCGGCCAGTTCCCCGGCCCGCTGCCGGACGACCTCGTCCCACTTCGCCCGGGGCACGGCCTCGTCGACCAGCCGCCAGGCCACGGCCTTCTTGCCGCCCAGGCCCTCGGACTTGGTGGAGAAGTAGTCCGCGCGGTCGCGGCGAACGTGCCGCTTGTCCACCACCCGGGTCAGGCCGCCGGTGCCGGGCAGCACGCCGAGCAGCGGCAACTCCGGCAGCGACACCGCGGACGAGCGGTCGTCGATGAGCATGATGTGCTCGCAGGCCAGGGCCAGCTCGTAGCCGCCGCCGGACGCGGTCCCGTTCAGTGCGGCCAGCCACGTCTGGCCCGAGTTCGCGCTGGCGTCCTCGATGCCGTTGCGGGTCTCGTTAGTGAACTTGCAGAAGTTCACCTTCCAGGGATGCGGCGAAGCGGCCAGCATCCGGATGTTGGCCCCCGCGCAGAAGACCTTGTCCTTGCCGCTGGTCACCACCACCGTCCGGACCTCGGGGTGCTCGAACCGCAGCCGCTGCACCGCGTCGTACAGCTCGATGTCCACCCCGAGGTCATAGGAGTTCAGCTTGAGCTCGTAGCCCGGGACCAGGCCGCCCTGCTCGTCCACGTCCATGGTCAGGGTGGCGACCGGGCCGTCGCAGGCCAGCCGCCAGTGCCGGTACTGCCCAGGATGCGCGCGGAAGTCCACTCTGGCCTCGCCGGTCATGATCATCCTTCCGCTGGGCCTCAGGTACCTTCCATGTTCTACGTTCTACGGCAATTACGTCAAGTCTTTGTAGCATATTTCGCGGCGCCTCAGCCGGTGACCGGCAGCAACAGCGCCGAGGCGCCCGGGTCGATCTGGTACCCGGTGGGCACGAGATCCCGCGCGGGCGCCTCGACCTGGCCGGTCCCCGGGTTGCGGGCGAAGCGGGGGTGCGCACCGCCCGAGATCTGGAGCCGGATCCGGTGGTCCGGGGCGAACTGGTGGGCCACGCCGATGAGCGACACCCGGACCAGGCCGTCGTCCGGGTCCTTGGTGGTGAGCCGGACGATGCCGTCGCAGACGTTGCGCGACCGGCCTTTGGCGTCCACGTCGCACAGCCGCACGAACAGGTCGGCGTTCGGGTTGTCCCGGGCCACGGTCAGCTCGGCGGCCACCTCGCCGAGGATCCCGACCGGCCTGGCCAATGGCTCGCTGGTGAAGATGAGCACGTCGGCGCGAGCTTCCAGCGCCCGGTTGTCACGCACTCCTGCGGACGGGGTCATGGTGGCGCCGCCGACCGAGGGGGTGGGGTCAGCCGGGTTGTAGCGGAACCGGGCGGGCGGGGTCCCGGCGTCCGCCGGGCCCCCGGCGGTCAGGATGCCGTGCGGGCCCAGGTACCAGCGCTGCTCCCGGGGGCCCGCGGGCGGCCAGCCAGAGACCTCGCGCCAGCCGGTGCCAGCCCCTTTCCCGCCGACCCAGACCCGCACGGAGTTCTCGACCGGGGGACTGGTATCTGGGGTACCGCCCTGGGCGGTCACCCCCGGGCCGGCGTAGCGGTCGAGCCAGGCCAGGCTCTCGGTCATGGCAGCCCCGCCCTTGGTGGCTACCTCGACATGGGTCCACGGCCCGACCAGCATCCTGGTGGGCACGCCCCGGCCGGACAGGACCTGGTACTGCTCCAGGGTCTGCTCGAGGAACAGGTCCTGCCAGCCCCCGACGAGCAGGGTCGGCACCGCAATCCGCTCCAGCGCGGCCCCGCACTGCAGTGGGGCCCAGAACGGATCGGCCAGATCCGGGTGCTCCAGCCAGCCCTCGAACCACGGGGCCCCGGTACCGAGCAGGTCCCGGCCACTGGCCGTGACGGGCAGCCCGTTCAGCGCGGGGCGCAGCCGCCGGTCGGAGGTGGCCATCCGCCACAGGCCGGCCGGCCCGCCGGAGGTCTCCTGGTGCGCGACCATGTCGCTCCAGCCGAGGAAATTCTGCAGGTCGAACGCGCCGTGGTGGTAGGCGGCCCGGCTGAAGTCGTGCGGGCCGACCTGGATCACGGCGGCCACCAGCTCCGGCGGCGGGTCCTGGGCCAGCGCCCACTGCACGAAACCGAGATAGCTGAGCCCGTAGGTGGCCAGCCGGCCGTCGAACCAGTGCTGCTGGCGCAGCCACGCCACGGTGTCCTGCCCGTCCGCGGCCTCATGGCGCATCGGGTCGAACTCGCCACCGGAGCCGAACGTGCCGCGGCAGCTCTGCAGCAGCACATGGAACCCCCGCTCGGCGATCAGCTGGGCGCTCCCCAGGCTGTACGGGAACCCGCGGCCGTAAGGGCTGCGCACCAGCACGGTGGCCACCCGGCGGTCGGTGACCGGCAGATAGTGATCGGCCCGCAGCACGGCGCCGTCCGACATCGGCACGGCCACGTCCCGGACCACGGCGACGTGATTGCGCCGGGGCGGCAGGGACCACCTGCGGCTGAGCGCGCGTCCGAGCGTGGCCGCCGCGGGCCCGATGAGCCGTGCTGCCCGGTCGTCCTGGCGGGTGTCCCGCTGCTGCATCAGGGTGTCCCTTCCGCGACGAGGAGGCCGGGCACGAGCGGCTCGGCGTACCGCACGGTGACGGTACCTGGTAGGCCTTTTGCTGTGAAGAGCTACCTGGCGAGGTTCAGCCGAGGTCGTTGAGCCGCTTCCACTCCAGGCGGGCATCCCCGGACCAGCGCTGATGCCGGTCGGCGAACAGGCGCGCCGCCTCCAGCCCGCTCCAGCGGGCCGGCAGCAGCTCCCGGGGCAGCGCCGGGTCGACCGACGGGAAGCGCCGCCAGGCGTGCACCAGCTCGACCTGCCGGGCC
>DATDIH010000272.1:0-5182 GCA_036521155.1 Streptosporangiaceae bacterium
GTCTACAAGGCGCTGCCCAAGGCGTTCGCCAAGATGCACGGCAAGTACCTGACGCCCACTGTGTCCACCATCGCCATGGGCGGCGTCTCGATCGTCCTCTACGTCCTGATGAACTACCTGTCCGGCGGCAACGTCATCGCCGACGCGGTGACCTCCATCGGCCTGTACATCGCCCTCTACTACGGGCTGACCGCCTTCACCTGCGTCTGGTATTACCGCAAGACGCTGACCAAGACCCCCCGTGACCTGTGGATGCAGGGCATCCTGCCCTTCCTCGGCGGTGTGATCATGTACTTCGCCGGGGTCTGGAGCCTGTGGGAGGACTGGGACGTCGGCACCGAGAACAGCTACACCTCGTTTAAGATGCCGTTCTACCCGTACTGGCACATCGGCGGGGCGTTCATGGTGTTCTTCGTGTCCGCCCTGGCCGGCCTGATCTTCTTCCTCTACTGCCGGATCGCGCTGCCCGCGTTCTTCAAGAAGCAGACGCTGACCCGGGCCACCCCGACCCTGGTCCCGGAAACCCCCGAGGGCCTGCCCGGCGCGCCCCACTGAGCCACCACGAAGCGAGGCCCCCACCATTGGTGGGGGCCTCGCTCGTGACCTTCGATATAAAAAATCTAGGGCAGCTCGTCGCGGATCTTCTCCAGCAGCTTGATCGAGTCGGGCGCGGTCTCGGCCTGCACGCAGAGCCGCTCCATGACCTCGAGGTAGCGGTCGACCTCGACGGGCTTGTCGATGTACAGCGCGCTGGTCAGCTGCTCCAGGTAGACGACGTCGGACAGCTCGGGCTCGGCAAAGCGCAGGATGGAGAACGGCCCGCCCGCCGCCGAGTGCCCGCCCACGTTGAACGGCACGATCTGCAGCGTCACGTTCGGGTGCGCGGTCATCTCCAGCAGGTGGTCCACCTGCTCGCGCATGACCGACGTGTCGCCCATCGGCCGGCGCAGCACGGCCTCGTCCAGCGCGGCCCACAGCCGCGGCGCGGTCGGCCGGGACAGCAGCCGCTTGCGGCCCATCCGCAGATTGACCCGGCGGTTCAGCTCGTCGGCGCTGATGGTCGGGTGACCCAGCCGGATGACCTCACGCGCGTAGGCCGGGGACTGCAGCAGGCCCGGCACGAACTGCACCTCGTAGTTGCGGATCACCGACGCGGCCTGCTCGAGGCTGATGTACGGCTCGAACCAGTGCGGCAGCAGGTCACCGAAGTCGTGCCACCAGCCCGGGTTACCCGCCTCCCGGGCCAGGCTGAGCAGGCTCTCCCGGTCGGCGGTATCCATCACGCCGTACAGGGTGAGCAGGTCTTCGACGTCCCGGTCCTTGAAGCCGACCCGGCCGTGTTCCATCCGGCTGATCTTGGAATGCGAACCACGGATGGCCTCGGCGGCCTGCTCCGTGGTGATCTCCCGGGCCTCTCGCAGCCGGCGGAGCTGGGCACCCAGGACGATCCGCTGGACCGTCGGCCCGCTCGCACGCCGACCGAAATTCCGGACCGGACCCTCCCAGGCAGCGCCTTCGGACGCGCTCATCGCCACCCCTCGGTCGTCGACACATAGCAACGCGTGGTCAAGTTTTGCACGTGATCTTGGGATTGCAAAGAGTGCATGTCATATTTTGACATGCCTTTTTGTTACCGGTCAGTTAAGCAGTTCGTTAGCGGAACCAGTCTCCGGGGTCCGGCATAACAGCTGGTATCACGCGCTGACCTCGATTAGGTCACATGGCCGCCGTGGGCGTCAATTCGGCTTACGGGGCTGTATTTGCGGTCACCCGGCCGGTGCGCCCGCGCTCAGGACAGCACATAGTCGAACTCCCCGTCCTTGGCGCCCTGCAGGAAGGCCGCGATCTCGGCCTGGGTGTAGAGCAGGACCGGGCCGGTGGGAAAGCGTGAGTTGCGTACGGCGACATCTCCGCCCGGCAGGCAGGCGACCTCGACGCAGTTGCCGCTCGGATTGCTGTGCCTGCTCTTGAGCCAGCTGATCTGGCCCAGCCCCGTGGCCGGCATTCCGTTGTACGGCTCATCCATGACGTGGCTCCCTCGCTGAACGCGCGGCCCCCTTGGTGACCCGCTGGTCAGTCCATTGACGTCGCGACCCGGTGTGACGTGCCAGAATGGGCCCCCTGAGCCGTCATAGGCACTAGTCGCGTACATCTAGAATCGCATACTGCACATTCAAATGAACGTGCATTGGGCCTTGCACTTGCACAATGTATCAGGCAGCATGGTGCTGACGTGCACGACTACGCGGCGACGGACAGGGCCTCGCACCTGCAATGACATCGTGATCACCACCAGCAGCTTCCTCGGGTGCGGGACCCCTCCGGAACCAGAGGTGACGATTTGGCTGTGAGCGGCACCGCTGACTCTGAGCCGGGCTTCAACTCGCCACGGCTTCTGCTGGTGCCATCCGCATGGTGGGAAACACCAGCTGTCACCTCCTGCGTACTGTCCGCTTCTCCCGAGTCAGCCCGCGCGGCCCGCCACTTCACCCGCGAGATCCTGCAGGCCTGGGGCTTCGGCGAGCTGGTGGACGAAGCCGAGACGATCATCGGCGAGCTGGTGGTCAACGCCGTCCAGCACGGGAACGTGCCCCACACCAGCGGGTGGCCCGACCACGGATCCAACGTCCACCCGCACCCGCGAGCCTGGAGCGCCTGGTCCAGCCAGCCGAGCCCGGATGGCCGGACCGAGCCCGACGTCCTCAAGCTGTGCCTGCTCAAGCGGGCCAGCGAGGTCATGCTGGCGGTCATCGACGCCAGCGACGACGCACCCACGCCACGCCAGCCGGACTGGGTCCGGGAGAGCGGCCGCGGCCTGCAGATCGTGGACGCGCTGAGCACCGTGTGGGGCTGGAGCCCCATCGAAGGCCACGGTAAAGCCGTGTGGGCCGTTCTGCCGACGGATTTATTCATATCGAAGGTCTTCTCCCCGGGTTCCCGGGTCAGTGCGGGGCCGCCACGACGTCGGCTCCGCACCGCTCAGCCGCGGGCGGCCGCCTCGGGCTGACCGGGGGCTTCCTCGACTGACATCAGCACGTGCTCAACCAGTGCGATCAGCACTTCCTTGGCCGAGTCCTTGCTACGGGCGTCGCACAGGACCACCGGGAAGCCCGGGTCCAGGTCGAGGGCGACGCGGATGTCCTCCGGGTCGTGATTGATCGACCCGTCGAAGCAGTTCACCGCGATGATGAACGGGATGCCGCGGCGCTCGAAGTAGTCCACGGCCGGGAAGCAGTCGGCCAGCCGGCGGGTGTCGGTGAGCACCACCGCGCCCAGGGCCCCGACCGCCAGCTCGTCCCACATGAACCAGAAACGCTGCTGCCCGGGCGTGCCGAACAGGTACAGCACCAGGTCCTCGCGCAGGCTGATCCGGCCGAAGTCCATCGCCACCGTGGTGGTGGTCTTGCCCTCCACCCCGGCAATGTCGTCGGTGCTCATCCCGCGCTCGGTCAGCGGCTCTTCCGTACGGAGAGGCTTGATCTCGCTGACCGCGCCGACCATCGTGGTCTTGCCCACTCCGAAGCCACCGGCCAGCAGGATCTTGATCGCCGTATGTCCACGTCCGGCGGGGGACGCCGGCTCAAAGTGCCCGTAGGCCATTGAGCACCTCTCTCAGAATGGAAGTGTCACGGTGGCCCTGCCCGGCCTCCGGAGAATGGATGACGATGAAACCGCTGTCGCGCAGGTCGGCGAGCAGGATCCGGACGACTCCCAGCGGAAGGTTCAGCTCGGAGGCCAGGTCCGCGACGGTCGTCGGTCTCCGGGCCAGGTTCAGCGCCCACATCTGCTCAGGACCCAGGGCGGCTGGGTCTGAAATCGTCTTGTGGGTCGCGCTCACGGTCGCGACCAGGTCGAACTTCTCACCAGCATGCCGAGTTCTGCCGCCGATCAGCGCGTAGGGACGCACGATCGGCCCGGCCTCAGAATCCAGCCAGCGTTCCTCAGGGCTCGGCATAGCGTGAATCACTCCGGGTATGGCGCCGGGCCGGGACTCCCGGCCGGCGTTGGGTAGGGCGCATACACGGAGTTCGGTGCGGGTGCGACCCGTGGCTGCGGGGCTTGGTAAGAGGTGCCCGGGCCGGGCCCGGGGTAGCCCTGCTGATAGGGGGCGCCCTGCTCGTAGCCCCCACCTGGCGGAAAGTTGTTGCCGCCCTGGGGATAGCCACCGCCCTGGACCCCCGAGGGCCGGGCCGCCACCCCCAGGTGCTCGTTCGACCGGCGGACCAGCACGGCCATCTCGTAGGCGACCAGGCCGATGTCGGCGTCGCCGGTGCTGAGCACGGCCAGGCAGGTCCCCTGGCCGGCCGCGCTGACGAACAGGAACGCCGACTCCATCTCGATGATGGTCTGCCGGACCCGGCCGCCGCCGAAGTGCTCGCCGGCGCCGCGGGCCATGCTCTGGAACCCGGCCGCCAGCGCCGCCAGGTGCTCGGCGTCCTCGCGGGACAGGCCGGCCGACGCGCCGATGGCCAGGCCGTCCTGGGTCAGCATGACCGCCTTGCCGACCTGCGGCACGCGTTTAACCAGGTCATCGAGCAGCCAGCTGAGCTCGCCGCCCTTGTTGACGTAGTGCGGGTTCATCGTTTGCCCCCGGGTTTTCGATCAGCTTTCATCGGACCCCCCGCGGTTTGGATCGCTGGCCTCTCCTTCGGCCGGTGGCAGGTGGCCGGATGCCACGCTGTCGGTCTCGGCACCCTCGCCGGTCACGCTGCGGCCCTGCTGCCAGCCCCGCTGCATGGCGGACAGAGCGGTGCGGATGTCATCGGGTGACCGGTTGGCCACGTTGTCGCCGGACGCGGCCTCCGGCTGGTTCCCCGCGGCCGTGGGCGCGTCCCGCAACTGCGGGGCCAGGTTGGCCTGGCGCACCCGCCGGGGCAGCCCCTTGTAGTCGCCGCCGTCGGTGGGTATGCCATCCGGGTGCTCATCCACGGGCTCGGGTGCCGCCGGCCCGGCCGGCTCCGGGGTGAACCGCGGCTGCGGCTGCTCCATGCTGAACTGCGGCTCCATGGGCTGCGCCCCGGTGGACTGCGGCTGGACCGGGCTGAAGCTGGGTGGCTCGGAGCCGAACTGTGCTGGCTGCGATGCCTGCGGCGCCTCGGTCCGCCGCGACCCGGTCCGGCGGCGCAGCGGCAGCGACGGCCGCGAGTCGGCCCGCGGCGGCGCGCCCTCTGCGGCCGGGGCG